>DATBMB010000056.1:0-68165 GCA_036555035.1 Burkholderiales bacterium | reverse complement strand
ACGGCCCGATCGGCACGGTGAAGCTCACCTTCCGCGGCGAGTTCACCCGCTTCGAGAACTACGCCGATCCCGGCCGCTTCTAGGCTAGAGCGCCTCGGCGGCGTAGTCGGCGAGGCGCGAGCGCTCCCCGCGCGTCAGCGTCACGTGCGCGCTGTGCGACCAGCCCTTCATGCGGTCCACCACGTAGGTGAGCCCCGAGCTGCCCTCGGTGAGGTAGGGGGTGTCGATCTGCGCGATGTTGCCGAGGCACACCACCTTGGTGCCGGGACCCGCGCGCGTGATGAGGGTCTTCATCTGCTTGGGCGTGAGGTTCTGCGCCTCGTCGAGGATCAGGTACTTGTGGATGAAGGTGCGCCCGCGCATGAAGTTCAATGACTTGATCTTGATGCGCGAGCGGATGAGGTCCCGGGTGGCGGCCCGCCCCCATTCGCCCGCCTCGTCGTCGGTGCGGTTGAGGACATCCAGGTTGTCCTCGAGCGCGCCCATCCACGGGTTCATCTTTTCTTCCTCGGTGCCGGGGAGAAAGCCGATATCCTCGCCCAGCGGCACCGTGACCCGCGTCACGATGATCTCGGTGTAGTGCTTCTGCTCGAGGGTCTGCGCGAGGCCCGCGGCGAGCGCGAGCAGCGTCTTGCCGGTGCCGGCCTGGCCGAGCAGCGTCACGAAGTCGATCTGCGGGTTCATGAGGGCGTTCAACGCAAAGTTCTGCTCGCGGTTGCGCGCGCTGATGCCCCAGACATTATGCCGCTGCCCGCCATAGTCGCGCAGGGTGGCCAGCACCACGGCCTTGCCGCCCGCTTCCCTGACCTGGGCGAAAAACGGGCGCTCGCCCTCGAGGTAGACGAACTCGTTTACCAGCAGCTCGCCGCACAGCGGCCCGCGCACGCGGTAGAAGGTGTGCCCGGACTGCTGCCACGACTCCATCTCGCGGCCGTGGCTGTCCCAGAAATCCGCCGGCAGCTCGCGCGCGCCGGTATGGAGGAGGTCGGTGTCCTCGAGCACCTTGTCGTTGAAGTAGTCCTCGGCGGCGAGCCCCAGCGCGCGCGCCTTGATGCGCATGTTGATGTCCTTCGACACCAGGATCACCGGGCGCTTTGGATCCTTTTCCTGCAGGTGGCGGACGACCGCGAGCACCTGGTTGTCGGACTTGCCGGCGGCGAGCCCGGCGGGGAGGTCCCCGTTGATGGACTCGGTCTGCAGGTAGAGGCGCCCGGTGGCGCTCTTGTCCCCGTGCACCTCGAGCGCGATGCCCCCCGCGATGGCGGCGTCCCAGCGCCCGAGCATCGCGTCGAGGGTACGGCTGGCCTGGCGCGCGTTGCGCGCGACCTCCGAGACGCCCTGCTTGTTGTGGTCGAGCTCCTCGAGCGTCGCCATGGGGATGTAGAGGTCGTGCTCCTGGAACCGGAAGAGGCTCGTGGGATCGTGCATCAACACGTTGGTGTCGAGCACGAAGAGCTTCGAGGCGGAGGGGAAGCGGGCGACGACGGAGGACGGGGCGGGGGCGGCCTTGCGGGATGTCATCTCATTTCAGGGTCCTGACGAATTCGAGCACCTCCTGCACGTGCCCGGGGACGCGGACCCCGCGCCACTCGCGGCGCAGGATTCCCCTGGAGTCGATCGCGAAGGTGCTGCGCTCGATGCCCCGCACCGTTCTGCCATACAACTTCTTCATCTTGATGACGCCGTAGAGCTTGCAGGCCGTCTCCTCCTCGTCGGAAAGGAGATCGAATGGGAAGCGCATCTTCGCCTTGAAGGCTTCGTGCGACTTGATGCTGTCGCGCGAGACGCCGTAGACGGCGCAGCCGGCCTTGTCGAATTCCGGGTAGAGATCGCGGAACTGCTGGCCCTCCAGGGTGCAGCCCGGGGTGTTGTCCTTCGGATAGAAATAGAGCACGAGCGACGCGCCGTGGGCGCGGGAGAGGCGGAACTTCTTGCCGCCGGTGGCTGGCAACTCGAAATCAGGGGCAGGCTGGTCAAGCATTCAGCTGAGCGTTTCCTCCTCGCGCTCGTTTTTTCTTAATGGTGAAGCAAACCGCCGCCGCGCGCAAGCGACGGAAAAATGACGGAAATATCACGATGGCGCGAGGAACTCCCTGCCTTCGGTCGCGGCGCCGCCGCGCGGCCCCGCGAGCGGCTGCAGCTCGACGATGCGCCGCGGCAGCCGGGCGAGGTCGAGTCCCGCCGCGTAGTCGCGAAGCGCAACCACCTGGTAGCCGAGCGCGCGCCAGCCGGCGAGGAGCGCGCGCAGCGCGGGCGCGAACACCGTTCCCTCGACTTCGGCGCGCAGCGCATAGACGTGTCCGGCGGGCGGTGGATCGCGGCTCGCCTCGAGCAGCCGGCGCACCGCCTCGTCCGGCGAGCCGCCCCCGCCGAGCAACTCATCGAAGGTGGGCAGGGTAGTGGGCAGCTGCGGGCAGGCGACGATCTCGCCGCGCAGGACCGGGACGAACGGGCCGGTGCCGCGCGTGTCGGAGCAGTGGCGGAAGCCGAGCCGCTGCGTGTAGCGGAAGGCGTAGCGGTTCATGCGCCAGTCCGGGGCGCCGTGCGTCAGGGCCGGGGCGCCGAAAATCTCCTCGTAGCGGCCGCGCGCACGCGCCATCGCGGCCGCCGTCCACGCCTCGTCCGCGGCGCCGATGCGCTTCAACCAGCCGACGCGGTCGTAGGCCAGGATTCCCGCCTCGTGTCCTTCCGCGCTCACGGCGCGCATCGCGTCCGCGCCGCCCCGGCCGATATCGGCGCCGGGCAGGAGCGTCCCCGAAAGGAGCGCGCGCAGCCCGTAGCATTTGAGCCGGGGCACGCGCGGGAGACTGCCGAGCGCGCGGCCGGTGTGATCGGGCCCGAGGCTGAACAGGAACGTCGCACCCGCTTGCGCTTCCTTCAGGGCCGCGGCGAGCCGCGGCACGGCCTCGCGCGTGCCGCGCAGCGTGGCGACCTCGATGCGCAGGCCCAGCTTCACGGGAGCTCTGTTTCGAGGCAGCGGCGGGCGAGCGGAGCGAAAGCCGCGTCATCCGCGCTCCCGAGCGCGAGCTTGAGCGCCTGCGACAGCTTCGCGTAGTGCTTGCCGGTGGAACGGGTGTAGGCGGGATCGTAATGGCGCACCAGCAACTCGACGATCAGCTTGTCCCAGCGGCGCGCGGCTGCGAGCTCCTTCCACCGGGCGATGATCGCGTGCCCGTGCAGGGGCAGCAGGCAATCCAGCTGGCGGCCGAGCGCCGCCGTCTGCTCGAAGAAATGGGCGTACTCGCGCTTGAGGAGCTCGACCCGCGCCGCATCGGGCGCTTCCAGCACGATGCAGTCCGCTTTCCACATCGCCTGGATCAACGCCTCGGGCACGCGCAGCGAGCCAATCTTCCGGCTCTCGGCCTCGACGTAGACCGGGCGCTTGCGGTCGAATCCGGTGAGCGCCGCCCACACCCGGCTCTCGAACATCTTCTGCGTCGGCTGGGGGACATCCGGCAGCTCCCCGAGGACCGAGCCGCGGTGCGCGGCGAGCGCCTCCAGATCGAGCACCTGGGCGCCGGCATCGCGCAGCGCGGCGAGCAATCGGCTCTTGCCGCTTCCGGTCAGCCCGCACACCACGCGCAGGCGAACTCGCTTCGGCAGGCGCTCAAGGTCGGAAACGACCGCCCGCCGGTAGGCGCGGTAGCCGCCGTCGAGCTGCGCGACGCGCCAGCCGACCTGGTGCAGCACGTGCGCGAAGGCGCCGCTGCGGCTGCCCCCGCGCCAGCAGTACACCAGCGGCCGCCACTCCCGCGGCCGGTCGAGGAAGCGCTCGTCGAGATGGCGCGCGATGCTGGCGCTCACGAGCGCTGCGCCGATCTTCTTCGCCTCGAACGCGGAGCGCTGCTTGTAGATCGTGCCGACGCGCGCGCGCGCGGCGTCGTCGAGGACCGGGCAGTTGACCGCGCCGGGAACGTGGTCCTCGGCGAATTCGCCCTCGGAGCGGACGTCGATGACCTCGTCAAAGTCCGTGAGGTGTGCTACGGTTGCCGTGGCCGGACCTCGCACGGGAATCCTGTTTTTTTCTGCGCGCACCGGCGGACATTTTACGGGAAATCATGAACAAGCCGACGGAAGGCACCACGATCCGGCTCACCCAGCTCGCGCACGGCGGCGGCTGAGGCTGCAAGCTCACGCCGGCGTTGCTGAGCGAAGTGCTTGCGGGAACGCCGCTGGGGAAGGCGTGGCCGAACCTGCTCGTGGGCAACGAGACGAGCGACGATGCCGCGGTGTACCGTCTGAACGATACCCAGGCGCTCGTCGCGACCACGGATTTCTTCACGCCGATCGTGGACGACCCCTACGACTTCGGGCGCATCGCCGCGACCAACGCGATCTCGGATGTCTACGCGATGGGCGCGCGCCCGATCCTCGCGCTCGCGCTGCTGGGTGTGCCCCTCGGAAAGCTTCCGACCTGGGCCGTGCAGCGCATCGTCGCCGGCGGCCACGACGTGTGCGAGCGGGTGGGCGTGCCGATTGCCGGCGGCCATTCGATCGACTCCCCCGAGCCGCTCTACGGGCTGGTCGCGCTCGGCCTGATCGATCCCGCCAAGGTCAAGCGCAATGACCGCGCCCGGGCGGGTGATGTCCTGATTCTGGGCAAGGGGCTCGGCATCGGCGTGATGGGCGCCGCGCTCAAGAAGGGGGAGCTCAAGGACAAGTCGTACCGCCAGATGCTGGAGACCGCGACCCAGCTCAACACGCCGGGGTTGAAGCTCGCCGAGATGGAGGGCGTGCACGCGCTGACCGATGTCACCGGCTACGGCCTGCTCGGGCATTTGCTCGAGATTTGCCGCGGTTCGAAGCTTCAGGCGCAGCTCGAATTCGACCGGGTGCCGATCCTGTCGGCCGCGCGTCAGCTGGTGGAGGCCGGCTACGCGACCGGCGCCTCGGACCGCAACTGGGCAAGCTGCCAGGATGCGGTGGAGCTGCCGGGGAGCTGGCCGCAATGGCGCCGCAGGATTCTCACCGATCCGCAGACGAGCGGGGGGCTGCTCGTCGCGTGCGATGCCGCGACGGCGCCCGCGGTGCTGGAGGTCTTCAAGCGCGAAGGGTTCAACCACGCGGCGCAAATCGGCGCGCTCAGCACCGGCGCCGCGCGTGTCGTCGTTACCTGAGCAGCGGCCGCAGTCCCTTCCACACGGTTTCGAGGATCAGCGGCTGCGCCGCGGCGTTGGGGTGGATGCCGTCGTCCAGAAAGAGCCCGCGGTCCTCGGCAAAGCCGTCCAGCAGAAAGGGCACGAGCGGCAGCTTGCGGCTGCGCGCCACGGCGCTGAAGACTTCCTGGAACTTCTCGGTGTAGGCCATGCCATAGTTCGGGGGCATGCGCACGCCCACCAGCAGCACGCGGGCCCGGGCGCGCTGGCTCGCATCGGTGATCGCCTCGAGGTTGCGGCGGATCGACTCGGGGGCCGCGCCGCGCAGCCCGTCGTTTCCGCCCAGCTCGAGAATCACGAGCTCGGGGCGATGTGCCTTGAGCGCGGCGGCGATGCGATTCACGCCGCCGAGCGTCGTCTCACCGCTGATGCTCGCGTTGACTACTTTATAATCGAGCTTTTCCGTACGCAGGCGTTGCTCGAGCAGGTAGACCCAGCTCCTTTCCCGGGGCAAACCGTATCCCGTCGCGAGACTGTCGCCGAAGACGAGGATTGTCGCGGCGCCGTTGGCTGCGGCCGGGGCGGCCAGCGCACACACCATTATTGAACGCAGGATGAAGTCGATGAGCCGCGCGCAGATCATTCTCAAGGCCTCGGGAGTCGGCAAGCAGGTTACCACCGGCACAACCGAACTGACCATTTTGAGCGGCGTGAGTTTCGAGGTCGGCGCAGGAGAGTCGGTCGCCATCGTCGGGGTGTCCGGATCCGGAAAGTCCACCCTGCTGGGACTCCTCGCGGGGCTCGATACGCCGAGCGCGGGCTCGGTGCGGATCGACGGCCACGATCTCACCACGCTCGATGAGGACGGGCGCGCCGCGCTGCGCGGCCGGATGGTCGGGTTCGTGTTCCAGTCCTTCCAGCTGCTGCCGGCGATGACCGCGCTCGAGAACGTGATGCTGCCGCTCGAGCTCGCCGGCGCGCCCGAGGCATCCGCCCCGGCGCGGGCCATGCTCGGGCGGGTGGGCCTCGCCGACCGCCTGCACCACTACCCGAAGCAGCTCTCCGGCGGCGAGCAGCAGCGCGTCGCGATCGCGCGCGCCTTCGTGACCCGCCCCAAGCTGCTGCTGGCCGACGAGCCGACCGGCAACCTGGACGCGGCGACGGGACTGCAGGTGATCGAGCTCCTGTTCGAGTTGAATCGCGAGAGCGGCACGACGCTGCTGCTGGTGACGCACGACGAGGCGATCACGGCGCGCTGCGACCGCGTGCTGCGCCTCGCCGCCGGCCGCCTGGAGGGCGCGGCGTCATGAGCCTCCTGCGCGAGATCCGGCTGGCGTGGCGGCTGCTCGCGCGCGATGCTCGAGCGGGAGAGATCACGCTGATCGCGACCGCAATCGTCGTGGCGGTCGCCGCCGTCACCACGGTCGGCTTCTTCACCGACCGCGTGCAGCGGGTGCTCGAGCTGGAAGCAAACCGCCTGCTGGGCGCCGACCTCGTGATCAGCGACTCCCGCGCGATCGACCCGGAGCTCAAGCGGGAAGCGGCGCGCCGCGGGCTCGCCGCGGCCGAGGTCATCCGCTTTCCCAGCATGGTGGTGCTGCGAGAGCGCACCGTCCTGGCCGACGTGAGGGTGGTGTCTCCGGGTTATCCGTTGCGCGGGGAATTGCGCATCGCGGACCGGCTGTTTGCTCCCGATCGCCTCGCCGAGGCGATTCCGAAGCCCGGGACGGTCTGGGTGGACGAGCGGCTGCACACCTCGCTTGATCTCGCCGCGGAGGACCGCATCGGGGTGGGCGCGAGCCGCCTTGCGGTCGGGGCCGTGATCACCCACGAGCCGGGCGTGGAGCTGGGATTCCTGAGCGGCGCCCCGCGCGTCATTTTGAATGCCGAGGATCTCGCCGCGACCCGCCTGGTGCAACCGGGCAGCCGCGTCCGTTACCGTTTGCTCCTTGCGGGAGAGAGCGCAAGCGTGGATGCATACCGGGCCTGGGCACGCGAGCGGCTTGCGCCGGGAACGCGCATCGAGGGCGTGCGCGATGCCCGGCCCGAGGTGCGCTCGGCGCTCGAGCGCGCCGAAAAGTATCTCAACCTGGCGGCGCTCTCGAGCGTTTTCCTCGCTGCGGTCGCGATCGCGCTCTCGGCGCGGCGCTACCTGCAGCGCCACCTCGACGGCTGCGCCCTGATGCGCTGCCTGGGCGCGAGCCAGGCCCTGATCGTGCGGCTGCATGTTGCGCATTTCACGCTGCTCGGCGCCGCCGCCGCGTCGGCCGGGATCGCGATCGGGGCACTCACCCAGGCCGTGCTGGTGGCGTGGCTCGGACGGGTGGTCGCGGTGACGCTGCCCGCGGCAAGCGTGCTGCCCGCGGTCCATGGCGCAGCGGTCGGGTGGCTGCTGCTGCTGGGCTTCGCGCTGCCCCCGCTCGTGAGCCTCGCGCGCGTGCCGACGCTGCGGGTGCTGAGACGCGAGCTGGGCGCGCCCCAGGGAGACGCGATCATCGCGTACGGGCTCGGCGCCGTGGTCATCGCGGCACTCATCCTGTGGCGGGCGCAGGAGCTGCGGCTTGGTCTCACCGTGCTCGGCTGGTTCGTCGCAGCCATGGTGGGCGCGTGCGCGCTCACCTGGGCGCTGCTGCGCGCGGTGGGGACGCTGAAGTCGCGCGGGGTTTCGTGGCGCTTCGGCGTGGCGAACCTGCGCCGCCGGGCGCTGGGCACGATCCTCCAGGTGGTGGCGCTCGCGCTCGGCATCATGGCGCTGCTCACGCTCACCCTGGTGCGCGCGGACCTGCTGCGCACGTGGCACGAGAGCCTGCCGCGGGACGCTCCCAACCGCTTCATCATCAACATCCAGCCGGACCAGGTCACGGCGATCGGGCGCTTTTTCGCGGAGCGCGGCATGGCGCCCCCCGGGCTCTTTCCGATGGTGCGCGGGCGGCTCGTGCGAATCGGGGAGCGCCCGGTCGCGGCTGACGACTATGCGGAGGAGCGGGCGCGGCGCCTCGTCACGCGCGAGTTCAACCTGTCGTGGGCGGCGCGCCCGCAGGCGGACAACCGCGTCGTCGCCGGCCGCTGGTGGGACGACGCAGCCGGGGGCGCCGACCAGTTCTCGGTGGAGCGCGGCCTCGCCGAAGCGCTCGGCATCAGCCTGGGGGACGCGCTGACGTTCGACATCGCGGGAACGCCGGTCACCGCCACGGTGACGAGCCTGCGCACCGTGGACTGGGACAGCTTCAACGTGAACTTCTTCGTCCTCGCCCCGCCCGGGCTGCTGGAGGTCTATCCCGCGCAGTATGTGACGAGCTTTCACCTGGCCGGGGGACGGGTCGAGGTCCTGAACGCGCTGGTCAAGGCCTTCCCCAACATCGTCCTCATCGACGTCGCGCAGGTGCTCTCCCACGTGCAGCGGATGATGGATCAGGCCGCGCGCGCGGTGCAGTTCGTGTTCCTGTTCACGCTCGCCGCCGGGCTGGTGGTGCTGTACGCGGCCGTTGCCAGCACCCAGGACGAGCGGCTCTACCAGGCGACCATCCTGCGCACGCTGGGCGCGAGCCGGCCGCAGATCCGCCGCGCGCACCTTGCCGAGTTCGGGCTGACAGGCGCGGCGGCGGGCTTCGTCGCGGCGGCGGGTGCGAGCGGGCTCGCCTACTTCATCGCGCACCGCTTCCTGCACCTCACCTACACGCCGGATCCGGCGGTATGGCTGATCGGGGTCGCCGGCGGGGCGCTCGGCGTGACGGCGGCCGGATACCTCGGCACGCGGCGGGTGCTGGAGGTTGCGCCACTCAAGGTTCTGCGCGCGCTCGGCTGATATAATTCGCAGGCGATGCCCGACTTCCTGCTGGCGATTCTGGCACTCGCTGTCCTCGCCGTTCTCATCGTGCTGATCGCGAGGCTGGCGGCCCAGGGCACCGCGATTCGCAAGCTGCCCGAAGATCTCGCCCGCGTGCTGGAAGAGCGGCACCGGGCGATGCTGACCGACCTTCACGGCGGGCTCGCCCAGCAGTCGGACCGCCTCAACTCCCGCCTCTCCGAGGAGCTCAACCAGACCCGCGAGACGCTGCACCGGCTCGAGCTTGCGCTTGGCGCGCGGATCGACCAGCGGCTCGAGCAGATCGCCGGCAAGGTGAACGAGCGGCTGGACGAGGGCTTCAAGAAGACCAACGAGACCTTCGTCAGCGTGATGCAGCGCCTCGCCACCATCGACGAGGCGCAGAAGAAGATCGACACCCTCACCGGCAGCGTGGTGAGCCTGCAGGAGCTCCTCGGCAACAAGCAGTCCCGCGGCGCCTTCGGCGAGGTCCAGCTCGAGGCGCTGGTGCGCAACGTGCTGCCCCCGGCGGCGTTCGAAATGCAGTACACGCTCCCCAACGGGTCCCGCGTAGACTGCGTGCTGAGGCTTCCGGAGCCCACGGGACTCGTGTGCATCGACTCCAAGTTCCCGCTCGAGAACTATCACCGGATGCTCGCGCCCGGCGCCAACGACGTGGAGCGCGCCCTGGGCGGCCGCCAGTTCCGCGCCGACGTGAGGAAGCATGTCGACGACATCTCGCGGAAATACATCCTGCCCGACGTGACTTCCGACGGCGCCGTGATGTTCGTGCCGGCGGAGGCGGTGTTCGCCGAGATCCACGCGCACCACGGCGAGGTGGTCGATTACGCCATGTCCCGGCGCGTGTGGATCGTCTCGCCCACGACGCTGATGGCCGTCCTCAATACCGCCCGCGCCGTGCTGAAGGACGTGGAGACCCGCAAGCAGATCCACGTCATCCGCGATGCCCTGTCGCGCCTCGGGCAGGACTTCCGGCGCTTCGAGGAGCGGATGAAGAAGCTCGCCGATCACATCCGCCTCGCGCACCAGGACGCCGAGGACGTGCAGACCTCGAGCCGCAAGATCGCGCAGCAGTTCCAGCGCATCGAGACCGCCGACCTGGAGCCCCCCGAGGCCGCCTCGCTGAAGGTCGTCGAGCTGCGCGACGACGGCAAGGCCAAGTGACGGCGGTCCCGCCCGAGATGCTCCAAGCGTTCCGGAACTGGCGCCGCGGAAGGATCCTCCGGCGCTCCACGCTCGACGAGGGCGCGTGGCGGGCGGCGCTCGAGCGCTATCCCTTCACGCGCGCGCTCGACCGCGAGGAGCGCGCGCGGCTGCGCGAGCTCGTGGTGCTGTTTCTGCACGAGAAATCAATCGTCGGCGCGGGCGGCCTCGCGCTGCGTGACGAAATGCGCGTGTCGATCGCGGCGCAGGCATGTATGCTCGTTATGAATCTCGATCTCGGCTACTACCGCGGCTGGATCGAGGTCATTGTGTATCCGGACGAGTTCGTCGCCGAGTACGACTACGTGGACGAGGACGGGGTTGCGCACCATGTCCGGGCGCCGATGACCGGCGAGTCCTGGCTCGAGGGGCCGGTGATCCTGTCCTGGGCCGACGCGCAGCTGCGCGGCGGGGACCCCGGCTACAACGTGGTGATCCACGAGTTCGCGCACAAGATCGACATGCTGAACGGGGAGGCCAACGGCTTTCCGCCGTTGCACCGCGACATGGACCGGGCGGCGTGGACCCGCGCGTTCGGCGCGGCCTACGAGGATTTCTGCCGGCGAACCGCTCGCGGGGAGCCGAGCGCGATCGATCCCTATGCCGCCGAGCATCCATCCGAGTTCTTCGCGGTGCTGAGCGAGGCATTCTTCGAGACGCCCGCCGCCGTCCTCGAGGAGTACGGGGAGATCTACCGCCAGCTCGCGGCGCTCTATCGCCAGGACCCGGCGGCGCGCCTCGCGCGCCAGCCGCTGGCGGAGGAAGGCGCGACCTAGCGTGATGACGCCCCTGCTGGCCAGCCCCAAGTCGAAATACCTGCTGTATGCCAGCTTCGGACTGCTGCTCGCCGCGCTCACCGCGCTGATCGCGCTCGGGCTTGCGCGCATCGAGTCCTTCAACCAGCAGATTCACTCCCTGACCGGAGCGCAGGGCCGCAAGATCGGCACCGCGTCCGAGCTCTTCCTCGCCAACGGCCAGCGCTCCGCGCTGATCGACAAGATGTTCGGGGCGGAGATGGGCGAGGCGCGCCGGACCGTGCACGAGCAGTACCGGCGGGCGATCGGGGCCTACGACCGGGCGGTGGAGAGGCTGGGAACGCTCCAGCTCGACGCCTCCGAACGGGCGGCGCGCGACGAGGCGATCGCCGCGGCGGCGCGCTCGCGGGCGATCGGCGAGGACATCGTAGCGCTCCTCATGAAGAGCGAGATCGCGCGCGCCTCGGAGCTGAACCTCACGCAGGCGGTGCTGGAGGATTCCCGGTTCCAGGAGACGCTCTACCTGATGCTCGAAGCCAACCACGCGCGCACCGCGGAGGCGATCGCGGCTGCGAACCAGGGCATGCGCTACGGCTTCCTCCTGATCGGGGCCGGGGGGCTGCTGGCCCTGCTGGCGGGCATCGTGATCGCGGTGTGGGTGAGCCGCAGCGTCGCCGCGACCCAGGCGACGCTCGAGCACGAGAAGGAGCTCGCGGAAGTCACGCTGCACTCGATCGTGGACGGAGTCATCACCACGGACGCAGCGGGAAGGGTCGAGTATCTCAACCCGGTGGCCGAGCAGCAGCTCGGCTGGACGGGCGCGGAGGCGATCGGCAAGCCGCTGTCCGAGATCTACCGCGTGCTCGACGAGCGCACCGGCAAGCCGATCGATCCGCTGCCCCTGACCGAGACGGCGGGCGGCGGCGAGGCGGAGCTCGCCGCGGTGCGGCTCGTCGACCGCAGCGGGCGCGAGTGCCCGGTGCGCTACTCGCACGCGCCGATCCTGGGCCGCGACGGCACCGTGCACGGCATGATCGTGGTGTTCCACGACATGAGCCAGCTGCGCGCCATGTCGCAGCAGCTGCTGTGGCAGGCGAGCCATGACTCGCTGACGGGGCTGGTCAACCGCCGCGAGTTCGAGCGGCGCCTGGCCGAGCTGATCGAGACCGCCGGGACGCAGCGGCGCGAGCACGCGCTGCTCTTCATGGATCTCGACAACTTCAAGGCGGTGAACGATACCTGCGGCCACAGCGCGGGCGACGAGCTGCTGCGGCAGCTCACCTCGATCATGCTGACGCGCATGCGCGGCAGCGACACGCTGGCGCGCCTCGGGGGCGATGAGTTCGGCGCGCTGCTCGAGGCGTGCCCGGTCGACCAGGGCGTGCGCATCGCCAATGGCCTGCGCGAGACGGTGCGCGAGTTCCGGTTCGTGTGGGAAGGCAAGACCTTCAGCGTCGGGGTGAGCGTGGGTCTCGTGCCGATCGACGCGGCGAGCGGGGATGTGAACCAGGTGCTCGCAAACGCGGATGCGACCTGCTACGAAGCCAAGAACCGCGGTCGCGACCGGGTGCAGGTGTACCGCCCGGAGGAGCCCAGCCGCAGCGGCCGGCGCGAGGAGCTGCAGCTCGTGTCGCAGATCAACCGCGCCTTCGAGCTGGGCCAGTTCCGGCTTTACCGCCAGCGTATCGACCCGCTCGACGCGACGCCGCGCCGCGAGCGCAATTACGAGATCCTCGTGCGTATGGTGGACCGCGCCGGCAACCTGATTCCGGCCACCGGCTTCATGCCGGCGGCGGAGCGCTACAACCTGCTGACCTCGATCGAGCGCTGGGTGGTGAGCTCGCTCGTGGAGTTCCTGAACCGGCAGTGGGCAGCCGGCGCGATTCCACACGATCTCCACGGCAGCGGCGAGCGCGGTTTCTACTCGGTCAACATCTCGGGCGCGAGCATCAACGACAAGAGCTTCCCGGACTTCATCCGCAACCTCCTCACGCGCTACCAGCTGCCGAGCGGGCTGCTGTGCTTCGAGATCACGGAGACCACCGCGATCTCGAATCTCTCCAAGGCGGCGGAGCTGATGCACGAGCTGAAGGGCATGGGCTGCCGCTTCGCGCTCGACGATTTCGGCACCGGCATGTCCTCGTTCGCCTACCTCAAGTACCTCCCGGTCGACTTCCTGAAGATCGCCGGCGTGTTCATCAAGGACATGGTGACCGACCCGATGGACTTCGCGATCGTGGACTCGGTCAACCGCATCGGGCATATCCTGGGCATGCGCACGGTGGCCGAATCGGTGGAGGACGCGGAGACCCTCGCCAGCATCACCGAGCTCGGGCTCGACTACGCGCAGGGCTATTTCGTCGCGGAGCCCGAGGCGCTGGGGGAGGAGCCGGCGCAGCAGCAGAAGGCACTGTTCGCATGAGCGAGCGGTCGCGGCGGCGCTACCTCCTCGCGGCGGACATCGGCGGCACCAAGGCGGCGCTTGCGCTCGCGACCGCCGGCGCGCGCCCGCAGATCGTGGCGGAGCATATCTATTCTTGCCGGGATTTCGACGGCGTGCAGCCGATCCTCGCGGATTTCCTTCAGCAGCAGGCCGTGGCGGGACATCGCAGCGCGATCGCCGGCGCCTGCTTCTCCGTGGCGGGGCCGGTCGCGGGCAACAGCACGACCTTGACGAACCTGGGGTGGCAGGTGAGCGGCAACACGATCGCCGCCGAGCTGCGGCTGCCGGAAGTGCGCCTGATGAACGATTTCGCGGCCGCCGGGCTCGGCATCAACCGGCTTGCGCCGGGCGAGCTCGAGACGCTTCAGGAGGGAAGGCCGGTCGCGCGCGCCTCCCGGCTCATCATCGGAGCCGGCACCGGTCTCGGCGTCGCGCTTCTGAGCTGGCAGGACGACGGCTACGCCGTGCAGCCCTCGGAAGCGGGCCACGCGGATTTTGCGCCGGTGGACGAGCAGCAGGACCGGCTGCTCGCGCACCTGCGCCGCACCTACGGGCGGGTCTCCTACGAGCGGGTGGTCTCCGGGCCGGGATTGATGCGCATCTTCAGCTTCCTGCAGGAAACCGGCGTCGGAGTGCCTTCGAAGCAACTGCGCGATGCGGACAAGACGCGCAAGGACACCGCGGAGCTGATCGCGGAGTTCGCGCTCGCCAAGCTCGATCCGCTGGCCGTGCGCGCGCTCGATCTCTTCGTCGCGGTATACGGCGCCTTCGCGGGCAACCTGGCGCTCGCCACGCTGGCGCACGGCGGCGTCTACATCGCGGGCGGAATCGCGCCCCGGATCGCGCCGAAGCTGAAGGAGGGCGCATTCATGCGTGCGTTCACGGCCAAGGGCCGCTTCAGCGAGCTGCTCGCGACGATGCCGGTGCTCGTGATCATGAACCCGCTGGTAGGTCTTCACGGCGCGCTCGCGGAGGCCGCGCGCCTCACCGGGGGAAAATCAGGCTGAGGGCAGCTCGCGGGTCTCGAAGGCGCGCAACTCATCCCCCGTATTGATATTGCTGAACGCGTCCGGATTGTCATCGAACGCGACCTCGACGACTTTCAGGCTCGCATACCACGCGTCGATCTTGCGGCCGCCGCCGGCCAGGAAGGCACCGAGACCGGGAAGCACGCTCCTGCGGCACAGGCAGAAGACCGGGTGCGGCTGCGGCCCGGTCTTCGCGACGGCGATGTCAGCCTGGTTGTGCTCCAGCGCTGCCCGCAGCCGAGCCACGAGGTCGCGCGGCAGAAACGGCGAATCGCAGGGCACGGTCGCGACGAGGTCATGCGCGGCCTCGGTCAAGCCGCGGTGCAACCCGGCCAGCGGGCCGGCGAATCCCGTGATCTCGTCCGGGATCACGCGGTGGCCGAGCGCGCCGTAGCGCTCGAGGTTCTGGTTGGCGTTGATCAGGACTTCGTTTACCTGCGGCGCGAAGCGCTCGATGACCCATGCCACCATCGGGCGTCCGCGCAGCGGCTGCAGCCCCTTGTCCACGCCGCCCATGCGGCGGCCCTGGCCGCCGGCGAGGATCACCCCGGTGATCATGCCAGCATCGTGGGCATGACGGTCTTGACGAAGCGGTGCTTGCCGGTGAAGAGGAGATAGTGCTTGGTCACCGCGCGCCCGATCATGGTGATGCCGACCCGGCTCGCGATCTGGTGGCCCATCTCGGTCAGCCCCGAGCGCGAAACCAGGAAGGGGATGCGCATCTGGGCGGCCTTGATCACCATCTCGGAAGTGAGCCGACCAGTGGTGTAGAAAATCTTGTCCGAGCCGTCCACGCGGTCGAGCCACATCTGGCCGGCGATGGCGTCCACTGCGTTGTGGCGCCCGACGTCCTCGACGAAGTAAAGGATCTCCGCGCCCTCGGCCAGCGCGCAGCCGTGCACCGCGCCCGCGCTCTTGTAGATGGTCTCGCGGTGCCGCACGGCGTCGAGCAGCCCGTAGAGCGTCTCCTCGGTGAGCTTCACGTCGTTGCGCAGCTCGATGGAGTCGATCTCTTCCATCAGATCGCCGAACACGGTGCCCTGGCCGCAGCCGGTGGTGACGGTGCGCTTCTTCAGGCGCTCTCGCAGGCCCTTCACGCCCTTGCGGGTGGTGACGGCGACGGCATCCGTCTCCCAGTCAACCTGCACCGCCGCGATTTCCTCGATGGATCCCACCAGGCGCTGGTTGCGCAGGTAACCGATCGTGAGCGCCTCCGGCGCCTGGCCCAACGTCATCAAGGTGACGATCTCGCGGTTGTCGAGGAAGAGCGTCAGCGGGTGCTCCCCGGCGATCGGCGTGGGCAGGCGCTCCCCGCGCTCGTTGACGGCTTCCACTTCGAACGTCAGCGGCCGGCCGGCATGGGTGAGCTGGGGGCGGTAGGGCTTGTCCATCACCCTCCGATATAGGACATCTCGATCTTCGGCAGCCGCGCGGTCTGGCTCCCGCGGATTTCGGAGTAGCGGTCGGCCCGCTTCGACCAGATCCCGGCAACCGCGGCGCGGATGTCCGCGTCGGAGGCGCCTCCGCGCACGAGCGCCCGCAGGTCGTGGCCGCTCGTCGCGAACAGGCACGTGTAGAGCTGGCCCTCGGTGGAGAGCCGGGCGCGGGTGCAAGTGCGGCAGAAGGCCTGGGTGACGGAGGCGATGACGCCGATCTCTCCGCGGCCGTCGCGGTAGCGCCAGCGCTCCGCGACCTCACCCGGGTAGTTGGGATCGACGGGCTCGAGCGGCCACTCGCGGCCGATGCGCTCGATGATCTCGCGCGCGGGCACGACGTCGTTCATGCGCCAGCCGTTGGTGTGCCCGACGTCCATGTACTCGATGAAGCGCAGGATGTGCCCGGTGCCGCGGAAGAAGCCCGCCATCGGCAGGATGCTCGCGTCGTTCTCGCCGCGCTTGACCACCATGTTGACCTTGACCGGGGTGAGTCCCGCGGCGGCGGCGGCCTCGATCCCCTCGAGAACCTTGGCGACCGGGAAATCCACGTCGTTCAGGCGCCGGAACACGGCGTCCTCGAGCGCATCGAGGCTCACGGTGATGCGCGTCAGGCCCGCCGCCTTGAGCGCGCGTGCCTTGCGCGCGAGGAAGGAGCCGTTCGTGGTGAGCGTGAGATCGAGCCCGGGAATGGCGGCGAGGTGCCCGATCAGTTGCTCGAGGTTGCGCCGTACCAGGGGCTCACCGCCGGTCAGCCGCACCTTCTCCACGCCGAGCCCCCGGAAGATGCGGACGAGCCGGGCGATTTCCTCGAAGGTGAGGATTTCCCGGCGCTCGAGGAACTGATAGTCCTTGCCGAACACTTCCTTCGGCATGCAATAGACGCACCGGAAGTTGCAGCGGTCGGTGACCGAGATGCGCAGGTCGCGCAGCGGGCGGTGCAGGCGGTCGTCGAGGCGCTCGGCGCGCGACGGCGCAAGGTCTAGGGGCGTGTTCATTTGAGGCCAGCGATAGCGGGATTCTACGCAGGGAATTATCCCAAAGTGGCGGGCCCGTCCGCAAGGAAAACACTTTCGGCAAATCAAGTATTTGGGAGTGTTTCCGGTTGCGCGGCGCTCAACCGTGGCGCACAATCCCCGCCATGACGGAATCCGCCAGCCCGAGTCGCACTGCGCCGTACCGTCTCGCCGTCATCATGGAGCGGACCCGGCTCGCCGGTCGGTGGGCGACGGAGCGCTGGGAGGCGAAGGGAGTGGTCAGCGATGCCGCGCCTGCCGGGAGCGCCGAGCGGGTGATCGTTGCCGAGGAGCGGATCACTCAGGTCCTGTTTCCCGGGTTCGAGCTCAAGCTGCAGCCGGACGAGGCGGAAGGCTATCTCTACAACGTCACCTCGCCGCATCCCAAGGTGTTCGTCATGTGGCGCATGCACGGGGAGTTCGCGAAACCCGAGCGGGTTACCGTGAGCTACCACGAAGGCGCGCGCTGGATGGACACCGAAGAGAACGTGGGCGGCGTGGCGCTTCCGCCCGACCTGGTGCCGTGGATCTCCGAGTTCGCAACCGAGCATTACAAGCCGGAGCCGAAAAAGAAGAAGCGCTACGCCAGCAGCAAGGACAAGGGCGTGGCGTCGCACCGCGACGGCACGGGTGGACCGCAGGACGCGACGGGATGACGACCCGGAACGACAAGGAAGCCTTTCTCGACCGCTGGTCGCGCCGGAAGAAGGAGGCGCGCACCGAGGCGCCGCCCGAGAAGGCCCAGGTAAAGGGAGCGGAGCCCGCGGTCGATCCGAAAGCGCCGCCGCCGGAGCTGCCCCCGGTCGACCAGCTGACGCCGGAGTCCGATTTCCGCCCGTTCTTTCACCCCAAGATCGGTGAGGACGTGCGCCGCGCGGCGCTGAAGAAGCTCTTCAGCGATCCGCGCTTCAACGTCATGGACGGGCTCGACGTCTACATCGACGATTACAGCAAGACCGAGCCGATCCCGCCCGAGATGCTCGCGGGACTGCGCCAGGCGCAGAACATCCTGCAGTGGGCGAAGGAAGACGCCGAGGAGCGCCGGAAAAAGGAGCTGGAGCAGGCCGCAGCCGCGAAGCGGCTCGAGCCGCCCGCCCCGCAGGCCGAGCCTGCGGAGCCCCTGACCGCTGTTCCGGACGAGGTTCCCGCCGCACCCCGTTCCCGGAGCACGGACGCGTAGCGCCGGAACCCGGTTTTCGCTACGCTCCGCGATTCCAAGACGATCCGTAGTCCGCTCTGAACCTGCACGATCCCGGAAAGATGGCGAAGGACAAGCTCATCTGCGACTGCAACCGCACCATGCCGCTCGACGGCAAGGCGCTCGCGCGCGCGCTCAAGCTCGATGCCACGCCAAACATCGCGAGCGAGCTGTGCCGCAGGCATGTCGCGGCGTTCGAGGCGGCGGTCAAGAAGGGCGGCGACCTGGTCGTTGCCTGCACCCAGGAAGCGCCGCTCTTTTCCGAGCTGCACGAGCAGCTGAAGGGTGAAGGCGCGCTGAAATTCGTCAATATCCGGGAAACCGCGGGCTGGTCGGGGGAGGCCCGGGAGGCGACGCCCAAGATCGCCGCCTTGCTGGCGCTCGCGGACGTTCCCGAGCCCGAGCCGGTGCCCGCGGTGTCCTACCAATCGGAAGGACGGCTGCTCATCATCGGTCCGGGCGGCGCGGCGCTTTCCTGGGCGGAGCGGCTCGCCGAACAGTTCTCGGTGAACGTGCTGGTGACCGCAGGTGGCGAGCCCTACGAAATGCCGGCGGAGCGGCGCTACCCGGTGTTTTCCGGCCGGCCGCGCGCGGTGACAGGCTATCTGGGCGCGTTCGAGGTCAAGTGGGACCAGGCGAACCCCATCGATCTCGAGACCTGCACCCGCTGCAATGCCTGCATCCGGGTCTGTCCCGAGCAGGCCATCGATTTTTCCTACCAGATCGATCTCGAGAAGTGCAAGGCGCACCGCCAATGCGTCAAGGCCTGCGGGGAGATCCGGGCGATCGATTTCGAGCGCGCGGAGAAGCAGCGCAGCGACAAATTCGACCTGGTGCTCGATCTCTCGCGCGAACCGCTGATCCGGCTGGAGCAGCCGCCGCAAGGCTATTTTGCGCCGGGGAGCGATCCGTTCGAGCAGGCCCTCGCGGCGCGGGAGCTCGCGCGCATGGTGGGGGAGTTCGAGAAGCCGAAGTTCTTCCTCTACAAGGAGAGCATCTGCGCCCACAGCCGGTCGGAAATCACCGGCTGCACCCGCTGCATCGATGTCTGCTCCACGCGCGCGATCACGAGCGAGAAGGAGGAAAACCGCATCAAGGTCGAGCCGCACCTGTGCATGGGATGCGGCGGCTGCGCCACGGTCTGTCCCTCCGGCGCGATGAGTTACGCCTACCCGCGCGTTCCGGACATCGGCGCGAGGATCAAGACCGTGCTGCAGACCTACCGGGAAGCCGGCGGGCGCGACCCCGTGCTGCTGTTCCATAACACGACGGACGGCCGAGAGCTCATCGCGCGGCTCGCCCGGCGTGGACGCGGCCTGCCGGCGAACGTGATCCCGCTCGAGGTCTTCCACATCGCCTCCCTCGGGCTGGACATCGCACTGGGCGCGATCGCGTTGGGCGCGGCAGGCTGCCTTGTCCTCGCTGCGGGAACCGAGCCGCAGGCGTACCGCGCGGCGCTCAGCGATCAGCTCGGTTTTGGCGAGCAGATCCTGTCGGGGCTGGGCCACGGCGCAGGACGCCTGCGGCTGCTCGAGGCACGGGACCCTCCGGCGCTGGAGCAGGCGGTGTGGAATCTGGGAACCCTGCGCGGCCTGCCGGCCGCAGCTTTCAACCTCTCCGGGGAAAAGCGCCGCACGCTCGATTTCGTCTTCGATCATTTGCTCAAGCACGCACCCGCGCCGAAAGAGGAATTGGCGCTGGCTGCGGGGGCGCCCTACGGGCGCGTCCTGGTCAATCAGCAGACCTGCACCCTGTGCATGGCCTGCGTCGGCGCCTGCCCGGAGTCGGCGCTGCTCGATTCCAAGGAGACGCCGCAGTTGAAGTTCATCGAGCGCAACTGCGTTCAGTGCGGGCTGTGCGAGAAGACCTGCCCCGAGGACGCCATCAGTCTGGCGCCGCGGCTGCTGCTGGGAAGGCAGGCGCAGGAGGCGGTCGTGCTCAACGCCGCGGAGCCGTATAACTGCGTGCGCTGCGGGAAGCCCTTTGCAACGAAGCAGATGATCGAGAACATGGTCGGGCGCCTGAGCTCGCACTCGATGTTCCCCACGGAAGACGCGGTGCGGCGGCTGCGCATGTGCGCGGATTGCAGGGTCATCGACATGACCGAACGGCAGGGCGACCTCAACATTTTCGATTACAGCGGTGGCGGGGACGGCAAGCCGTGAGTGCCGGCGGCGACTTGCAGGAGCGGGGTCCGCTGGCTGAGGAGGACGCCGCCCGCGCCAATCTCTATGCGCTGATCGGACGGCTCTTCTACGACGCACCGGATTCCATATTGCTGGCGCAGCTGCGCCGCGGGGAAGGGGAGCCCTCCGGAAGCAGCCAACCTCTGGATCAGGCCTGGAGCGCGTTGCGGGACGCCTGCGGCAGTGCCTACCCGGTGGTTGTGAAGCAGGAGTACGACACGCTCTTCATCGGGGTGGGAAGATCCGAGGTAACGCCCTATACCACGCATTATCTGAAGGGTCATTCACCGGAGCAGCACCTGGTTCGCCTGCGTGAACGGCTGGGGAGCTTGGGGCTCGGTCGCCGCGATGCAGCATACGAGATGGAAGACCATGTCTCGGGCCTTTGCGACGTGATGCGCGTCCTCATCGAGGAGGGGCATGCACTGTCTGAACAAATGCAGTTTTTCAACGAGTTCGTCTACCCTTGCGTGAAGCCGTTCTGCGATGCTGTCGGCACGGCGACCAGCGCCGTGTTCTATCGTCACGTTGCACAATTCCTGGGCGCGTTTCTCGAGGTCGAGCGCCAGGCGTTCGAGATGATCGAGCCGGGTGGGTGAGCTCAGGATAAGAATTACTCTCAATAACTCCGGTTGTTCCTTGATGAGAATGGTTCTTACTCTCTGAATAGGTCAAAATGTGATTGATTTGGCATTGCCCGCAGAGTAAATTTGCATCCAAGAACAACCCGTATTGGATTGCTTCGGCAAGGAGGGTGTGATGAAGAGTCCGGACCGCAAACTTTCCCGTCGTAATTTCCTGCTGGCTGCTGGTGCTGGGAGCGTCGCGGCAACCGCCGCCGTCGTGGCCGGCACGAGCGCGCAGGGTGAGCCCAGGAAGACCGAAATCGCGAGCGGCTCGAAGGGCTATCACGTCACGGAACACATCCGCAAGTACTACAACACCACCAAGGTCTGAGGAGAGCGCCATGTTGCTCACGAGAAAATCCACCAGCGTATCCTCGAGCGCGAGCCGCCTTTCCCGCAACGTCGCGGGAATGCTCGGCCGGACGATCGATCGCCGCACCTTCCTCAAGCGCTCGGGCGTCACGCTCGGCGCCGGGGCGGTGGCGACCCAGCTGCCGTTCAGCATCGTGGAGAAGTCCGCGGCGGCGCAGGGCGCCGGGGGCAAGATCGAGGTGCACCGCACGATCTGCACGCATTGCTCCGTCGGCTGCTCCATCGACGCCGTGGTCCAGGACGGCATCTGGATCCGGCAGGAGCCGGTATTCGACTCGCCGATCAACCTCGGCGCGCACTGCGCGAAGGGCGCATCGATCCGCGAGCATGGCATCCATCATGATTCGCATCGCCTGAAGACCCCGATGAAGCTCGTCGGGGGCAAGTGGCAGAAGGTGTCCTGGGACCAGGCGCTCGACGAGGTCAGCAAGAAACTCCTCGCGATCAAGAAGGAGAGCGGCGCGGACGCGACTTTCTGGATCGGCTCCTCCAAGCACAACAACGAGCAGTCCGCCCTGTTCCGCAAGTTCGTGTCGTTCTTCGGCACGAACAACATGGATCATCAGGCGCGCATCTGCCACTCGACCACGGTCGCGGGCATCGCGAATACCTGGGGCTATGGCGCGATGACGAACTCGTACAACGACGAGCTGAACTCGAAGTGCATCCTGTTCTTCGGCAGCAATGCCGCGGAGGCGCATCCGGTATCGATGATGCACACGCTGGTCGCCAAGGAGAACGGAGCCAAGGTGGTCTGCGTCGACCCACGGTTCACACGCACGGCGGCGCGGGCGGACAAGTACTACCGCATCCGCTCCGGCACGGACGTGGCATTCCTGTGGGGCATGCTCTACCACGTGTTCAAGAACGGGTGGGAGGACAAGGAATACATCAAGGCCCGCGTCTACGGCATGGACAAGGTGCGGGAAGAGGTGATGAAGTGGACTCCGGAGGTGACCGAGAGCGTCACCGGCATGAAGGAAGCCGAGGTCCGCGACGTCGCTGAAATGATGGCCAAGAACCGGCCCAGCACGATTGTCTGGGCGATGGGCCAGACCCAGCACACCAACGGCAACGCCATCGTGCGCGCGTCGGCCTGCTTCCAGCTGGCGCTGGGCAACGTCGGCGTCTCCGGCGGCGGCACCAACATCTACCGCGGCCACGACAACGTGCAGGGCGCGACCGACGTCGGGCCGAATCCCGACTCGCTTCCCGGCTACTACGGAATCGCCGCGGGCGCGTGGAAGCATTGGGCTGCGGTGTATGGCGTGGACTATGACTGGATCGTCAAGCAGTTCTCGTCGGTTGCATCCATGGAGAAGCCGGGCATCACGGTATCCCGCTGGCAGGACGCGGTGACGGAGAAGAACGAGAACCTCGACCAGGATCCGAACGTGCGGGCGGTGATCTTCTGGGGGCATGCCCCGAACAGCCAGAACCGCGGCAAGGAAATGCTCGAGGCGATGAAGAAGCTCGACCTGCTGGTGGTGGTCGATCCCTACCCCAGCGCGACCGCGGCGATGGCGGCGCTGGTGCGCCAGGAGAACGTCTACCTCCTGCCGGCGGCGACGCAGATGGAATGCGCGGGTTCGGTTACCGCGTCCAACCGCTCGATCCAGTGGCGCGAGAAGGTGATCGACCCGATGTTCGATTCCCGGACCGACCACATGATCATGTACCAGCTCGCGCAGAAGTTCGGCTTCGGCAAGGAGTTCGTGGCGAAGATCAAGCTGGTGAAGGGCAAAGGCGGCATGGATGAGCCCGACATGGAGGACGCGCTGCGCGAGATCAACCGCGGCGCCTGGACCATCGGCTACACCGGCCAGTCACCGGAGCGGCTGCAGGCGCACATGCGCAACCAGCATGTGTTCGACGTGAAGACCCTGCGCGCGAAGGGCGGCAAGGACGCCAAGACCGGCTACGTGCTGGACGGCGACTACTACGGCATGCCGTGGCCGTGCTACGGGAGCGCGGCGATCAAGCATCCCGGGACGCCCAATCTCTACAACACCTCCCTGCACATGATGGACGGGGGCGGTAACTTCCGCGCCAACTTCGGGGTGGAACGGGACGGCGTCAACCTGCTGGCCGAGGACGGCTCGCACTCCAAGGGAGCCGAGATCACGACCGGCTATCCCGAGTTCGACCACGTGCTGATGAAGAAGCTCGGCTGGTGGGACGACCTGACCGAGAGCGAGAAGAAGGCGGCCGAGGGCAAGAACTGGAAGACCGATCTCTCGGGCGGCATCCAGCGGGTGGTGATGAAGCACGGGTGCCACCCCTGGGGCAACGCCAAGGCGCGGGCGGTGGTCTGGAACTTCCCGGATGGCGTGCCGCTGCACCGGGAGCCGCTCTATACTCCGCGGCCGGACCTGATCGACAAGTTCCCGACGCACGCCGACCAGAAGGTCCGCTGGCGCATGCCGGTGCTGTTCAAGACGGTGCAGGACGCGAACCGGGACGCGGTCAAGACCTACCCGCTCATTCTCACCAGCGGCCGCCTGGTCGAGTACGAGGGCGGCGGCGACGAGACGCGGTCCAATCCCTGGCTCGCCGAGCTGCAGCAGGAGATGTTCGTCGAGATCAATCCCAAGGACGCCAACGACCGCGGCGTGAAGAACAACGAGTACGTGTGGGTTTCAACGCCGAGCAAGGCGCGCATCAAGGTCAAGACGCTGGTCACCGAGCGCGTTGGTCCGGGAACCGTATTCTGCCCGTTCCACTTCGCCGGCTGGATGGAGGGCAGGGACTTGCTCGACAAGTATCCGGAGGGCGCGGCGCCGTTCGTGCGCGGCGAGGCCGTGAACACGGCCACCACCTACGGCTACGACATCGTGACCATGATGCAGGAGACCAAGACCACGCTGTGCCAGGTATCCAAGGCCTGATCGAGAACGGGACACAGAGGAGCTGAACCATGGCAAGAATGAAATTTCTCGCGGATGCCGAGCGTTGCATCGAGTGCAATGGCTGCGTGACGGCGTGCAAGCAGGAGCACGAGATCCCGTGGGGCGTGAACCGCCGCCGGGTGGTCACGCTGAATGACGGGGTGCCGGGCGAGAAATCGATCTCGGTCGCCTGCATGCACTGCTCGGATGCGCCGTGCATGGCGGTCTGCCCGGTGGACTGCTTCTACAAGACCACCGAGGGTGTGGTGCTGCACGACAAGGACCTGTGCATCGGCTGCGGCTACTGCTTCTACGCCTGCCCGTTCGGGGCGCCGCAGTTCCCGCAGGACGGTGCGTTCGGCCTGCGCGGCAAGATGGACAAGTGCACGTTCTGCGCCGGCGGTCCCGAGGCGGACTTCTCCGCGGCCGAGTTCAAGAAGTACGGCCGCAACCGCCTGGCGGAGGGCAAGCTCCCGGCCTGCGCCGAGATGTGCGCGACCAAGGCGCTGCTCGGCGGCGACGCCGACGAGATCGCCGACATCTACCGCAACCGCGTGCTGAAGCGCGGCAAGGGGTCCGAGGTCTGGGGCTGGGGCACGGCCTATGGCAAGCCCGAGCGGCAACCCACGCCGCGCCCGGGAGCCAAGTCATGAGAAAAGCGCTGTTGATAGCCGCCGCCATGGCCCTGGCGGCGGCAGCGGCAGGCTGCGGCGAAAGTACGCAGGTCACCGTGTACAAGCAGGGCCAGTACCAAGGGAAGCCGGACAAGCAGCCCTGGGACAACGATCAATTCAAGGGCGACAAGCTGGCCTGGGAAACCGCCATCAAGAAGCGCATCGAAGGGCAGAACGAGTATTCCCGCGGCACGCCCAGCGCCAGGAACTAGAACGCGATAGGAGGGATGCGCATGGTCCGCATCGGCGACATGCGAGCAATGGTTCGTCTCATGGCCCTGGCGGGCGTGATGCTCCTCACGCCGCTGCCGCTGGCCGCTCAGGGCGTCGCACAGGAGCACGCCAAGGAGCAGGTGCAGCGCCAGCAGGACCAGCCGCTCAACAACGCGCCGGTCTGGCGCGACGTGCGCAGCACCACGACCTCCCCCGCGCAGACCACCCAGGTGCGCGGCATCGAGACCAACGTCCTCATCCAGTCCGAGGGCGAGATCTGGCGCCAGATCCGCAATGGCCCGATCACGGTCTACGGCGGCTGGCTGCTCATCATCGTTCCGCTGCTGATACTCGGCTTCTACCTGTGGCGGGGCCCGCTCAAGGTCCACGGCCGGCTGACCGGAAGGAAGATCCAGCGCCTGTCGAGCTGGGATCGCACCATGCACTGGACGGTCGCGATCAGCTGGGTGATTCTCGCGATCTCCGGGGTTCTGCTGCTCTTCGGCAAGTATGTCGTGCTGCCGATGTTCGGCTATACAGTGTTCTCCTGGCTCGCGATCCTGTCGAAGAACCTGCACAACTTCATCGGGCCGGTCTTCCTGATCGCCGCGGCGCTGATGTTCTTCACCTATCTCTCGCGCAACATCCCGCGCGGATACGATTTCGGGTGGCTGCTCAAGGGCGGCGGCATGCTGACGGGCGAGCACGTCCCGTCGGGATTCTTCAACGCGGGCGAGAAGATCGTGTTCTGGGTCGGGCTGTTCCTGTTCACGATCATCGTCGGCGCATCCGGCATCATCATGCTGTTCCCGAACTTCGAGCAGGGCCGGCTGGTCATGCAGTACTCGAACATCATCCACGCGGTGACCGGCGTGCTCTATGTCGCCATGATGCTCGGGCACATCTACCTCGGGTCCGTCGGCGTGGAAGGGGCCTACGAGTGCATGCGCACCGACGGGAAGGTCGACGAGCAGTGGGCCAAGGAGCACCACGAGCACTGGTATAACGACGTCGTCAAAGGCCGGCCGGGCGCCGCGGGCAGCACGGCGGCCGCGCGCGCGAACTCGATGAAGGAGGGATGGAAGCTATGAAAGCAACGAGATTCTGGATCGTGATCCCGGCGCTGCTGGTCGGGTTGGCGGTCGGCGTCGCCTCCGCCAAGCTGCCGCCCTTGAGCGACGCGGAGAAAGCCAAGGCGGCAGAAGCGAAGGCCAAGAAGGGCGAGGCCGCCAAGAAGGCGGCGGTGGCCCTGGAGAAGGCGCAGGATCGCGCGGTGCAGAATTACAAGCGGAACAAGGGCAGCGGTACCGCGGCGGCCATGAAGAAATAGCGCAGCGGGTCCCGCCTCGCCAGAAAGCCCGGTCGCACCGGGCTTTTTTGTTGCCCGGGTCTAGTAGACGTTGCCGAGGAGCGGCGTGATGAAGAACGAGGCGAGCGCCGTGATGACCAGGATCCCGGCTAGGTTGAGCCAGAAGCCCGCCTTCATCATCTGCGGCATCCGCACGAGCCCCGTTCCGAACACGATCGCGTTCGGGGGCGTGCCCACCGGCATCATGTAGGCGCTGCTCGCCCCCAGCGTGCACGCGATGATCAGCACGTAGGGATTCATCCCCAGCACCGGCGCCATCGCCGCGAGCACCGGCACCATGGTCGCGACCTGCGCGGTGTTGGAGGTGAGCTCCGAGAGGAACACCGTCATGGCCGTGATCGCGAGCAGCAGCAGTATGGGGTGCAGGCCCGACAGGCCGCGGCTCGCGTTGCCGATGTACTCGGAGACGCCGTTCGCCTCGACCGACGCAGCGAGCGTGAGCCCGCCGCCGAAGAGCATGAGCACGCCCCAGGGAAGCTTCACCGCGGTGTCCCAGTCCATGGCGCGCACGCCCTTGGCGCGGTCCACCGGAATGAGGAACAGCGCCATCGCCGCCAGCATCGCGATGCCGGCATCCGAGAGGCCGGAAAGGGGCTTCATGCCCGCGATCACGAGGGGCTTCAGCAGCGGGCTGAAGATCCACAGAAACGCCGTAGCGGAAAAGACCGCTAGCACGGTCTTTTCGCCCCGCGAAAGCGGCCCGAGCTTGCGGTACTCCTCGGCGAAATGCTGGCGGCCGCCGGCGATCTCACCGATATCCGCGCGGAAGAGCACGTGGGTGATCATGAGCCACGCGATCGGCAGGAAGATGAGCGTGAACGGTCCTCCGATCAGTATCCAGTCGAAGAAGGTGACCTGCTTGCTGAATGTCTGCTCGATATAGCGCACCGCGATGCCATTGGGCGGCGAGCCGATGATCGTCGCGATGCCCCCGATCGAGGCGGCGTAGGCAACGCTCAGCAGCAGGCCGGTCGCGAAATTGCGCTCCGGAACCCGGTCCTGGGGTATCCCGCCGGATTCCTTTAGGCCCTTGCCCGTGCGGCTCACCAGCACGAGGTCGATCACCGAGAGCGCGATCGGCACCATCATCGCCGCGCACGCGGTGTTCGAGACCCACATGCTGAGGAACGCGGTGACCGCCATGAATCCGCCGACGATCGCGCCCGGGCGGGCGCCGACCAGGCGTAGCACGAAGAACGCGATGCGGCGGTCGAGCCCCCAGCGCTCGATGGCGAGCCCGATGATGAAGCCGCCCATGAAGAGGAAGATCACGTCCGCGGCGTAGGGCGGCAGGACCTTGCTGAGGGGCGCGATGCCCAGGAGCGGGAAGGCCACGACCGGCAGCAGCGCGGTGACCTCGATGTCCACCGCCTCGGTGAGCCACCACGTGGCCATCCAGACCATCATGGCGAGCGTGGTGCGCCCGGCCTGGCTGAACTCGACCCACTCGCCGGGCCCGGTCGAGTAGTGGGGCGGCAGCCAGTAGTAGCAGAGCGCCGCCAGCACCGGCGCTGCGAACAGGCCGATGCGGCGGACAGTGGCGACGTTCACCTGATTACCGTATGAATAGCATCCAGGGCACGCCGATCACCATGAACGCGGCGAAGAAGATCACGCCGAAAATCGCGCCCAGCCGCCAGTAGTCCGCAGCCGGCAGAAACCCGCTGCCATAGTAGACCGGGCTCGGGCCGGTCGCGTACGGGGTGAGGACGCCCATGATGCCGAGCTGCAGGCACAGGCCCAGGGCGAGCGTGTGCATGTTGACCCCCGGGATGGTCGAGGCTACCGCGAGCAGCACCGGGATCATGGCGGTGACGTGGGCGGTGACGCTCGCGAAGAGGTAGTGGCCGAAGAAGTTTATGAGCAGCAGCGCGATGACCGCTACCGTAGGCGAGACTCCGGAGAGCCCCCCGGCGACGCTTTCCGCGAACCACTTCACGAATCCCACTCGGGTCAGGCCGTCGGCGAGCGCGACCAGCGTCGCGAACCACGCGAGCGTGTTCCACGCGGCCTTGTTGGCCGTGATGTCGTCCCAGGTGACAACCTTCAGCAGCAGCATGAGCGAGATGACAGCGATGGCCGCGGTGGTGGCCTCCATGATCTTGCCGCCGAAGATCCACAGCAGCAGCGCGATCAGGACCAGCACGCCCAGTATGATCTCGCGCTGGGAGAGCGGCCCCATCTTCTCGAGTTCCTTCGCCGCCCACGCCGGGACCTCCTTGCCCTCCTTCACCTGCGGGGGATAGATCCAGTAGACGAGGAGCGGAACCAGCACCAGCAGCAGAATACCGACCGGCGCGAAATAGATGAACCAGTCGACCCACGCAAACTCGATCTTCGCGGTCTTCCGCACCAGCTCGACGGCAAGCAGGTTGGGCGCGAGCGCGGTAAGGAACATGGAGCTCGTCACGCAGGTCGCCGCAAGCGCCACCCACATGAGGTACGACCCCATGCGCCGCATGGAGGGGTCGTTGGGCTTCGACTCGTAGAGCGCCGGCAGGTTGCGGATCACGGGGTAGATCGTGCCGCCGCTGCGAGCCGTGTTGGACGGTGTGAACGGTGCGAGCAGCAGGTCGGCGATCGTCACGGCGTAGCCCAGGGTGAGCGTCTTGCGCCCCATCGCCTTGACCAGCAGCAGCGCGATGCGCCGTCCGAGGCCGGTCTTCTCGTAGCCGAGGGCAAACATGAACGCGCCGAAGATCAGCCACACCGTGGTGTTGGAAAAGCCCGATAGCGCCCAGGAGAGGGACGCCCGGGCCGAGCTGAAGCCGGCCTTGGCGAGCTGATCCGGACTGAAGAACACGTACTCCGACAACACCGTCACCAGTGCGACGCCGATCAACCCGATCGCACCTCCCGGCAGCGGCTCGAACATGAGGCCCACGATGACCCCGACGAAAATGGCGAAGTAATACCAGGCGTATTGGGGCAAACCCGCCGGCGCGGGTATGAGGGCGATGATGATGGCAACAGCGACCGGTGCGATGGCTTTCCAGTTCATGGCGTTCTCCCCTTTCGTTGTTGCCGAATCTACTGCATCAGAAGCCAATGCCGAGCAGCAGCCAGGCGGCAATCAAGGTGCCGGCGAGCGCGCTGCCATAAGCGGCGACCATGGCCCCGGTCCCCGCATGCACCCCGAGGTCGTGCAGGCCGTGGTAGATGCGATGCACGGCGTGGAACAGGAAGAGCGAGATCACCGCGAGGATAAGCAGCTTGCCAAACCAATGCTGCGAAAATCCGAGGATGCGGGAGTAGGCGAGGGCTTCCCCGGGCAGCCACAGCCCGATCGGCGCGATGATGCCGGTGATGAAGATGAGTATCGGCGCGACCAGCGCGGAGAGCACGCCGCCGGCCCCGAACAGCGACCAGAAGATGGGTTCGTGGGAGCGTTTCATGTCACATCCACCGCACGATGACGTAAATCACGACGGAAGCGCCGACCGTCCCCAGCAAGCCGCCTGCCGTGATCGCGCACTCGGGCAGGGGCCGGCCCGCGATGCGAAGATCGGGCGCGGTCTTGGGCGCCACCAGCCACCAGGTGTAGGCGTGATAGCTAACCGTCAGCAGCGCCAGCCAATGGAACAGCAGTGAGATCGGGCTCGTCAGCGCGGTTCGCCAGGCTTCCCAGGCCGCCTCGCCCTGAGTGAGGCGGAACAAACCCACCAGCAGAATAATGGAGTAGATCGCGAGCAGAACGCTGCTCCCTTCGCGGATCATGTAGCGCACGAAGTACGGATTCCTGCGCCACCAGCCCTGCATCGGGCGGACGTAGGTCTTGACCTTCGCCATCACGCACCTCCCTTGGGCATGAGGAGCTTCCGCACGCCGAAGTAGTCCATCGTGCTGTTGACCTTGTTCTGGTTGATGGCATGCGCGGGATCCACGTGCTTCGGGCAGACTTCGGAGCAGTAGCCGACCAGCGTGCAGCCCCACACCCCGTCCTCGGCGTTGAGGATCTCCGCGCGCTCCTCCCAGCCGCGGTCACGCGAGTCCGCGTTGTAGCGGTGCATCAGCGCGAGCGCCGCCGGGCCGGTGAACCCCGGCTTGAGGCCGTACTGCGGGCAGGCGGCGTAGCACAGCAGGCAGTTGATGCACTGCGAATACTGGTAATAGCTGTGAAACTGCTTCGGAGTCTGGAGAAACGTTCCCGCCGACAGCGGTTTACTCTCCTTGGAAACCACGTACGGCTTGACCGAGGGCAGCTTATTGTTGAAGAAGTCAGTCTGGTCGATCACAAGGTCGCGCACGATCGGGAAATGGTTGAGCGGCTCGATCCTGACCTTGCCGGGATAGTAGTCGCGCAGAAAAGTGTGGCAGGAAAGCTCCGGTCTTCCGTTCACCATCTTGCCGCAGCTGCCGCAGATCGCCATGCGGCACGACCAGCGGAAGGTGAGGCTGCCGTCGAGATGGTCCTTGATGTATTGCAGGCCCTGCAGCACCGAGGTGTCGTGGGTGAAGGGCACCTTGAAGGTCTGGAAATGCGGCTCCGTGTCCTTCTCGGGGTTGTAGCGCAGCACCTCGATCTCGATTGTCCGGGTATCGGCCATGCGCGGTCCTCAGGTCATTACGGCTTTCTTGCCCTCGCCGCCGTAGACGCGCGTCTTGGGCGGAGACTTGGTGATGGTCACCGGCGTGTACTCGATCCGGGGCGGTCCATCGCCGGTGCGGTGGGCAAGCGTGTGCTTCAGGTAGTTGGCGTCATCGCGCTCCTTGAACTCGTCGAGACGGGTGTGCGCGCCGCGAGATTCCTTGCGATGGAGCGCAGATTGCGCGATCACCTCGGCGAGCTCGAGCGTGAAGCCGAGCTCGATCGCCGACAGCCATTCGGTGTTGAACGCGCGGTTGCGGTCATCGAGCTTGAGGCCGCGCCGGTAGCGGTCGCGAAGCTGAACGAGCTTGGCGCACGCCGCCTGCATGCCGTCGGCCTTGCGAAAAATGCCGACGCCGGTCTCCATGGCTTCGTGCATTTCGTCGCGTATCGTCGCGACGCGCTCGCCTTTGTCCTTGCCGAGCAGGCCGAGCAGCCGCTTTTCCACGGCCTCCGCCTGCTGGCGCGCCGCATCGCTCTTGCCCGCCCCGGTCACCTTGGCGTGCCGCGCCGCCTCCTCGCCTGCGACCTTGCCAAATACCACGATTTCCGCAAGCGAGTTGGAGCCGAGGCGGTTGGCGCCGTGGATGCCCACGCTCGAGCATTCGCCCGCTGTAAATAGACCCTTGAGGGGCGTCGCGGTCTGGCCGTTGCAGAGAATGCCGCCCATCGTGTAGTGCACCGCGGGACGCACCGGAATCGGTGCGACCACGGGGTCGACGCCCGCGAAGACCTTAGCGACTTCGGTAATCATCGGCAGCCGCTCGTGGATCTTGGCGGCTCCCAATTGACGCAGGTCGAGCCATACTGCATGGCCCAGTGGAGTGCTCACCGTGCGGCCCTTCTGCTCCTCGTGCCAGAACGCCTGCGACAGGCGGTCGCGAGGGCCGAGCTCCATCGCCTTCGGGCGCGGCCACGGATCGGGCGGGCCCAGGCCGTAGTCCTGCAGGTAGCGGTAGCCGTCCTTGTTGGTGAGGATGCCGCCTTCGCCGCGGCAGCCTTCGGTGATGAGCACCCCGGTTCCCGGGAGCGCCGTTGGATGCCACTGCACGAATTCCATGTCGCGGAGCGGCACGCCGTGGCGGAACGCGATGCCCATGCCGTCGCCGGTGACGATCCCGGCGTTGGTGTTTTGGCCGAAGACGCGCCCGGCGCCCCCGGTGCAGATAATCGCCGCCTTGCACTCCAGGAGATGGAACTCGCCGCTCGCGATGTCGATCGCGACCACGCCCTGCACCCGCCCGTCCTCGACGATCAGGTCGGCGCAGAAGAACTCGTCGTAGCGTTTGATTGACGGGTACTTGAGCGAAGTCTGGAACAGCGTGTGCAGCATGTGGAAGCCGGTCTTGTCCGCGGCGAACCACGTGCGCTGCACCTTCATGCCGCCGAAGAAGCGCACGTTGACGTGCCCGTCGTCCTTGCGGCTCCACGGGCAGCCCCAGTGCTCGAGCTGGGTCATCTCCTCCGTGCAATGGGCCACGAAATACTCGACGACGTCCTGGTCGCACAGCCAGTCACCGCCGCCCACGGTGTCGTCGAAGTGATTGTCGAGGCTGTCGTCCGTGCGGATGACCCCTGCGGAGCCGCCTTCGGCGGCCACGGTGTGGCTGCGCATGGGCACGACCTTTGACACGAGCGCGATGCGCAGGCGCGGATCACTCTCCGCCACTGCGATCGCAGCGCGCAACCCCGCACCCCCGCCGCCCACCACCACGACATCCGTCTGTACGGATTGCATGCGATCGTCCTCAGGCCACCGTTACGGGAATCTTGCCGATCTTCGCGCGCCATTCGCGCGGGCCGCTTTCGTGCACCGCGTTTCCGTTCGTATCGACGGCGACGGTCACCGGCATGTCCTTGACGTCGAACTCGTGCACCGCCTCCATGCCGAGCTCCTTGAACGCGAGCACGCGTGCCCCGCGAATGGCTTTTGCCACCAGGTAGGCCGCACCACCAATTGCGATGAGGTGAACACCCTTGTGCTGCTTGATGACCTTCACGGCGTCTGCGCCGCGCTCCGATTTCCCGATCGAACCGAGCATTCCGGTTTTGCCGAGCATGGTGTCCATGAACTTGTCCATGCGGCGGGAGGTGGTGGGGCCGGCGGGGCCCACGACTTCGTCGCGAACCGCGTCCACGGGACCGACGTAGTAGATGAGGCGATTCCTGAGATCCACCGGCAGCTTCTCGCCTTTCGCAATGAGATCGGTCAGGCGCTTGTGGGCTGCGTCGCGGCCGGTCAGGATTTTGCCGGTCAACAGCAGCCGGTCGCCTGCCTTCCACTTCGCGGTTTCGGCTTTCGTCAGCTTCTCGAGGTCGACGCGCGTCGCACCGGCGCCGAGATCGAGGGCAATCTTGGGCCAGTTGTCGAGGCTTGGCGGCTCGAAGCGTGCCGGCCCGCTGCCGTCGAGATGAAACTCGATGTGGCGGGTGGCTGCGCAGTTGGGAACAATGGCCACCGGCTTCATCACCGCGTGAGTGGGGTAGTCGAGAACCTTGACGTCGAGGACCGTGGTCAGGCCGCCGAGCCCTTGAGCGCCCATTCCCAGGGCGTTGACTTTCTCGTGGAGCTCGAGCCGCAGCTCCTCGGCGCGGTTCTTCGCACCGCGCTTCTTCAGGTCGTTGATGTCGATCGGCGCCATCAGCGATTCCTTCGCCATCACCATGGCTTTCTCGGGCGTGCCGCCGATACCCACACCCAGCATCCCGGGCGGGCACCAGTCTCCCCCCATGGTCGGGATCTGCCCGAGTATCCACTCCACCACGTCGTCGCTCGGATTGAGAACGGCAAAGCGCGACTTGCTCTCGGAGCCGCCGCCCTTGGCAGCGAGCTTGACCTCGAGGCGGTCGCCCGGCACGACCTCCATGTGGACCACTGCCGGCGCGTTGTCACGCGTATTCTTGCGGGCGCCGTCCGGATCCGAGAGCACGGAAGCGCGCAGCGGATTGTCCTTGTCGGTGTAAGCGCGGCGCACCCCTTCATCCACCATCTCCTGGACGCTCATCGTCGCGTCCCAGCGCACGTTCATTCCGATCTTGAGGAACACGACTGCGATGCCTGTGTCCTGGCAGACGGGGCGATGGCCCTCCGCCGACATGCGGCTGTTCATGAGGATCTGCGCGATGGCATTCTTGGCGGCAGGCGACTGCTCGCCTTCGTAGGCCTTGCCCATCGCGCGGATGAAATCGACGGGGTGGTAGTAGGAGATGAACTGGAACGCGTCGGCAATGCTTTGAATGAAGTCTTGCTGCTTGATGGTCGTCATGTTTCGCTCCGGCAGGCAGGGATATTAACCGATGATGTAACACGGATGCTGGTTTTCTCAAATGGCGCCGCGTACACAATGCAATACTTGCCAAAGACTCACGACAGCGGTTGATCTAGATCAAGCTAACATTTCCCAATAGCATAATAATCCGCAACATAGTGTCCTTTCGCGCAAAGGAGCGAATCCGTGCCTGACGCGGCTGCCCGGGGAAAGAGCCAGGAAACCAAGCAAAAGCTGGAGCTGCTGCGCAACGCGGCGCTGGCGGTGGAGCTGACCGGGGACCAGTGCAGCGTTCTCGCCGACCTGGTGTCTGTGCGCAACCTGGCGGACGGGGAGGTCCTCGTCCGACAGGGCGCCAGCGACAATCACCTCTACGTGATCGTGGGCGGGGCGCTGGCGGTGGCCCGGCAGGTCGAGGCGGACGGGCAGTGGATCAACCTGCACCTCCTCACCAAGGGCGACCTCGCCGGGGAACTCGGCTTCATGGACGGCCGGCCGCACTACGCGGCGTTGCGCGCGACCGGGCCAACTCAGGTCCTGTGCCTGGAGCGCGAGAAGCTGGAATCGCTGCTCGAGCGCGAGCCGGTCATCGTCTACCGCGTCATGCGCGCGATCTTCCGCGTCGTGCACCTCATCGTGAACCGCATGGCGATGCAGACCAGCGAGCTCACGAACTATATCTACAAGGTGCACGGCAAGTACTGATTGCGGTCGTGGTGGCGCCGGGCCCGGCCGTTATAATGGCGGTCCGCGAGGCGCTTCATGAAACTCACCCAGTACGTCAAATTCCGCGAGGAGAAGTTCGGCGGCGTGTTGTTCGAGACGCGCTCCGAGAAGGTCTACACCCTCAATCCCACCGCGACCGCGGTGGTGCGCGAGATCCAGGCGGGGCGCGCGGAGCGTGACATCCCGGGACTACTGAAGGCGCGCTTCCGCGACGAAGGCGGGGCGATCGAGCGCGAGGCTGTCGCGTTCATTGCCGAGCTGCGGCAAAAGGGACTGGTCGAGGATTGACGCGGTGGCCACGCAGGTGAGTGGTGCTGGGGTGCGCTCCCCGGTGCCGGAATCCACTCCAGCCGAGACCGGCTCGGGAGATCTCGGCGCGCCGCTCTATATCGCATGGCAGGTGACCAACGAATGCAATCTCGCCTGCCTCCATTGCATCGAGGAAAGCGGCCCCGGCAAGGCGTTCCACGACGAGCTGAGCGACGAGCAGGTATTCAGCGTTCTCGAGCAGGCAATCGACCTCGAGGTGCCCTATCTGTCGTTCTCGGGCGGGGAACCGATGGTGCATCCGCGCTTCTTCGATATGGTGGAGTATGTCTGCAAGCGCAACGGTCAGCTCAAGATCGAGACCAACGGCGCCTATCTCTCTGCGGAGAACTGCGAGCGCCTGAAGCGCCTGGGCGTGAAAGCCGTGCAGGTGAGCCTGGACGGCGCCTCGCGCGAGACCTTCAACCGCATGCGGGTGCGGGGCGATTTCGACCTGACAGTCCAAGGGATCCGCAATCTGGGCGCCGCGGGAGTGCCGATCGAGATCAACTACTCACCCACGTGCTTCAACACCCACGAGATCGGCACTGCAGTGGACCTCGCCGCCGAGCTCGGCGCCTACAGCTTCTATACCGGGCGCACGATGTATACCGGCAACGCCGTCAAGACCTGGCACCGGATGGCGCCTTCCGATGCACAGTACGATGAATTTTTCGCCGTGCTTCACGGCAAGACCGAGGAATACCGCGGCCGAATGCGGGTCTATTTCCACGAGATGGGGCTGCTCGAGGAACTGCGCTATCGCCTGCATCACCCGGCAGCGCTCCTGATCGTGCTGCCCAACGGCCTGGTCAAGCTCATCAACGCGTTGCCGTTCGTGTGCGGCGACCTGCGGCGGCAGACGCTTGGCGAGATCTGGGCGCGATTCCAGCGCGCGTGGCAGGATCCGCGCGTCGCGAAGTTTGTCGAGGACCTGGCGCAGGATCCGCGCAAGACTGCAACGCTGCACCAATGGGTCTATCTCTGACGACCCCGCCGCATCAGCGCCTCGGGGCGGAGCGCTCGCCGTTGCGCGTGCTGCTGCGGGTTGCGAGCCTCGTTCGTTACCGTTTCTTTCTGTATGCGGGGCTGCTGCCCTACCTCCTGGGCGCTGCCTGGGCGCATGCGATGGAAGGCGCGTTCAATGCAAGTGTCTTCTGGAGCGGACTCGGCGGCGTGGTGCTTGCAGTCATCGGGGTCGAAGCGTTCAACGAGTATTTCGATTCGCAGATGGGCACCGATCGCGTGTTCAATCCGGACGAGGAGGCGCCCATGTCCGGGTGGGTGCTGTGGCTGGGCGTGGCAGCGTTTGCCGGCGCTCTGGGCGTGGGCGTTTATCTCACCTACCGGGGCGGCTGGCCGATCCTGGCGTTCGCGGTGCTCGGAGGACTCGCTGCCATTTTTTACGTGGCGCCGCCCATTCGCTGGGCCTATCGCGGCCTCGGCGAAACCGTGATCGCGTTGTCCTATGGCCCGTGGATGGTGCTGGGGAGCCTTTATCTCCACACCCGGGCGCTTTCGTGGGGTGCGTTCTGGGCATCGCTGGTGCCGGGATTCCTGATCATGTCGCTCGCCGTGGTAAACGCCATCCCCGACTATCACCAGGACCGGCTCGTGGGAAAACGCAATCTCGTCGTGCGGCTGGGGCGGCGGCGCGGAGTGTGGCTCTACCTCGCGCTTGCTGCGGCGGGGCTTTGCACTGCCGCGGCCGGTGTCGCCACCGGCGTCTTTCCCGTAGCGTGCCTGTCTGCGCTGCTGGCGTTGCCTTTGCTCCTGACAAGCGCGCGAATCGCCCTGCACACCTACGAAGCCCCGCGCCAGTTCGTGCCTGCCATCCGCGCCATCATCGGCTGCTATGCGGTCGCCGTCACGCTGTTTGGCGTGGGCCTCCTGCTGGGCTGACCCCGTCTCTCATGGAAAACCGGATCGACAGCCTGCGAGCACCCCTCTTCGTCTCGTGGCAGATCACGCGCGACTGCGATCTCGCGTGCCTGCACTGCTGCACCGATTCGGCGCCCGGCAAGCGCCTCCCGGACGAGCTGGATGCAGAGGAGGCTATGGGGGTCGTGGTCGAGATCATCCGCAACGAGGTGCCGTACGTCATGCTGTGCGGCGGAGAGCCGCTGGTGGTGCCGCACTTCTTCCGGCTCGCGGAAGCCCTCGGGGCGGGTGGCGTGCAGCTCAAGATCGAAACCAATGGCCAGCGGCTCGATACCGCCATCGCAGAGAGACTCGCCCGGCTGCCGGTCCGCTCAATCCAGGTGAGCCTCGATGGCGACAGCCAGGAGGTCTATGGGCGCCAGCGCCCGGGCGGCTCGCTCGAGAAGGCGCATGCGGCGTGCCGGGCGGTGCGGGCGGCGGGCTTGCCCCTGGAGATCACATTTGCACCGACGCGCCTTAATATTCACGAAGCCGGGGCGGTGATCCAGCGCGCGGCGGGGCTGGGCGCGTTCCGGTTCAATACCGGCAAGCTGATGAGGGTCGGGACCGCGGCGCGCCTGTGGGACCGGCTCGAACCGGCTGCCGGACAGTATCGAGATTTCCGGGATCTGCTCGAACGGGAGGCCCGCAATCTTGGAGGGCGGATGGAATTCTGCTATTCTCCCTTCACGTTGGGCGAGGCGCTGAGTGCAAGCCTGGACGAGGCTCCGGCGACGTTGCTGGTGCTTCCCAACGGGTGGGTGAAGGTCGCGGCGGCGCTCCCGCAGATATGCGCCGACCTGCGGCGCGACAGCCTGGCGCAGGCGTGGGCGGCATACCGCGGCGCCTGGCGGGACGAGGCGATGCGAGGTGCGGTCCGCCGCGCGAGCGGGGATGAATTGCAGCATGCCGATGCCAATGGTTGGCGCCGGTTGGCGATTTCGCAAATTTGAATACAGGAGGCACTATGGGCGACATGAAAGTGAACCTGCAGCAGGGCGAAAAGACGGAACAGGAAGAGAAGGCCCAGAAGATCAAGCCGGCCGAGCGCCTGAACTGGGAAACGCCGAAGATGGAGGACGTTTCCGAGCAGGTCATGGCCCAGCCGTACATCCGCTTCACCTGAGAGAGATAGGAACGAGGGGATACTCCCCTCGCACCCCCCTGCTTCAGAGATAGAGGTGGGGACCGCAATGCCGGGGCGCGCGGTAACCGAATACCGCGCGCCCCTTTTTCTTGCCTGGCAGCTGACCAACCGCTGCGGGGCCCGCTGCGTCACCTGCTGCGAGGAATCCGGCCCCGACAAGGCCTGGCCGGATGAGCTGACGCGCGCCGAGGCGCTGGCGCTCGGTCGCCACATCGTCGCCTCCGGCATCCCGTATGTCGCTTTCGGCGGGGGCGAGCCGCTTGGGGTCTCCCATTTCTGGGAGCTTGCCGAGCTACTCGCGGCGAGTGGCGTCGCCCTGAAAATCGAGACTGACGGGTCTCATATCGATGACGCCGCAGCCGCGCGCCTGGCGCGGCTGAAGGTCCAATGCGTGCAGGTGTCGGTGGACGGCGCAACGGCCGAGATGCACGAGCGCGTGCGCCCGGGATCGAGCTTCGATGCGGCTATTGGAGCCATCCGACGGCTGGCAGTCCGCGGCCTCGCGCCCCAGCTCGTGTTCGTTCCCACGCGGTGGAATATCCGCGATGCGGTCGGCACCTACGACCTGGCGGTCGAGCTGGGCTGCAGCACCTTTGTCACCGGGCCGCTGATGCGCCTCGGGCGCGCGGCGGCTACCTGGGACAAGCTGGCCTGCTCGGAACGCGACTGGCAGGGGGCGGTTGAGGCGCTACGCGATCACGCGAAATCCCGCGCAGCGGCGACCGGGCTCTCAATCTACCCGTGGGACATCCTCACCGAACTGGAGGAGCGGCTCGCGAGCCCGCAGGCGATGCTGCTGGTGGTCCCAAACGGAAAGGTGAAGCTCCTGAACGCGCTGCCGTTCGCGTCCGCCGACCTGCGTAGCGACTCTCTGGAGGAGGCCTGGAACGCCTACCGTGAGGCCTGGCGCTCGCGCGAAGTGCGCGAGTTCATCGAGGCGTGCCGCTCGGACCCGGGCCTCCTTCGGCACGCCAACGAGACCTGGTCCTTGGAAAAGGTGTCAGGAACCTTTTCGCGGCGAAAAGGTTCCTGACACCTTTTCCCGTTCGCCTGGCTCAGGGCTTGGGCTTTGCCGCCGCGGACGCAACGGGCGATCGCCAGCGCAGGGCCGCCAGTTCTCCCTGGCGCGCGTAGTCGAGCGCCTCTCCGAGCACCATGGCCGCTTCCTGCGGCGCATGGAAGCCCATCGAGTTCTCCGCAGCGATGAAGTCGAGCCGCCACTGCGCGCTGCGCTGCAGCTCGAGCGCCGGCCGCAGTTGCGCCTCGGTCGCGCCTTCCTTTTTCGCCCTCACGATCGCGTCGATCAACGCGACTATCGCCGCGCCCCCGCGCTGCATCAGCTCGAAGTTGCGCTGCTGGATCGTCTCCACGCGCGCCTTGAGCTCCGCCTCGGGCACCCGGTGGCACGTCTGGCACGCGTTATTGATGTTGAGCAGCGGGCTGCGCACCCAGTGGTCGGAAATCTTGGTGGCGCCGTCGCGCACGTAGGGCATGTGGCAGTCGGCGCATGCCACGCCGGAGCGCGCATGCACGCCTTGGCTCCACAACTCGAACTCCGGATGCTGGGCCTTCAGGATCGGCGCGCCGGTCTCCGCGTGCTTGTAGTCGAAGAAGCGGGCGCCGTCGGCGAATTTCGTTTCATTCCAGAACTTCTCCTGGTCCGCCGCGCGCAGGCCCTTGCCCCACGGGAAGGTGAGCTTCATCTGGGAGGAGCAGTAGTACTCGACGTGGCACTGGCCGCAGACATAAGACCGCAGCTCGCCGCGCGACGCATCGTTCGGGTCATAGGGGGTCTTCTTGCCGCCGGCGCGCCAGCGCTCGATCGATGGCAGGTGCGCGACCGGCGCGTCCGACGCCGCGAGCAGGCGGATGCCTTCGATGAACCCAGGGCGTGTCACGCGCAACGCCATGGTCTTGGGGTCGTGGCAATCCACGCAGGAAACCGGATGCGCGTGGCCGGAGTCGTGCAGCTTCTTGTTCAGTTCCTGATACGAATATTTGTAGCTCTCTGCGAGGCCCTTGGCTGCATCTCCCTTGCCGAGCTCGCGGTAGAGCGGCATCACCGAGGCGTGGCAGTGCAGGCAGGAGCCCGTCTGCGGCTTCGTCAAGCGCTTGGTCGCTTCCTGGTCGGCGAGCATGTAGGCGTGCCCGCGGCGGTCGCGATAGTCGATCGAGAACGCGTAGCCCAGGAACATGCGCTTCAGCCACGGGTCGCGCGCGATCTTCTCTTCCGGCAGCGCCTCGCTCCCGCCGTGCCCGCCGAACTTCGTCCGCGTGGTCTGGGCCGTGAGCAGGTAGGAGTCGTACTGCTTGGGCCAGTTGATGCCCCACTGCTTCGGATCGGTGGTGTTCTCGGTCACCTCGACCAGGCGCACGTAGGGATTGCGCGCCTCGCTCTTGCGCTCGAAGATGTTGACCAGCAGCGCGGTGACGCCCGCGGAGGCGACGGCCACCGCCACGATGACGCCGATCAGGACCGCGCGCGAAGCGCCGTGTTGGAATTTCCTCATGGTGCACCCTCTCATTTGCGTAACCCTGCCTCCCTACCGGCGCCCGAGTCCCGCGGGCGTGCCGTGCCCCACCGAGCGGTGGCAATGCACGCACTGGACCTCGCCGGAACCGTCCGCGGCGCGGGCGATTTGCTCGTGTACCAGGCCGCCGTGGCAAGCCAGGCAGTTGTCCTGAAGGATCCGGCTGCTCTTCTCCTTGATCATGATCGGCTCGTGGAAATTCTGGAAGGTGAACGCCACCGAATGATGGTAGCCGTTCTCGGCCTTGGAGTAGTACTTGCCAATGAATCCGTGCGGCAGATGGCACTGGACGCAGGTGGCGACGGTGTGGTGGCTCGCCTTCTGCCAGGAATCGAACTGGGGCTGCATGATGTGGCAGTTCACGCACACCTTCGGGTCGTCACTCATGTACGAGAGCCCCTCGGCGTAGAGGAACGTGAAGCCCCCGATGCCCGCGAGCATCCCGAGCAGGACCGCGAGCACGATGGCGCCCCGGGTCCCCAGGATCCTTGTCAGCAACGGTGTCCCCGCCAAGTGCTGCCCACTCCCGTCAGACCAGGCCTTCCAACACCTGCACGTCGACCATCGTCCCCGGCGTCACGTTCCCCTGTTCGGTCGCCAGGATGATGAAGCAGTTCGCCTCCGACATCGAGCGGAGTATCCCCGACCCCTGCTCGCCGGTGACGCGCACGCTCCAGGCGCCGGCGGAGTCCTGCGTGAGAATGCCGCGCTGGAACTCGGTGCGGCCGGGCGCCTTCTTGAGGCTGGAGGTGCATGAAACCTTGAACGTCGGCAGCGGCGGCACGGGATCGCGGCCGGAGAGAACGAGCAGCGCATCGCGCACGAACTGGTAGAAGGTCACCATCACCGACACCGGGTTGCCCGGCAGGCCGAAGAAGTGCGCCGCGCCGATCTTGCCGTAGGCGAGGGGACGCCCCGGCTTCATCGCGATCTTCCAGAACACCACCTCGCCCAGCTTGTTCAGCAGCTCCTTTACGAAGTCCGCCTCGCCGACCGACACGCCGCCGCTCGTGATCACCACGTCCGCGGCCGCGGCGGCATCGTGAAACGCCTTCTCCAGCAGCTTCGGGTCGTCGCGCACAACGCCCATGTCGATCACCTCGCAGCCGAGGCGGGTCAGCATGCCGTGAATCGTGTAGCGGTTGCTGTCGAAGATCTGGCCTTCCCCGGGCTGCGTGCCGATCGAAACCAGCTCGTCGCCGGTGGAGAAGAACGCGGCGCGCAGCCGGCGGTAGACGCCGACCTCGCCGATCCCGAGCGATGAGATGAGCCCGATCTCGGCGGGACGGAGCGCCAGGCCGCGCTTCAATGCGACTTGGCCGACCTTGAGGTCCTCGCCTGCGCGGCGCAGATTCTGTCCCTTCTTGTGGCCGGGGCCGACGGCGACGCCGTCCTTCCCGGCCTTGACGTGCTCCTGCATCACGATGGTGTCGGTGCCCGGCGGCACGACACCGCCCGTCATGATGCGCACGCATTGCCCGGCCGCCACGGTCCCCTTGAATGGCGCGCCGGCAAAGGAGCTTCCGACGTTCTTGAGGGAAACCTCGCCGTCGGCTTTCAGATCCGCGAAGCGCACGGCGTAACCGTCCATCGCGGAGTTGTCGTGGGCGGGCACGTTCAAGGGCGAAACCACATCCTCGGCAAGGACGCGCCCGAGGGCGGCACGCAGGTTGACGCGCTCGATGGCGTTCACGGGGGAAAGGAAGCGCGCGATGACCTCGCGCGCTTTAGCGACCGGCATCGAATTGGGATCGTAGTCGTCGGCGCAGCTCAGGGCGTGCAGGTTTTGGACGGGATCATTCATGGGGCAGGGCGGAGCCGGCAACGAAGTGTCAGGAAATTCTACGCCCATTTCCCGGACCGGGGCCTACGCCGACGGGATGGCCTCGCGTACCCGGATGACCTCGCCGATACCGGGCGCCGCGTAGCCCGGAAGAGCCTGAATTCGCTTCTCGAATGCCGGGCTCTTGATGGCGGTGAGCAGGGCGCGAGCGGCGGGCCGGGCGAGCGTTGCCTGCCGCGCGGCCAGAAAATAGCGCTCGTTCGCGAGCGGGACGAAATCGAGGTGATGTTGCCGCGCAGCGGCTTCGATGCCGAACCCCGCGTCCGCCATGCCGCTCGCCACGGTCGCCGCGACGGCGGCGTGAGTGAACTCCTCGCTCTGATAACCCTTGATTTCCGACGGCCTGAGGCCGGCCGCGCCCAGCAGGCGGTCGAGGGCCAGGCGCGTGCCGGATTCGGACTGACGGTTGATGAAGCGGGCGCCTTTCGCAGCGAGATCGGCAAGCGACAGCAACCGCTTCGGATTGCCCCGGGAAACGATCAGCCCCTGGCGGCGGTCGACAAAGCGCACGAGACGCAGCCCTCGCGAGCGCAGGAGCGGGCGGTAGGGCTCGAACGCCGAGCGGCCGGTGGACGCATCCGGCACGTGGAAGCCGGCGACGTCGCATTCTCCTCGCGCGAGGCTCGCGAGGCACTCCAGACTGCCGCGAAAGTGCAGCTCCACTTCGGCAGCGCCTGATTCCGCTACCAGGTCCCGTAACGCGGCGAGCGCGAAGTCGTGGCTTGCGTGGATCAGCAGCGGCATTCCGCGCGGTGCGTCGAGCGTGAGCGGCGTCGCGCGCCCGAGCGCACGCACGGTGGCGGCCAGTTCCCGCTCGATGACCCGGGTGGCGGTGTCGTCGGCTTCCAGGAGCTTGAGTGAAAACGGACTCAGCTTTGCGCCGCGGCCACGCTGCATCACGACCAGCGACCGGCCCAGCGTGCGCTCCATCTTCCCGATCAGACCCCACGCGTGGCGATAGGAAAGTCCCTGCGACGCCACCGCCCTGTTGAGCGAGCCGGTTTTGGCTACGGCGCGCAGCAGCGGGAGCAGGCGCGAATCGATGGATCGGCCTTCGGCCAGCCAACGAACAGCGGGGCCGATCGCTGCATATGCATCATTAGGCATAAGTAGATGGACGCTATTGCGATTGGCTAAGCTTGAGCGTGTTAAACGATTAGTTATGTCTCATAAAGCATAACACGCTCCATGAATGAAATCTTCGCGGCGGTCGGTGAAGCCGGCCGAATGATCGCGCGGTTTGACGCCGCGGTCGTCGACATCGTGCTGCTGTCGCTGCGTGTGAGCCTCACGGCGGTGCTTCTCGCGAGCCTGATCGGCTTGCCGCTCGGTGCGGCAATTGCAGTCGGGCGCTTTCCTGGCCGCCGCGCGCTGATAGTGCTGTTGAACGCGCTCATGGGCCTGCCCCCGGTGGTGGTCGGTCTTATCGTGTACCTGATGTTGTCCCGGGCCGGTCCGCTCGGCGAGTTCGGCATCCTATTCACGCCCGGCGCGATGATCATCGCGCAGACGATCCTGATCGCGCCCATCGTGGCGGCGCTGTCGCGCCAGGTGATCGAGGACACGTGGCAGGAATACCGCGAGCAGCTGCGCTCTCTCGGAGCCGGTCCGGCGGCATCCGCGCTCACCCTGCTGTGGGACACGCGATTCTCGCTGGTGACGATCGTGCTGGCGGGATTCGGCCGCGCCGCTGCGGAGGTCGGCGCCGTGATCATCGTGGGCGGCAATATCGACGGCGTCACGCGCGTCATGACAACCGCGATCGCGCTCGAAACCAGCAAGGGCGATCTCCCGCTCGCGCTGGGCCTCGGGATCATCCTCATCACGCTCGTCCTCTCCCTGAACGCGGCCGCGTACTGGGTCAAGGAAGCCGCCCAGCGGCGCTACGGCTGAGCGCACGATGCTGCCACTCGTCCTGAACAACGTGTGTTTTGCCGTCAACGGCCGGACGATCATCGACCGGGTTTCCATGGAGATCACCGCGGGCCCGCGCACGGTCATCCTCGGGCCCAACGGCGCGGGGAAGAGCGTGCTGATGCGGCTATGTCACGGCCTGCTCAATCCCACCTACGGCAGCGTCGCCTGGCATGGGGCGGCCAACGGACGCAACCGGCAGGCGATGGTGTTCCAGAGACCCGTGATGCTTCGCCGCTCCGCCGTCGCCAACATTGCATACGGCCTCAAGCTCGCCGGCGTATCGGCGCGCGAGCGGGAGCTGCGTGCGCGAGATGTGCTCGAGGCCGTGGACCTCGCCGGTATCGCGGACCGCCCGGCACGGGTACTGTCCGGCGGCGAGCAGCAGCGGGTGGCGCTGGCGCGCGCGTGGGCGCTTGGCCCCGAGGTGCTGTTCCTCGACGAGCCCACCGCCAATCTCGATCCGGGCGCGACCCGCGACATCGAGTCACTGATCGGCCAGATCCGGGCGGGCGGCACCAAGATCGTGATGACGACCCACAACCTCGGCCAGGCGAAGCGGCTGGGAGACGAGATTCTGTTCTTGAGCCAAGGGCGCCTGGTGGAGCGGGCGCCCGTGGACCGGTTTTTCACCAAGCCCGCGTCGGCGGAAGCCGAAGCGTTCATAAGAGGAGAGCTGCCATGGAAATGAGCCGTAGAGTATTGCTCGGCATAGCGTTTGCGGCATCGATGCTTGCTGCGCCGCCGGTCGCCCAGGCACAGAAGTTCATCACCGTCGCGTCGACCACCTCGACCGAGCAGTCGGGCCTGTTCAAGCACCTTCTGCCGATCTTCGAGAAGAAAACGGGAATCGAAGTGAGGGTGGTTGCGCTCGGAACCGGCCAATCGCTTGACATGGGCAAGCGCGGCGATGCCGATGTCGTCTTCGTGCATGCCCGTTCGCTGGAGGAGAAATTCATTGCCGAAGGCTTCGGCGTCAAGCGCTTCCCGGTTATGTACAACGACTTCGTGCTGGTGGGGCCGAAATCCGATCCCGCGAAGGTAGCCGGGGGCAAGGACATCACAGCGGCCCTCAAGAAGATCAAGGCCTCGAGCGCGCCGTTCGTCTCGCGCGGCGACAGAAGTGGAACTCACAACGCCGAGCTCAGGTTGTGGAAGCAGGCAGGCATCGACATCGCCAAGGAAAAAGGCCCCTGGTATCGCGATACGGGACAGGGTATGGGTCCGGCCCTCAATTCGGCCTCCTCCATGAACGGCTACATCCTCACCGACCGCGGCACCTGGATCTCCTTCAAGAATCGCGGCGATCTCACGATCGTGGTGGAGGGCGACAAGCGCCTGTTCAACCAGTACGGCGTGATCCTGGTCAACCCGGCGAAGCACAAGCACGTGAAGAAGGACATGGGCCAGGCCTTCATCAATTGGATCGTTTCGCCCGAAGGCCAGAAGGCCATCGCGGGCTACAAGATCGGCAGTGATCAGCTGTTCTTCCCCAACGCCAACGCCAAGGGGGTGTAATGAAGCTCAGTGCTCGCAATGTGCTCAAAGGCAAGGTGACCCAGGTCACCAAAGGGCAGACAACCGCTCACGTGAAAATCGAGATCGCGGCGGGAGCGATCGTCACGGCATCGATCACGAACGAAGCCGTGGACGAACTGAAGCTCAAGGCCGGCGACGCCGCTTACGCGGTGATCAAGGCATCGGACGTGATGGTTGCGCGGGACTGAGGGGAGGGGTAGGCTCCCCGCGCATGAATTCGCCTGTGCCGTCAGGCACTTCGCAAGCCGCCGCCGCATCGTCGGGCAGCACGGCGCTGCGCTTCGACCGGCGTGAATGGGCCGGGGCGTTCGGTGATCTCGGCACGCTCGTCCCCTTCCTCCTCGCCTACGTCACCGTGGTCGGCGTAGAGCCGGCCGGCATGCTGCTCGCGTTCGGAATCGCCTTCGTTGCCGCGGGGGCGTATTACCGGACCCCGTTCCCGGTGCAGCCGATGAAGGCGATCGGAGCGGTCGCCATCACCGGGGCCGCACAGACCGCGGTCGTCACCCCGGAGGCGGTAGCGGTAGCCGCGCTCGCCACCGGCGTCATCTGGCTGCTCCTGGGCCTGACCGGGACTGCCGAACGGGTTGCGCGGTGGGTGGGACGCCCCGTCACCCTCGGCATCGTCCTCGGATTAGGCATTGCATTCATGCTGGACGGCACGCGCATGATGGCGACGGGAATCTGGCTGGCGGCGCCGCTGTTGCTCGCCACGATTCTACTGCTGGCGAATCGCGCCTTGCTTGCAATGGTCCTGATCCTCGCGGCGGGTGCGGCGTGGGCCGTGTTGACCGAGCCCGCGGTGGCAGGCGCCCTGGCCGGGGTGGAACCGGGGTTCAAAGCGCCCGTCTGGCCGTTTCATGCGCTGAGCTGGGAGGCCGTGTTCGTAGGTGTGGTGCTGCTGGCTCTGCCACAAGTTCCGCTAACGCTCGGCAACGCGGTGATTGCCCCAGTCGAGTTCAATAACCGCGAGTTCCCCGCCCGGCCCACGAACGAGCGCCAGGTCGCGGTGTCGACGGGCGTCATGAACACATTGGGCAGCCTGATCGGGGCGGTGCCGATGTGCCACGGAGCGGGTGGAATGGCGGCGCAAGTGAGCTTCGGCGCCCGAACCGGCGGCGCGCCCGTCATACTTGGAACGCTGTTGATCGTGCTGGCGCTCGCGTTCAGCGAATCGGTGGCGATCATGCTGCGGCTTTTCCCGCAGCCGGCGCTGGGCGTCATGCTGTTCCTTGCCGGGCTGCAGCTCGCGCTTGGATCCTGCGATTTTTCCAAGGACAAGGGCGAACGGTTCGTTACGCTCGGCACCGCCGCGCTGTCGATCTGGAACGTGGGTGTCGCCTTCGTGTTCGGCATCGCGGTGCTGTGGATCGTGCGCCGCGGCTGGCTGCGGCTATGAAGTACTTCGTCGCCCGCGCTTGATGTGAGACGCCGCAGGTTCCTGGCCGCTGCAGCTGTTGCGGGGCTCATCCCGCGTGCCGCCCGGGCGCAAGGCAGCCGCGTGGTCGTGGACGCCGCGGATCGCCGCGTGGAGATTCCGGCCCGCGTCGAGCGCATCTATGCGGCGGGCCCGCCGGCTTCCATCCTCGTATTCGCGATCGCGCCTGACAAGCTGATCGGGTGGACGTCGGCGTGGCGCGCCGCCGAGCGGCCCTTCATCGCGCAGCGCTATGCCGATCTGCCGACGCTGGGACGGTTGACGGGGCGCGGCAACACGGCGAATGTTGAGGTCGTCCTGCACGCGAAGCCCGATTTTATCGTTGACTACGGCACGGTGAGCCCGACGCTCGCATCTCTCGCGGACCGGGTGCAGGCGCAGACGGGAATACCTTACGTAATGCTGGACGGCGATTTCGACCGCATGGGAGAAGCGATTCTGCATGTGGGACGAATCGCCAACGAGGAGAAACGGGCGGAATCGCTGGCGCGTTACGCGAAGCAGAAGGTTTCCGAAATCAGGCAGCGGGTGGCAAAGGTCCCGGCGAGCCGAAGGCCGCGTGTCTATTACGGGCGCGGACCGCAGGGACTGAATACCGGTCTTGCGGGCTCGATCAGCGCGGAGTTCATCGAGCAGCTGGGAGCCGTCAATGTCGCCGCTGAATCGGGCAAGGGCGGCCTGGTGCAGGTTTCCATCGAGCAGGTGCTGCGCTGGAACCCCGACATCGTCGTCACCATCGACCCCAACTTCTACGCGCTCGCGCGCGTCCACCCCTCGTGGCGGGAGCTGCCGGCGATCAAGGCGGGGCATTTCCATCTCGCGCCCAACGTGCCGTTCGGCTGGATCGACTTTCCTCCATCGGTGAACCGCCTGATCGGCCTGCGCTGGCTCGCGCGCATCCTGTATCCTGAGGCCTTCCCGGAAGACCTGCGGCCGATCGTGCGCGACTTCTATTCGCGGTGCTACCACCAGACGCCGAGCGAGGCGCAGCTCGACCAGTTGCTGGGACCGTCCACGCCGCCGGCATGACCTCCGCGCGCCTTCCGGCTGCGCTGCTGGGCGCCTGTGCCGCGCTCCTGCTGCTGGTCGCGGTGGCCTTCGCAGTGGGCCGCTTCCCGGTATCGGCGGGCGACCTGGCAAGCCTCCTTTGGGCGCGCCTGACCGGCGCCGAGCACGGCCTCGACCCCACGATCGAGACGGTGGTCATGAAAATCCGGGGCCCCCGGGTTGCCGCGGCCCTGCTGATCGGCGCGGCATTGGCGGCCGCGGGCGCCGCCTACCAGAACATGTTCCGCAATCCACTCGTCTCGCCGGACATCCTCGGCGTGTCCGCAGGCGCCGCGGTGGGCGCGGTGCTCGGCATCTTCCTGTCGCTCAACGTGATCATGATCCAGAGCCTGGCCTTTGCGTTCGGCCTGGCTGCAGTCGGGCTGGTCTACGTGACCGCCAATGCCGTGCGCGGGCACGATCCGCTGCTGGTCCTCGTGCTTGCAGGCGTCGTCGTGGGGTCGCTCCTGGGCGCGTGCGTCGCGCTGATGAAATACCTCGCCGATCCCTACAACCAGCTGCCGGCGATCACGTTCTGGCTGCTCGGCAGCCTCGCTTCCGCCAGCCCGGAGGACGTCTGGTCGACGCTCCCGCTCATGTTGCTCGGCCTGGTCCCGATGTGGCTGCTGCGTTGGCGCATCAATCTGTTGTCCCTGGATGACGAGGAAGCGCGGGCGCTCGGCGTGGAAACGGGACGCATACGCTTGGTCGTGATCGCTGCGGCAACGCTGATGACGTCGGCGGCGGTGGCGATCTCGGGCGTCATCGGCTGGATCGGGCTCGTGATTCCCCATTTCGCGCGCCTGCTGGTGGGGCCGGATTTCAGCCGCCTGCTGCCGACTTCGATCCTGCTGGGCGCCGGCTTCCTGCTGGGCGTCGACACGCTGGCGCGGACGGTCGCGCGCATCGAGATCCCGCTCGGGGTGCTGACCGCGTTTGTCGGCACGCCGCTCTTCCTGTGGCAGCTCGCGACGGCGCGCAGGGGCTGGCAATGAGGCTCGAAGCGAAGCGGCTCGACTTTGGTTACCGCGACAAGCGGGTGGGGTCGGGCGTATCGCTGTCGCTGGAAGCGGGGGAGGTGCTGTGCCTTCTCGGCCCGAACGGCAGCGGCAAGACGACGCTGTTCAAGACGATGCTGGGCCTGCTGCCCGCGCAGGGCGGAGCGGTGCTGGTCGACGACGTGGACCTGAGGTCGCGCGCGCGCGATGAGGTCGCGCGGCTGGTGAGCTACGTGCCGCAAGCCCACGCGGCATTCTTCCCGTTCACGGTGGAGGAGGTCGTGCTCATGGGGCGCACGGCGCATCTGGGCGTGTTTTCGTCGCCCTCGCGGCGCGACCGCGAAGCGGCGCTGGCCGCGATATCGCGCATGCAGATCGGGCACCTGGCCGATTCCGTCTACACCCGTATCTCGGGAGGCGAACGCCAGCTCACCCTGATCGCGCGCGCGCTGGCGCAGGACGCCCGCATCATCGTCATGGACGAGCCCACTGCCAACCTCGATTTCGGAAACCAGGTGCGCGTGCTGCAGCACATCCAGTCGCTGGCGCAGTCCGGCATCGGCGTGCTGCTCTCGACGCACGACCCCGACCACGCGTTCATCTGCGCGCACCGCGTGGCCATGCTGCACGACGGGCACCTCGCACGGCTCGGCGCGCCATCGGCAACCATCACTCCCGATACCCTCAGGGAGATTTATGGCGTGGAGGTTGCCGTCGTCCGCGTGGCGGTGGGCGAAGGCGTGGAACGGCCGGTCTGCATCCCGGGGGGAGCGCTTTCTGGAGGGCGGCACTGAAGCGTGGGTAGAATGCAGATCGAGATAGGCTCTTCATGGCACGCTACCCGGGCCTGACGCTTCGCATACTTGCCGACAAGCACCCGGCGATGGGGCCCGGAAAGGCGCGGCTCGTTGCCGCGATCGATGCCACGGGATCCATTTCGGGCGCCGCCCGCGCGATGGGCATGTCGTATCGGCGCGCCTGGCAGCTCGTGGACGCACTCAACGAGAGCTTCAGCCAGCCGGTCGTGCTGACCGCTACCGGCGGCAAGCGTGGCGGCGGCGCCAGCGTGACCCCGTTCGGGCGCCAGCTGATCCGGCGCTACCGTGAAATGGAAGACAAGGCTTCGGCCGCGATCGCGAAGGATCTACGGCTCATTACCCGCCTTTTGAGACGCCAGGCGGTCGCCCGGGGCGCCCGCTAACCCCCTGAATTTGCGCGGTTGAGGTGCTGCGCGGCAATGCGTTATATTCCAATAAACATAGCGATGGAGAATGCATGACCCGGGCGTCCTTTCTAGCCTGGCTCGTATTCGCAGCGGTCGTCCTGCCGTCTCCGGTAGCGGCGCAGTCGCGAGCCGATGTGACGATCTTTGCGGCGGCGAGCCTGCGCGATGCGCTCGATGAGCTGGCACGCAAATACGAGCGGCAGGGCAGGGGCAAGGCCGCTGTTTCCTACGCGGGCAGTCCGATGCTGGCGCGTCAGATCGAGAAAGGGGCCCCGGCGGACCTGTTCATATCCGCCGACACCGACTGGATGGACTACATGGCGAAGCGGGGATTGATCCGGATCGAGACGAGGGTGAATCTGCTTTCAAACCGCCTCGTGCTCATTGCTCCGGCCGATAGCCGGGTGCAGCTGACGATCGGCCGCAGCTTCCCTTTGGCGGCGCTGCTCGGCGACCGGCGTCTCGCAATGGCCGATCCCGACAGCGTGCCCGCGGGCAAGTACGGGCGGGTGGCGCTTGAAGGCCTGGGCGTGTGGGGTGAAGTCGCGCCGAAGGTCGCTCGCGCCGAAAACGTGCGCGCGGCGCTTGCGCTGGTTGCCCGCGCGGAGACGCCCTTCGGCATCGTGTACCGCACCGATGCGCTCGCGGAGCGCAGGGTCCGGATCGTCGGCGAGTTTGCGCGCACCCTGCACCCGGAGATCGTGTATCCCGCCGCCGTCGTCGCGAGCAGCCGCTCGAAGATTGCCGTCGAGTACCTGCACTACCTGCGCTCGCAGGCTGCATTGGCCGTATGGCAGAGGCACGGCTTCCGGCCGGGGAGCTGAGCGTGCCGCTACCGACACCCCTCGAGCTCGACATCATCCTGTTGAGCCTCAAGGTCGCGTTGTGGAGCGTGGTGGTCAGTTTGCCCGTCGCGCTCGCCATCTCCCATCTGCTTGCCCGCCACGATTTCCCCGGCAAGAGCCTGGTGGACGCCTGCGTGCACCTGCCGCTGGTGCTGCCGCCGGTGGTGGTCGGCTACTTCCTCCTGGTCCTTCTCGGCCGCAGCGGCCCGGTGGGGGCGTGGCTCGAACAGTGGTTCGGCATCGTCGTCGCATTCAACTGGCGCGGGGCCGCGATCGCGTGCGCGGTGATGGGCTTCCCGCTGATGGTGCGGGCCATGCGGATCTCGATGGAAGCGATCGACCCCAAGCTCGAGGCCGCGGCCGCGACCCTTGGCGCGGGCCGCGCAGGGACGTTTCTAGTGGTCACGCTCCCGCTGGCGCTGCCCGGGATCGTGACCGGCGTTCTGCTCTCGTTCGCGCGCAGCCTTGGAGAGTTCGGCGCGACGATCACGTTTGTCTCGAATATTCCCGGGGAGACTCAAACGCTGCCCCTCGCAATCTACGCCCTGACCCAGGTGCCCGGCGGTGATGATGCAGCGCTGCGCCTGTGCGTGATCTCGATAGTCCTTTCGTTCGCGGCACTGCTCGTTTCGGAAGCACTGGTGCGGCGCGCCAGCCGGCGCGCCCTTGGTCATGACGCTCTCGGTCGCCGTTGAGCACGATCTCGGGGGCTTCCACCTCGAGGCGCAATTTGCGTGCGAAGGGGGCGTGACCGCGCTCTTCGGGCGCTCGGGCGCGGGCAAGACGACGCTGGTCAATGCCATCGCGGGCCTGCTGCGTCCTCGCGGCGGCCACATCGAGCTGGACGGAGAAACGCTGTTCGACGCTGCGCGCAGCGTGCACGTGGCGGCGAGCAAGCGGCGTTTCGGATACGTGTTTCAGGAAGGGCGGCTGTTTCCCCACCTGACGGTGCGCCAGAACCTGACGTTCTCGCGGATATTTCATCGCGGCCAGACGGCGCCGGGCGGATTCGACCACGTCGTCGAGCTGCTGGGGTTGCGCGACCTGCTGCACCGGCGTCCGGGCGCGCTTTCGGGCGGAGAGCGGCAACGCGTCGCGCTCGGGCGCGCCTTGCTGTCCGGCCCGCGAGCGCTGCTGCTCGACGAGCCGCTCGCGTCGCTCGACGCGCTGCGCAAGGACGAGGTCCTGCGCTACATCGAGCTCATGCGCGACGAGATCAGGATCCCGGTGATCTACGTCAGCCATGCCGTGGAGGAAGTCGTGCGCCTCGCGGACACGGTGGTGCTGATGTCCGCCGGGAAAGTGGTCGCCGCCGGCGGCGTGGAAGACGTGATGGGACGCCCCGACCTGCGGGCAGCAACCGGCGCGTTCGAGGGCGGCGCGGTGATCGATGCCAGAGTCATCGCGCACGATATGCAGTACGAACTGGCGACGCTCGGCTTCGATGGCGGCACGTTGACGGTCACGAATCTCGACGCGCTGGTCGGGGAGCACGTGCGGGCGCGGGTACGCGCCCGGGACGTTTCGATCGCCCTCGAGGCACCCCGCCGAATCAGCATCCAGAACGTGCTCCCGGGCAGGATTACCGCGGTGGGCGACGCGCGCGACGGCATCGTGGATGTATCGATCGCGGTGGGGTCCGCGCTGCTGCGATCCCGCATCACTGCCCGCGCTGCCCAGCTGCTGGCGCTGCGGCCGGGACTCGATGTCTATGCCTTGATCAAGGCGGTATCCCTTGATCGCCTGGGCGGAAGGTAGGATAGGAAGCATGAAGATATTCGGATTCGCGGGCTGGTCGGGCAGCGGCAAGACGACGCTGATCGAGAAGCTGATTCCGCTCTTCGTTGCGCGCGGCCTGAAGGTCTCGCTCGTCAAGCACGCGCACCACACCTTCGACGTGGACCAGCCGGGCAAGGACTCATACCGCCACCGCCACGCGGGCTGCACCGAGGTGCTGGTGAGCTCGTCGCGGCGCTGGGCGCTGGTGCACGAGTTGCGCGGCGCCGCCGAGCCGAAATTTGCGGAGCTGCTCGAACGCCTCTCGCCGTGCGACCTCGTGCTGATCGAGGGCTTCAAGCGGGAGCGCGTGTCCAAGCTGGAGGTCTATCGCGCCGCGACCGGCGAGCCCCTTCTGCACCCGCAGGATCACGATATCGTCGCGATTGCCAGCGACCGGCGGCTCGACACGAAGCTGCCGCAGTTCGATCTGGATGACGCGCCGGCGGTCTCGTCGTTCATCCTGAAGCACCTGGAACTGTCGTGATGACAGAACGGGCCCCGAAGCGCATAATTAACCATATGATTACAGTGCTTTATTTCGCGAGGCTGCGCGAGACGCTGGGCACCGGCACAGAGCGCATCGCGCTGCCTGCTGCCGTCCGCGACGTCGAAGGACTGCGCGCGTTGCTGGTGGGGCGAGGAGGCGAGTGGGAGCAGGCGCTTGCGCCGAGCCGGCCGGTGCGCGCCGCGGTCAATCAGGCGGTGGCCCACGGGGACACGCCGGTTGCCGACGGCGACGAAGTGGCATTCTTCCCGCCGGTCACCGGCGGATAGAGATGGGGAAGGTTAGGATGGGGGTGGTATGACGGTTCGCATCCAAACCGCCGACTTCGACGTCAGCGCCGAGATCGCCGCGCTGCGCCGCGGCAATCCGAGGATCGGGGCGGTTGCGAGCTTCATCGGGGTGGTGCGCGATATCAACGAGGGTGGCACGGTCGCGGGGATGACGCTCGAGCACTATCCCGGCATGACCGAAAAAGCGATCGAGGAGATCGTGGTCCAGGCTCAAGCACGCTGGAACATCCTCGATTCCCTGGTGATCCATCGCGTGGGCAGGTTGAAGCCAACCGATCAAATCGTCCTCGTAGTCGTGGCGAGCGCGCACCGGGGCGACGCCTTCGCCGCCTGCGAGTTCATCATGGACTATTTGAAGACCCGGGCGCCGTTCTGGAAGAAGGAGCAAACCGGCGGCGGCGAGCGCTGGGTCGAGGCGCGCGTGTCCGACGACATCGCGGCCGAGCGCTGGCGGCTGAAGGGCTAGCGGGGCGGCTTGAAGTAGACAGGGGATAGGCAAGATGCGTCTGCGTGTGCTCGGCTGCTCGGGCAGCATCGGCGGGCAGCAGAATCGAACGACCTCCTTCCTGGTCGATCACGACGTGCTGATCGATGCCGGGACCGGGGTCGGCGATCTTTCGCTCGCCGAGCTGACGTTGATCGACCACATCTTTGTCACCCATTCCCACCTCGATCACGTCAACTCTATCGCGTTCTTCCTCGACTCGGTCGGCGCGCTGCGGCCGAAGCCCGTCACGGTGTACGCGACGGCCGCCACCATCGCGATCCTGAAGAAGAATCTTTTCAACTGGGATATCTGGCCGGATTTCACCGTGATCCCGACGCCCGAGCAGCCCTGGCTGCGCTACCAGGAGGTCGAAGTGGGAAAGACGATCGGGCTCAATGGACGGAAGATCACCGTGCTGCCCGCGGTCCACACCGTGCCCGCGGTCGGCTACCAGCTCGACAGCGGCAAAGGCAGCCTCGTCTTCACCGGCGACACCGGGCCGAACGACGCGCTGTGGGCGGCGGTGAACCGGATCGAGAATCTCAAGTACCTCATCATCGAGACCGCTTTCTCCGACAAGGACTACGAGCTCGCCAAGCTCGCTCTGCACCTGTGCCCGTCCATGCTCGCCGACGAGCTCGCCAAGCTCAAGCGCCCGGCGGAAATCTACATCACGCATCTGAAGCCCAGCGAGATCGAGCTGACGATGCAGGAGATCGACGAGATCCCCGGGGACCGGCGGCCGCGCCCGCTGCACAATAATCACGTTTTCGAGTTCTGACGCGCCGCCGCACGGCCGCTTGCGCCCCGGCCCCGCAGGACGGAAAATTCCCCTGTTTCCGTCGCGGGATACGCTCCCGCCGGGACCGGCGCCGCCATGAAGAAGGAAATCCCCGTCGAGCAGCTGCAGTTCGGAGTGTACATCTCCGAGCTCGACCGTCCGTGGACCGAAACCCCGTTCGTGTTCCAGGGCTTCGTGCTCGAGAACGACGAGCAGCTCAATACACTCAAGAAATACTGCAGGAAGGTCTACGTCGATCCGGAGAAGAGCACGGACCTCCGCGATCGCAGCGAGCTGAAAACCAGCCCGCTTCGAAAGCACGAAAGCGTGCTCGCGAGCATCACGCGCCGGGTCGTCTACGAGGAAAAGGTCGCGGTCGACATCGAGCTGCCGGCGGCGCGCGCCGCCCAGGGCCGGGCCGAGGTCGTGATGAAGGACGTGTTCAACACCGTCAAGATTGGCCAGGTGATCGACGCGCCGCGCGTGCGCGAGGCGGTGACGAGCATGACCGACAGCGTCGTGCGCAATCCCGACGCCATGCTGCTGCTCTCCAAGATGAAGGAGAAAGGCGAGTTAACATTGGATCGCGCGCTCGGCGTCTCCGTCTACATGATCACCTTCGGCCGCTTCCTGCAGCTGCCGCGCGAGCAGCTCGATCTGCTCGGCATGCTGGGATTGCTGCTCGATGTCGGGAAGGTGCGCATGCCCTCAGGGCTGCTCGACAAGAAGGAGACGTTGAGCGAGGAAGAGCGGAGGATCTGCCAGTCCCATGTCGAGCACTCGGTGGCGATCCTGAAGGAGACCGCGGGACTTCCCATCGAGCTTCCCGCTCTCGCGGCGCTGCACCATGAGCGCTACGACGGTAGCGGCTATCCCGAGGGGCTGCGGGGGCCGGAGATCGGCTTGTTCGGCTCGATCGCCGGGCTGATCGACTGTTTTGACGCGCTCACGCGCCCGCGCGCCTACGCCGAGGCGCTTTCCCCCTCGAACGCGCTCTCCAAGCTCTATGACTGGCGCGACAGGCAGTTCGACGGCTCGCTGGTCCAGCAGCTGATCCAGTGCATCGGGATCTACCCGGTGGGTGCCGCCGTCGAGCTCAACACGGGAGAGGTCGGGATCGTGATCGCCCAGAACCTGGTGCGGCGGCTGCAGCCGCGCGTCATGATCGTGCTCGACGCCAAGGGCAACCCGATGCGGCCCCAGAAGATCCTCGACCTGGTGAAGGAGCCCAAGGCGGGCCCCGACATGCCCTACCGCATCAAGCGCACCCTCGAGAAAAGCAGCGTAGCGATCGATGCCGCCGAGTTCTTCCTCTGACGGCGGCGCGGGCGCCCCGGAGCCGGTATCCAGCACCGGCCTGGAGCACGAGCCGGGGATCGGAATGCGGGCGCTCATCGGGCGCCTGGCGGAGGAGTTCAGCGTCGATCCCAGGACGATCGCGCGCGTCGCGGCCGTGCTCGGCGGGGTGCGCGAGCGCGCGCCCGACCTGTTCGTGCCGGCGGCGGGCGGGCTCGACGCCGCGTTGTCGAAGGCCGGGACCGCGGGCGGCGCCGATCTCGAGCCGGTTTTTTCCGCGCTCGGCGAATGGGCGCTCGATACGGAGGGCGAGGCGCTCGAGCGCATGCGGCGCGATTGCCTGCGTTTCCAGAGCGCCATGACGCGCGGCGTGCTGCGGCTGCACGCCGGCGACCCGCAGCAATGCACGGAGAACATACTGGCCCTGCAGCGCTTCGTCTTCCTGCAGGTCGCGCTGATCGCATCGCTTTCCGCGCGCAGCCAGGGCGCGGGCGCCGTGGTGCGCACGCTGCCGACACCGGAGTATGCGGCGTTCATGGAGATCTTCCGCACGACGATCGAGTCCCACCGCCAGGAAGGCAAGCAGCTCGGGCTGCTGCTGATCGAGGTCGAGCAGGTCGAGCAGGTGGACCGCCTCCTCGGGCTGCAGCGGGGCGAGGCGTTCATGCTGCGCGTGACGCGGCGCATGCGCGAAGGGGTGCTGCGCAAGCAGGATCAATTGGGCCGGGTGAGCCGCAGCCAGCTCGCCTGCCTGCTGCCGCGCATCGCGGGAGAAGGCGTGGCGATCCTTGCCGCGAACAAGATTCTGGGCGCGCTCAATGCACCGATCGCGATCGGCGAGCGCGCATTCGCCCCGGAAGCAGTGATCGGCATCGCAATGTACCCGGAGCACGGAGCAGACCAGCAGACGCTGGTGCGCAACGGCAAGCTCGCGGTGGGCGCCGCGCGCGGAACCGCGGAGCGCGTTGCGCTCTACGATCCGGCGCACGGCGAGAGCGAGGAGGAGAAGATGCGCTACGCGGCGCGGGTGCGTCGCGCGCTGGAGGAGGGCGCACTGCGGCTCGCCTTCGCGCCCCAGCTCGACCTGCGCTCCGGGCGGATCGCCGGGCTCGAGGGGCTGTTGCGCTGGCACGACACGGAGCTGGGCGAAGTGTCGGAGGCGCGGGCGTTTGAGGCTGCGGAGGCCGCGGGCGTGAGCAGCGAGCTGTCGTCGTGGACGTTCAACAACGCGCTGCGCGAATGCGCCGAGATCGCGCGCGCCGGCCTCCAGGTTCCGGTGAGCCTCAAGATCACGGCGAGCGGCCTGCTGCAGCCGGATTTTCCCGAGTTCCTCGGGCGCGCGCTGCGGACGTGGGGGATTCCGCCCAAGCACATGGTCATCGAGATGCACGAGTCGGCGCTCGCCGGCGGGCTCGAGCAGGTGAAGGAGGCGCTCGGGCGGCTGAAAGGCAACGGCATGCGGCTCGCGATCGACGGCTTCGGCACCGGCTCCTCGTCGTTGAGCAATGTCGCGGAGCTGCCGCTCGACGAGCTGCGGCTTTCCGCGGCGTTCGTGCGCGACATGCGGAAGTCCGCGGTCCACGACAAGATCGTCCGCTCGCTGGTGCGCCTCGCGCGCGATCTCGGGCTCGAGGTGACGGCCGAGGGCGTGGCGGATGGCACGACCGCGCTCGCGCTCACGACGCTCGGGTGCTCGCGCATCCAGGGAGAATACGTGAGCCCGCCGCTCACCGCGCAGGAGATCATCGCGCTCGAGAAAGGCGCGCGCGGACTTTCGGGAGTCACGCTCCGGCCCAAGGCGGACGAGAAGGCCGACCCCGAAAGCCTGTCCTGAGCTAGCGGCGATTGAGCAGTGCGCGCGCCGCGGCTATCGTCTCGGTTGCAGTGAGCCCGACGGGGCCGGCGCCACCGGCCACGGCGTGATCGGCGGCAGCGCCGTGAAGGTAGACCCCGGCCAGAAGCGCGTTCCTCGCTTCCACGCCCTGCGCGAGCAGGGCGGCGAGTATGCCGCTCAGGACATCCCCCATGCCGGCGCTCGCCATGCCGGGATTGCCGGACGTGTTGATGTGCCAGGCCCCGTCGGGCGTGGCGCACACGCTGCCGGCGCCCTTCAGTACGGCCAGGCCATTGAACGATTCCGCCAGCTTCAATGCGGTCCCGATCCGGTCGTCCTGCACTTCCCGCGTGGACGCTCCCAGCAGACGCCCGGCCTCGGCCGGATGAGGCGTGAGCAGCGACGGCGCCGACCGTTTCCGCAGCATGTCCGCGAGCCGGGCATCGGCGGCGAGGAGATTGAGCGCGTCGGCGTCGAGCACCAGCGGGAGCGCCGATTCGAGGGCAACGCCGAGGTAGAAAGCGGCATCCGGCATCTGGCCGAGCCCGGGACCGACGGCGAGGCAGGTAAGGTGCCCGAGCTTCAGCACTTCGTCCGCGGTGCGCAGCATGAGCTCCGGCTGATCCGCATCCACTGCCTGCGCGTCGCGCGCCAGCAGGCCGACGTACACCCGGCCGCTTCCCAGCTTGAGCGCCGCCCGTCCCGCCAGCAGCGCGGCGCCGACCATCCCGTGATCGCCGCCGATGATGCCCACGCTGCCGTAGTCGCCCTTGTGGCTGTTGCGGGCGCGCAGCGGGAGGATCCCGTTCAGGACCTCGGCCCCGATCACGAAACCGCGCGCCGGCTGGAGCTTCTGCGTGTCGAGCCCGAGGGCGCGCACGTGGACCTCGCCGCAATGGTCGGGGCCCTCGAGCGTGAGGAGCCCCGGCTTCAAGGCGATGAACGTGACAGTGTGAGCCGCGCGTATCGCGCAGCCCATCACGCGCCCGGAATCGGATTGCAGGCCGCTCGGCACATCGAGGGCGAGCACCGTGGCGGGGAGTCGGTTGACGGCTTCGACCCATTCGGCATGGCGGCCGGACACCTCGCGCTCGAGTCCGACGCCGAAGAGGCCGTCCACCACCAGCCCCCAGTCCTGCATCCCGGGCAGGGCGCCGGCGATGCTGCCGCCCGCGGCACGCCATGCCTGCAGCGCCGCGGACGCGTCCGCCGGGAGCTTTCCCTCATCGCCGGCAAAGGCCACGGAAACGTTGAAGTACCACTGCTTGAGATAGCGCGCGACCACGAACGCGTCGCCGCCGTTGTTGCCGGGGCCGGCCAGCACCAGGACCGGCTTGCCGGTGCCGCCCGATACCTCGCGCGCGATCTCCGCCGCCGCCCGTCCGGCTCTTTCCATCAGCTGGGGAGGCGAGGGTGAGGACGCGGCCGCGGCCTCGATGGCGCGCACGTCCGCAGTGCGATAGATGGGCGCGTTGTGGACCCAGCGAACCGTCATAAGTGCATGCATTCTAACGTGAATGACGCGGAGCTCGCCGCGGCGCAGCGCCCTTTCGGGTAGAATGCGTTTTTAGCGACTTCGATTGCGCCACATGTCGCAGATCCTGAGGCTGAGAGGACGAAGCGCGCTCTCGGCCTTCCGCTTAAGCCGGCTCCTCAGCTCCCTCCGTTCCTCCGTCCCACGCATCACCGCGGTTCATGCCGAAACCTGGCATTTCGTCGAGCTCGAGCGGGCACTCACGGAGCCGCAAGCGCGGCGCCTCGATCGCATTCTCGCCTACGGCCCGGCGGAGACAGCAGCCGCGGCGCGGGGCGAGCTCCTGCTCGTCGTGCCGCGCTTTGGCACGATTTCTCCCTGGTCGTCCAAGGCGACCGACATCGCGCGCCAGTGTGGGCTCGAGTCTGTGCGCCGCATCGAGCGCGGCATCGCCTATTTCATGGCGACCGCCGACGGTCAGGCGCTGGCCGCCGGTGAACGGGCGGCGGCTGCGCCCCTTGTCCACGACCGCATGACGGAAACGGTGCTTGCGGCCTTCGACGAGGCGGACCGCCTGTTCGCGCACACCACGCCGGCGCCGCTCGCGGCGGTGGACCTCCTCGGCGGGGGCATCGCGGCGCTGGAGCGCGCGAACCGGGAGATGGGGCTCGCGCTGTCGCCGGACGAGATCGAGTACCTGCTCGAACATTTCCGGCGCCTCGCGCGCAACCCGACCGACGTCGAGCTGATGATGTTCGCCCAGGCCAATTCCGAGCATTGCCGGCACAAGATCTTCAACGCGAGCTGGGTGATCGACGGCCGGCCGCAGTCGGCCACGCTCTTCGGCATGATCCGCACGACCCACGAAAAAAATCCCCGCGGCACCGTCGTCGCCTACGCGGACAACGCCGCGGTGATGGAGGGCGAGACCATCGGCCGCTTCTATCCGCGGGAGGATGGCGCGTATCGCTCCACGCAGGAGCTCACGCACACCGTGATGAAGGTGGAGACGCACAACCATCCCACGGCGATCTCGCCTTTCCCGGGCGCGGCCACGGGAGCGGGGGGTGAGATCCGCGACGAGGGGGCGACCGGCCGCGGAGCGAAGCCCAAGGCGGGGCTCACCGGCTTCAGCGTGTCGAACCTCTGCATTCCGGATTTCGTCCAGCCCTGGGAGGCGAACGGCATCGGGCGGCCGCAGCGCATCGCCTCGGCCCTCCAGATCATGATCGAGGGGCCGATCGGGGCGGCTTCCTTCAACAACGAATTCGGCCGGCCCAATCTGGCCGGCTATTTCCGCACCCTCGAGCAGCGCGTCGCCGGTGAAGTGCGGGGCTATCACAAGCCGATCATGATCGCGGGCGGCATCGGGAATCTCTCCGCGCGCCATGCCCACAAGCGTGAGCTCGAGCCCGGCGCGCTTCTCATCCAGCTCGGCGGCCCCGGCATGCGCATCGGGCTCGGCGGCGGCGCGGCCTCCAGCCTCGGCACGGGAGCGAACCTCGAGGACCTGGATTTTGACTCGGTGCAGCGCGGCAACGCGGAGATCCAGCGCCGCGCGCAGGAGGTGATCGACCGCTGCTGGGCGCTGGGCGAGGTCAACCCGATCCGGTCGATACACGATGTCGGCGCCGGGGGGCTCTCGAACGCCCTGCCCGAGCTGGTGCATTCGGCGCACCGGGGCGGGCGCTTCGACCTGCGCCGGATCCCGAGCGAGGAACCCGGGATGTCGCCGCTCCAGATTTGGTGCAACGAGGCCCAGGAGCGCTACGTGCTGGCGATCGCGCCGGAGGACCTCGGGCGCTTCCGCTCGATCTGCGAGCGCGAGCGCTGCCCGTTCGCCGTGCTCGGCGAAGCGTCCGCGGAGGGGCAACTCGTCGTGAGCGATCCCCTGTTCGGCAATCTCCCCGTGGACATGGAGCTTGCGGTGCTTCTCGGCAAGCCGCCGCGCATGACACGCGAGGTGGCGCACGCGAGACGCGAGCTCCCTCCGTTCGAGACCGCGGGCATGGACCTGCGCGAGGCGGCGTACCGGGTGTTGCGGCTGCCGGCGGTGGCGGACAAGAGCTTCCTCATCACGATCGGCGACCGCACGGTGGGCGGGCTCACTGCGCGCGACCAGATGGTGGGGCCGTGGCAGGTGCCGGTGGCGGACGTCGCGGTGACGCTGATGGGCTATGACACCCATCGGGGAGAGGCTTTCGCGATGGGCGAGCGCACTCAGCTCGCGCTGGTGAGCCCCGAGGCCTCGGGCCGCATGGCGGTCGGTGAGGCGCTCACCAATATCGCGGCGGCGCCCATCTCCGGGCTCGGCGATGTCAAGCTCTCCGCGAACTGGATGGCCGCGGCGGGGCAACCCGGGGAGGACGCCGCGCTGTTCGACACCGTGCGCGCCGTGGCGCTGGAGCTCTGCCCGCAGCTTGGAGTGAGCATTCCCGTCGGCAAGGACAGCCTGTCCATGCAGACGACGTGGGAGGAGAACGGCGCGCGCAAGGCGGTGACCGCGCCGCTTTCTCTCATCGTATCGGCCTTCGCGCCGGTTCCTGACGTGCGCGAAACGCTCACGCCCCAATTACGCACCGATCTCGGGGAGACGGTTCTGATGCTGGTGGATCTTGGTGCGGGACTCTGCCGCATGGGCGGCTCCGCGCTCGCGCAGGTCTACGGCGCGACCGGCAACACGGCGCCCGACGTGGACGCCGGGCGGTTGAAGGCGTTCGTTGCCGTCATCCAGAGGCTCAGGCAGGCCGGCAGGATACTCGCCTACCACGACCGCTCCGACGGCGGGCTCTTTGCCGCGGTGTGCGAGATGATGTTTGCCGGCCGCACCGGCGCCTCACTGCGCATCGACAGCGCCCTCCGCGGGAAGTCCGCGCTGGAGTTCCTCTTCAACGAGGAGCTCGGGGCGGTGCTGCAGGTGCGGGAAGGCGACGTTGCGGAGGTCACGCGGGCTTTCGCGAGCGCCGGTCTCGGCGAGCTGTGCCGTGTCATCGGCGGCGTCGGCGGCGAGCGCAAGCTGCGGATAGCAGACCGTTCAGGCGTACTCTTCGACGAGAGCCTCGTCGAGCTGCGGCGCGCCTGGTCCGAGACGTCCTTCCGCTTGCAGCAGCTGCGCGACAACCCGGACTGCGCGCGGCAGGAATACGAGCGGCTGCTCGACGAAGCCGATCCGGGGCTGCATGCCGCGCTCACCTTCGACCCGCGCGAGGACGTTGCGGCGCCGTACGTCGCCCGCGGCCGCCCGCGCATCGCGATCCTGCGCGAGCAGGGCGTGAACGGCCAGGTCGAGATGGCCGCCGCCTTCGACCGCGCCGGGTTCACGACGGTGGACGTGCACATGAGCGACATCGTCTCCGGCCGCGCGAGCCTGAAGGATTTCCGGGGATTCGCCGCGTGCGGCGGATTTTCCTACGGCGACGTGCTGGGGGCCGGGGAGGGGTGGGCCAAGTCCGTGCTCTTCAACGCCCGCGCGCGCGCCGAGTTCGAGGCGTTCTTCAGGCGCGCGGATACGTTTGCGCTCGGCGTATGCAACGGCTGCCAGATGATGGGAAACCTCCGCGAGCTCGTCCCGGGCGCGGAGGCGTGGCCGCATTTCGTGCGCAACCGCTCGGAGCAGTTCGAGGCGCGCTTCGTGATGCTGGAAGTGCAGCGCTCGCCCTCGATCCTGCTCGCCGGCATGGCGGGCAGCCGCATGCCGATCGCGGTCGCGCACGGCGAGGGCTACTGCGAATTCCGGGACCCGGCCGCGCGCGCCGCCGCGGAGGCGCTGGTGGCGCTGCGTTTCGTGGACAACCGCGGCGCGCCGACCGAGGCGTATCCGTGCAATCCGAACGGCTCGCCCGGCGGGATCACGGGACTCACCACGCCCGATGGGCGCTTCACGATCATCATGCCGCATCCGGAGCGCGTGTTCCGCGCCGTGCAGCACTCCTGGCGCCCCGGGGACTGGGGCGAGGAGGGGCCGTGGTTGAGGATGTTCCGGAACGCCCGCCGCTGGTGCGGCTAGCGGCCAAGTGACGAATATAGGTGACGAATAAGGGTGACAAAGAGCGACGGCAGGTTGTACGTCACCCGTATCTCGTCACCTCTACCTCGTCACCCGTACCTCGTCACTCAATCTTGGCTTTGGCGCGCAGGTCGGTGAATGCCTTGTTGACGGTCTGCTGGCGCATCTGCTGCTCGATCTGGGGCTTCGCTTCCTCGAACGCCGGGAACTTGCTGGGACGCTCGTCATCCACGCGGATCACGTGCCAGCCGAACTGCGTCTGCACCGGCGCATCGGTCATCTGGCCCTTCTTGAGCTTCGTGAGTGCCTGCCCGAACGCCGGGACGTAGCGCGCGGGGGTCGCCCAGTCGAGGTCGCCGCCGCGGCCTTTTGATCCCTGGTCCTTCGATTTCTCCGCGGCGATCTTCTCGAAGTTGCCGCCCTTCTTGATCTGCGCGATGACCTGCTTCGCCTCGTCCTCGGTCTCGAGCAGGATGTGGCGGGCCTTGTACTCGCGGGCGCCGGCGGATTCCTTGACGCGCTCGTATTCCTTCCTCACAGCCTCGTCGGTGACGGGATTGGACTTGAGATAGTCCTGCAGGTAGGCGTTGATGAGCACCGCCTGCCGCTGCAGGTCGATCTGCGTCACGACCTCCGCCCGCTTGTGAAGCCCCTTCTTGACCGCCTCCTGGGCGACGATCTCGCGGTTGATCAGCTCCTGCTTGATCATGTCGCGCATCTCGGGCGTGTCCGGGCGGCCCTGCGCGGCCATTTCCTTAATCAGGGTATCGGCGCGCGACTGCGGGATGGTGACGCCGTTCACCTTCGCCAGCGCCCCGTCCTGGGCATGCGCGGCGGCGGCGAGGCCGAGGCCGGCCGCCATTAGAAGTATCAGTTGCATCCGCTTCATCGGAATTCCTTTGCGGTGGGTGTGATCAGATCTCGCCGGGCGCATAGGCCTGGATGGCGAGGGCGTGTATTTCGTGGCGCATCATGGGACCGAGCGCCTCGTACACCATGCGGTGGCGCTGCTGCGCCGGCTTGCCGTCGAATGCGCGCGCCACGATCGTGAGTCGGTAGTGCCCGCCGCCGGATCGCGCGCCCGCGTGCCCGGCATGCGCGGCGGACTCGTCGACGAGCTCGAGGGTCTCGGGCTCGAGCGCCGCGAGCTTCTGCTCGATGCGTTCCGCGACGCTCATGTCAGTCGGCCTTCTCGATGTGGCGGGCGAGCAGGAGCGCCTGCGCCACGATGAACGCGAGCATCAGGCCGATGCCGCCGAAGAGCTTGAAGTTGACCCAGGCGTCGGTCGAGAAGTTGTAGGCGACGATGATGTTGAGCGCTCCCATGAAGGCGAAGAAGCCGATCCAGCTCGCCAGCAGCCGCCCCCACACGGGATCCGGCAGCGTCACCTGGCTCTCCATCATGGCGCGGATAAGATTCTTCCGGAACGCGAGCACCGCGACCGCCAGCACGGCCGAGAACAGCCAGTAGAGCACGGTCGGCTTCCACTTGATGAACATCTCGTCCTGCAGCACCAGCGTCGCGCCCCCGAAAACCACGATCACGGCGAGGCTCACCCACAGCAGGTTGTCCACCTTGCGGTGGGCGAGCCAGGTCCAGCCGATCTGGAGAAAGGTGGCCACCATCGCGACCGCCGTCGCCACGTAGATGTCGTAGACCTTGAAGGCGATGAAGAAGAGGACGACCGGGAAGATGTCGAACAGGAATTTCATCGTGGCCTATTATACCCGGTAAGCCGCGAGCGGTAAGCAGGAAGCAGTGCGCAGTCAACGAGTTACAGCAAGCGCGCGCAACCGGTCAGTCGGGTAGGACCTTGCCCGGATTCATGAGGTTCCGCGGGTCGAACGCGCGCTTGAGCGCGCGCATCATCTCGACCTCCAGCGCGCCCTTGTAGCGCGCGAGCTCCGCGCGCTTCGCCTGCCCGATGCCGTGCTCGGCGCTGAAGCTGCCGCCGAAGCGCTGCACGACGTCGAGCACCGTGCGGTTGACGTCGGTCGCAGCGAGCGCGGCGGGATCATTGCGGGCCCGCCCCGGGACGAAGCAGTTGTAGTGCAGGTTGCCGTCGCCGATGTGGCCGAAGCAGAGCACCCGCGCGCCGGGAAAATCGCGCTCGAGCGCCGCGCCGGCCTCGTCGATGAACCCGGGGATGCGGGAGACCGGCACCGAGATGTCGTGGCGGTAGAGCAGGCCTTCCTTCTGGGAGGCCTCGGGGATCGCTTCGCGGATGCGCCACAACGCCGCGCGCTGCGCGCCGCTCGCCGCGACGACGGCATCGAGCGCCAGCCCGCGCTCGGCCGCGCGCTCCAGCGCTTGCTCGAACTCGCGCTGCAGCGGGCCGTCGCCGCTCGCTTCCGCCAGCTCGGCGAGGACGTACCACGAATGCCCGGCGGGGAGCGGCTCGCGCGTGCCGGGAATGTGGGCCAGCACGAGCTCCACGCAGCGACGCGAAAGTAGCTCGAAGGCGCTCACCCGCTCCCCGCACTCCTCGCGCAGCAGCGCGAGCAGCTCGACGGCGGCTGCAGGCGCCGCGACCGCGACGACAGCGGTCACGGTCGTGCGTGGCAGCGGGAAGAGCTTCAGCACCGCGGCGGTGATGATTCCGAGCGTCCCCTCGGAGCCGATGAAGACCTGTTTCAGGTCGTAGCCGGTGTTGTCCTTGCGCAGTCCCCTCAGCCCGTCCCAGATCCGGCCGTCCGGCAGCACGACCTCCAGTCCCAGCGTCAGATCGCGCGCATTGCCGTAGCGCAGCACGTTGATGCCACCGGCATTGGTGGCGAGGTTGCCGCCGATCTGGCAACTGCCCTCGGCGCCGAGGCTCAAGGGGAAGAGCCGCCCCGCGTCGCGGGCCGCCTGCTGGACGTTGGCGAGAACACAGCCGGCCTCCACCGTGATCGTGTTGTTGAGCGCGTCGAGCCCCCGGATGCGGTTCATGCGGCCGAGCTGGAGCACGATGCCGCCGCCCGCCGCCGGGGGTGTCGCCGCGCCGGACATGCCGGTGTTGCCGCCCTGCGGCACGATGGCGGTGCCGGTCTCGGCGCAGATGCGCACCACGGCCGCGACCTCCGCGGTGGCGGCCGGCCGCACCACCGCGGGCGCACTCCCCCGGAAGAAACCGCGCCAGTCTCCGAGGTAGGGCTCGAGGTCCTGCCGGTCCGTGAGCAGGCCCTGCCGCCCGACGGCTGCCCCGATCCGCTCCAGGGTCGAGGCGGTGGCGGCGGGTCGAGCCGATCGAGACATGGGGGAATTATACGGGGCGGGGCTGTGCTACCATCCAGCCGCCCGCCACGCCCCCTCCGAAATGACCGACCGCGTCATCCTCGTCTGCACGATCGTCGTCGCGGCGGTCTATCTCTACGCGACCACGCTCATTCCCACTCTCGAGATCGGCGACCCGCTGGGCCCGAAGGCGTTTCCGCGCCTGATCGGCATCGCGTTGCTGATCGCGGCCGCGCTGCTCGCCCTCGAGATGTGGAAGGCGCGCGGAAAGGCCGCCGCGAAAGAGGCGGGGGCCGCGCCCTTCGACCCGAAGGTCCTGAAGGTGCTCGGCGCCGTGGTGATCTGGATCGGCGTGTACTACGCGACCCTGGAGCGGCTGGGATTTGTCCTGGCAACCTCGGCGTTCCTCTTCCCGCTGATGGCGTGGTTCAATCGCGGCAAGTGGCTCGTCAACGCGCTGTCGGCCATCGCGTTCTCGGGGCTGACCTACTGGCTCTTCGTCGCGCTCGACGTCCGGCTGCCCCGCGGCCTGCTCCCGTTCTAGGAAGACCGTGGAAACGCTGACCCACATCCTGAACGGCTTCGACGTCGCGCTGCAGCCGATCAACCTCTGGTACACGTTCCTCGGGTGTTTCCTCGGGACGATCATCGGCGTGCTGCCGGGCATCGGCCCCTCTGCGACCATCGCGCTGCTGATCCCCGTCACCTACGGGATGAATCCCACCTCCGCTCTCATCATGATGGCGGGCATCTTCTACGGCGCGCGCTACGGGGGCTCGACCACGGCAATCCTGATCAATACGCCGGGAGAGGCCTCGTCGGTGATGACGGCGA
>DATBMB010000016.1:0-2504 GCA_036555035.1 Burkholderiales bacterium | reverse complement strand
GCGTTCTTGAAGCGCTCACCCGACACAGCCACCGCCGACGACGTTCGCCGCTTCCAGCTGCACCTGGTCGAAGCCGGGCTCAGCATCCCCAATCGCAACCGGATCATGACCGGGGTGAAGTTCCTGTTCCGGGTGACGCTGAGGCGGCACGATCTCGCAGCCGAGGTCTATCACCTGAAGGAGCCGCAGAAGCTGCCGCTCACCATGAGCCCCAATGAAGCCGAGCGGCTGCTCGACATGGCCGTCAGCCTCAGGGATCGCGTCATGCTCTCCCTCGGCTATGGCTGTGGGCTTCGCGCCGGCGAGATTGTCCGGCTCAAGGATGGCGACCTCGACAGCGCACAGATGATCATCCGCATCGTGCAGGGGAAGGGTCGCAAGGACCGGCACGTCATGCTGCCGCCAGAGCTGCTGTTGTCGCTGCGGGAATGGTGGAAGGTCCGCCCGACACGCTTTGACGCGGGCGTACCGGCAGGGGAGCGTTGGCTGTTTCCTGGCCGTCGGCAAGGGCTGCATCTTACTTACCGCCAGTTGAGCCGCATCTTCGATGAGTCGGCAGCAGCCGCGGGAATCACGAAGCGGATCAGCCTGCGTTCGCTGCGGCACTCGTTCGCGACGGACCTGCTCGAGAAGGGGATCGACATTCGTTATATCCAGGCCCTTCTCGGGCATTCGAAGCTGGACACGACCGCGCGATATACCCGTGTCGCCACGGGTCGGATCGCGAGCATCGACAGTCCGCTCAAACAGCTTGGCTCCAAGCACCGCAGGCCGAGGAAGAAGCGCCGCAGTCCCAAGGCCCCATAACGCGCCACCGGCGTGGGCAGCCCAGCTCTGGAGGTCGCGGATATCTTCCGCGACCACGGTCCCGCTTGGCGTGAAGCCAACCGCGGGCACGTGAGCCTCGACCAGCTGAAGGTGATGAGCGCGATCGAGCGCTGCCGCACGGCGGCGCTCGGCGGCTATGTTGCGCGCTGCGAGAACGAGAAGTGCGGCCACATCGTCATCGCGTATTGCAGCTGCCGCAACCGGCATTGTCCCAAGTGTCAAGGCGCGGCGGCGAGGCAGTGGCTCGCCGAGCGCGAGGCCGAACTGCTGCCCGTCGGCTACTTCCATGTCGTCTACACGCTGCCGGCGCCGATCGCCGACATCGCCTACCAGAACAAGCGAGCGATCTACGACTTGCTCATGAAGGCCGCGGCCGAGGCGACGCTCACAATCGCAAGCGATCCCAGGCATCTCGGGGCCCGCATCGGCATCACGGCGGTGCTGCACACCTGGGGCTCCGCTCTCACGCATCATCCGCACGTGCACATGATCGTGCCGGCGGGCGGATTGTCGGCGGATGGCGGGCGCTGGATCTCGTCGCGGCCCGGCTTCCTCGTCCCCGTCAAGGTGCTCTCGCGCCTGTTCCGGGGGCGGCTGCTGGCCATGCTGGCCGAGGCTCACGCGCAAGACCGCCTCACCTTCTTCGGCGAGCACGCGGCGCTCGCCGGCAAGCGGGCGTTCAAGCGCTTCCTGGCACCGCTGCGCAGGCGAGAGTGGGTGGTCTACAGCAAGAAGCCGTTCGCGGGGCCGGAGCAGGTCCTGCGCTATCTCTCACGCTACACCCATCGCGTCGCCATCTCCAACCGCCGGCTCATCGCCGCCGACGACGGTGGCATCGCCTTCCGCTGGAAGGACTATCGACTTCAGGGCCCCGATCGCTGGAAGACGATGACGCTCCACCCCCATGAGTTCATTCGCCGCTTCCTCATGCACGTCCTGCCCAAGGGCTTCCACCGCATCCGCCACTATGGGCTGTTTGCCAACGGCAACCGGGCCGACAACATCGCTCGCCTCCGCGAGCTTCTGCGCGTTGCGCCCGTCGTCGAGCCTGAGGAGAAGACCGCCGCGCCGGACGAGCCGCGCGTGCTCGCTTGCTCCTGCCCGCGCTGCGGCGGCCGCATGATCGTCATCGAGGTCTTCGCGCGCGGCTGCGAGCCACGATATCGGCCGGCGCCTGTCCCGACGCCGATCAGGATCGACACGTCATGACGACAGCTCAGACTGCTCGCCGCAAAGCCACCCTTCCCGGCGCCGCTCACCGGTCGGCGACGACCCGGCACGTCCCATTGCACCTCGCCCTCGGCTCAAAGCAACCGCCGGGCAACGGCTCGACGCCCTTTCCCCTCCTCCGACTCCCTGCGAGCCGCGGACGCGACCCAATCCTGTTCCCCCAACCGTTGCCTCCTGCGGCCAAATCCCCATAGAGCCCGCTGCACCGGCGGCGCCCCACTAACCGCGATTTCGTGCCCTGGCGCTTCTCGGACGCCTCCCGTCCGCGCGCGTGGATGGCGCCTCATGCAGGCGTCCGAGAAACCTGTACATTTTCTGACATAGCAAGACTCATGCGGGAGCGGCCATCACCCGCCTGACGATCTGCGGATCACGCAGAGCGGCGGCTCTCTTCACGAGGTGGGTCACCTCGCTCATGACTTGATGCACCGCCGCATCCTCGGCCG
>DATBMB010000188.1:0-4855 GCA_036555035.1 Burkholderiales bacterium | reverse complement strand
AGCGGGATGGCTATCGGTCGAATGGTGGATGTCTGGAAGGCGCAGGGCAAGCCGATGTCCCGGGAGGAGGCCTATTTGTGGATGGACAAGTACTGTGAGTCGAATCCCCGCTCCCGGGTCGTGATCGGCGCGGAAGAGCTTGCCAATGAAAGGACTAACGGGGAATACAGGCGCCTGCAGAAAAATCTCTCGGCGACGCCGCTGAGCGAACAGCGAGGCGGAAAATGACGCCTTGACCCCCTCACCCTACCCTCTCCCCCGATGCCGGGGGCGAGGGAATGTCCGGAGGAGGAATAGGGCCGCCGCGGCAGGTGTTTACATCATGGAAGGCCGCATTGACAGAGGTAAGCCATGAAAATTCTTGTCATGATGATCGTGATGGCGTTCGCCGCCGTCGTGACGGGCTGCGCCAGTCCCCGGTCCTTCGCGCCGGGCGCAAGCATGGTGGAAATACTGGCCAAGGCAGGCCCCCCGACCGACATACGCATCGACCGCAATGGCGACGAGCTTTGGGAATACGCAACGGGACCGCAGGGAACCGAAACCTACCTGGTGCGCTCCGGCATTGACGGAAAGGTGAAGGAAATTATCCAGCTGCTCACCGAGGAGCGGATGGAAACGATCGTCCCGGGAAAGATGACCAAGGCGGACGTCAGGCAGATCCTCGGCAAGCCCTCGGATGTGTCGTACACCCCTGCCGGCACCGTGTGGTCCTGGCGCTTCAGGCGGGACGGCATCCAGCCCGGCTATCTGACGGTGCGGTTCAATCGGGACAATACGGTCTTTGAAAGGATCGCTATCATCGACTTTACCGGCGGCAGGGGCCGCGAGAACTGATGAAGCTCTCCGCGGCACTGCTGTTGCTCACCTGCGTTGGCGTGCTGGGCGGCTGCGCCAATCCGCGGCTGCTCGTCTCCGGCCAGTCCACCGAGGCCGATGTGCGCGCGCGCATGGGGAACCCGTCCGACACCCGCGTCGATGAGAACGGGGAGCGGATCTGGGATTACGCGACCGCCCCGGAAGGCCTGGAGACCTACCGCGTGCGGTTCGGTCCCGACGGCAAGGTGAAAGACGTTACCCAGCTGCTGAGCGAGGAGCAGCTGGACAAGATCGTCGCCGGAAAGTCGACGCAGGCCGACGCCCGGCTCCTCCTTGGCCGGCCGTGGGAGGAAGCGACCTACATGCCCGGACTGACGTGGACGTGGCGTTACTCCCGGATTGGCTCGATTCCGGGCTGGCTCATCGTGACCTTCAACCCGGACGGCACCGTCCGGGACAAGATAGCGGTAGTCGAGCAGACCGACGACGACGGCGAACCCGACTGACGGGATCCTCACGGGGCTCCGCCGCGGGCGCGTGCTAACATGCGTCTGCCCACCCGACGATGGCGGATCCCTCCCACTCCAACGCGCGCTGGCAGTTCTGGATCGACCGCGGCGGCACTTTCACCGACCTCGTCGCACGCCGCCCCGACGGCAGCCTCGTCACCCATAAGCTTCTGTCCGAAGACCCCGGGCATTACGAGGATGCCGCGCTCGCGGGCATCCGCGAGCTGCTCGGCGTGCCGCGCGGAAGGGCGATCCCGGCCGAGCGGATCGCCGAGGTGCGGATGGGCACGACGCTCGCGACCAACGCGCTGCTCGAGCGCAAGGGCGAGCCGACGGCGCTCTTCATCACGCGGGGATTCCGCGATCAGCTGAAGATCGGCTACCAGAACCGGCCGCGCCTGTTCGACCGTCATATCGTGCTGCCGGAGTCGCTCTACGGCGCGGTCTACGAAGCGGGCGAGCGCGTGAGCGCCCGCGGCGACGTGCTCGAGCCGCTCGACGAGGAGCGGGCGCGGCGCGATCTCGCGGAGGCGCGCCGCCGCGGCTACGGCGCGGTCGCGGTCGTGCTGATGCACGGATACCGCTATCCGGCCCACGAGCTGCGGCTGGGCGAGCTTGCGCGGGCGGCAGGCTTCAGCCAGGTCTCGCTCTCGCACCAGGTAAGTCCCCTGATGAAGCTGGTGTCGCGCGGCGACACGACGGTGGCGGACGCCTACCTCTCGCCCCTGCTGCGCCGTTACGTCGAGCGCATCGCGGGCGAGCTTCCGGGCGCGCGATTGATGTTCATGCAATCGAATGGCGGCCTCACCTCGGCGCGGCTGTTCCAGGGAAAAGACAGCGTCCTCTCGGGCCCCGCGGGCGGCGTCGTGGGAGTGGTGCGCACGGCGCTTGCCGCCGGCTTCGACCGCATCATCGGCTTCGACATGGGCGGCACCTCCACTGACGTCTCGCACTTCGACGGCTACTTCGAGCGCGCCTTGGACGCCCAGGTCGCGGGCGTGCGCCTGCGCGCGCCGCTCCTCGCCATCCACACGGTGGCCGCGGGCGGCGGCTCGATCCTGCGCTTCGAAGCCGCGCGCTTCCGCGTGGGGCCGGAGTCCGCCGGCGCGCAGCCGGGCCCGGCGTGCTACCGCAATGGCGGGCCGCTGACGGTGACCGACGCGAACGTGATGCTCGGCAAGATCCAGGACGACTTCTTTCCGAAGGTATTCGGGCCGAGGAGCGATGAGCCGCTCGATCCCGCCGCCGTGCGCGAGAGATTCACCGCGCTCGCTGCCGAGGTACGCGCCGCGACCGGCGAGCCGCGCACGCCGGAGGAAATCGCTGAAGGCTTCGTGCGCGTGGCTGTCGACAACATGGCCAATGCCATCAAGAAGATCTCGATCGAGCGCGGGCACGACGTCACCACGCACACGCTGTGCTGCTTCGGCGGCGCGGCAGGCCAGCACGCCTGCCTGGTCGCGGATGCGCTCGCGATTCCCCGCGTCTTCATCCATCCCTACGCCGGCGTGCTCTCCGCCTACGGCATGGGTCTCGCAGACATCAGCGCCCTGCGCGAGCGTGCGATCGAGGCGCGGCTCGAGCCCGGCCTGATGCCGCAGCTCGAGGAGACACTGGCGCAGCTCGCCGATAGCGCGCGCGCGGAAGTGGCTGGCCAGGGCGTAGCGCAGGAGAACATCCACGTCGCGCGGCGCGTTCACCTGCGCTACGAGGGCACCGACACCGCCGTCATCGTGAATTTCGGCGCGCCGCAGAAGATGCTTGCGCAATTCGAGTCAGCCTACCGCGGCCGCTTCAGCTTTCTCATGCCGGGGCGCACGCTGACCGTCGAGGCGGTGTCAGTCGAAGCCGGAGGGGCCGATGAGCCCGTGCGCGAGTCGTTCGGCGCGATGCCTGCGCGCCGCGGTCCCGCACGGCCAGCGCGGCGGGTGCGCATGTTCAGCGGCGGCGCCGCGCACGACGCACCCGTCTTCCGGCGCGAGTCGCTGCGGCCAGGCGACGTTGTCGCCGGGCCTGCCATCATTGCGGAAGCCAATGCCACGACCGTGATCGAGCCGCAGTGGCAGGCGCAGGTGACGCCGCTCAATCACCTGGTGCTGACGCGCGCCGCGCCGCGGCCCCGGCGCGTGGCGGTCGGCACGCAGGTGGAGCCCGTGATGCTCGAGATCTTCAACAATCTCTTCATGGCGATCGCGGAGCAGATGGGTGTCACGCTCGCGAACACCGCGTACTCGGTCAACATCAAGGAGCGGCTCGACTTCTCCTGCGCGCTCTTCGACCTGGCGGGGGGACTCATCGCCAATGCGCCGCATCTGCCGGTGCATCTCGGCGCAATGGGCGAATCCGTGCGTGTCATCGCCGCCGAAAACGCAGGCAAGATGCGCCCCGGCAATGCCTACATGCTGAACAATCCCTACCATGGCGGCACCCACCTGCCCGACATCACGGTCGTAACACCGGTATTCGACGACGCGGGCCTGGAAATCCGGTTCTACGTCGCGTGCCGCGGCCACCACGCCGACATCGGCGGCGTCACCCCCGGCTCGATGCCGCCCGACAGCACCCATCTCGACGAGGAAGGTGTGCTGATCGACAACTTCCCGCTCGTCTCGCAGGGGAAGCTCCGCGAGCGCGAGGTTCGGGAGCTCCTCACCGGCGCGCGCTACCCGGCCCGCAATCCCGAGCAGAACATCGCGGACCTCCGCGCCATGGTCGCCGCCAACCGGAAAGGCGTCGACGAGCTCGGGCGCGCGGTCGCGCACTTCGGGCTGGAAACGGTCCAGGCCTACATGCGCCACGTGCAGGACAACGCCGAGGAATCGGTGCGGCGCGTGATCGACGTGCTGAAGGACGGGCGCTACGCCTACGAAATGGACAACGGCGCGGTGATCCGCGTGAAAATCACGATCGACCGCGCCGCCCGCAGCGCAGTGATCGACTTCACGCATACCACGAGCCAGCTGGAGAGCAACTTCAACGCGCCCGCTGCAGTCACCATGTCCGCGGTCCTCTACGTGTTTCGGACGCTGGTGAGCGACGATATCCCCCTCAATGCGGGATGCATGAAGCCGCTCAAGGTCATCATTCCCGAAGGCTCGATGCTCAATCCCCGCTATCCAGCGGCGGTGGCGGCGGGAAACGTCGAGACTTCACAATGCATCACCGATGCGCTCTACGGGGCGCTCGGCGTGATGGGCGCCTCCCAGGGCACGATGAACAACTTCACTTTCGGCAACGAGCGCTACCAGTACTACGAGACGATCTGCGGCGGCTCGGGCGCGGGCGACGGATTTCACGGCACGGACTGCGTCCACACTCACATGACCAACACCCGGTTGACCGACCCCGAGGTGCTGGAATGGCGCTACCCGGTACTGATCGAGGAGTTCGCGGTGCGCCGCGGCAGTGGCGGCGCGGGGCGCTGGCGCGGCGGCAACGGCGCGATTCGCCGCATCCGCTTCCTCGAGCCGATGACCGCCGCGATCCTCTCCGGGCACCGGCGGCTGCCGCCCTACGGCATGGCGGGC
>DATBMB010000174.1:0-71486 GCA_036555035.1 Burkholderiales bacterium | reverse complement strand
GATGGGGGTCTCGCTGGTGCTGCATCCGGTGAACCCCTACGTCCCCACGGTGCACCTCAACGTGCGCTTCTTCCTGGCGGAGAAGCGTGGCGCCGCGGCCGTGTGGTGGTTCGGCGGCGGCATGGATCTCACGCCCTGCTACCCCTTCGCGGAGGACGCGCGGCATTTCCACCGCGTCTGCCGCGACGCGCTCGCCCTTTACGGCGCCGATCGCTACCCGCGCTACAAGAAATGGTGCGACGAATACTTCTACCTCAGGCACCGGGCGGAGCCCCGCGGCATCGGCGGGGTGTTCTTCGACGATTTGAATGAGCCCGATTTCGCGGCGTGTCTTGCGTTGACGCGCAGCGTGGGGACCCATTTCCTGCCGGCTTACCTGCCCATACTCGAGCGCCGCAGGGGACTTGCCTACGGGGAGCGTGAACGCGCGTTCCAGGCCTACCGCCGCGGCCGCTACGTCGAGTTCAACCTCGTCTATGACCGCGGGACGCTGTTCGGGCTGCAGTCCGGCGGCCGCACCGAGGCGATCCTGATGTCGCTGCCGCCGAAAGTGGCGTGGCGCTACGACTGGAAGCCCGAGCCCGGCAGTCCCGAGGAGAAGCTCTACACCGAGTTCCTGGTGCCGAGGGACTGGGTCGACTAAGAACCTATCTCAAAAAACCCAGTCGTTCGCGCTTCGAATCCGACTGTTCATCCTGTGCATAGCGCGTATGCTGCGGGCCGGGTCCTGTCAGAGCGGTCGTGATCTTCTCCGGATTTCCCCGCCCACCTGGTCAATTGATCAGGACAACTCCCCTGGACAGCCAGTACCAGTACCGGAAATCCGGAACCAGATCCCGACCGCCCTGCCACCCGGCCCGCGGGAGTGCTGAGTTGCGCGGGTGGCAGAAGGGTCGGGGTTTGATCCGAGACTTCCGGTACTGGTACTGACTCCAGAGAACGCGCTGGCCAAGTCAATTGCCCGGATGCGCGGGAAGCCTCGGAGCGGGCCCCGACCGTTCTGACAGGACCCGCGCCGTTCCGTAGACCTCGGATGCATGCTCGTGCTGCTCCGGGGGTATTTTTGAGATGGGTTCTAGTTTCCTAGAACCAGCTCTTCAGCGACTTCACCCGCGCGAGGATCGCCCGGCTCACGCCGGCGGCGCCCGCGGGCGCGACCTGGTGCCGGCGCGTGAGCTGCGGGTTCTGCTTGAACGACTGGTAGCGGATCAGCGCCGCCTGGGCGTGCTGGCGCAGCAGGTCGGGATTCACCGGCTTGTTGACGAAGCGGAAGATCTGCGCCTGGTTGATCAGCTCGATTACCAGCTCGGAGTCGGAGGCATCGGTCAGCATGATGGCGAGGATCTCGGGGCGCTCCTGCTTCAACGCCTTGAAGGCGGCGACGATGTCCTCGCCCCGGCCCGCGATGTCGGCGACGATGAGCGCGGTCTCGTGCGCCTCGAGCTGGGTGAGGCCCTCCTCGAGGCTCCGCGCGTGGTAGACCGGGCAGGCGCCGCCGATCAGGCGCGTCACCGTCCGCAGCGTCTCGTCGCCCGCCTCGATCACCAGGACGCCCGCTTCCATGCGGTCGGGCAGGATCGGGGGCGAAGCGTGGGTCGCTGCGAGATCGATCGCGATCGCGGCGGCGTCGGCGACGATGTTCTGGATCTCCAGGTTGTCCCACGGCTTGGAGATGAAGCGGAACACCTCCCCGTCGTTGATCGAGCCGACGGTCGCCGCGAGGTCCGAGTAGCCGGTCAGCAGCATCCGCACCGTGTTCGGCGCGAGGCCCTTCACCCGGCGCAGCAGCTCCACTCCGGTCATCTGCGGCATGCGCTGGTCGCTCACGATCACGTGGGGCTGGAACTTCCTCACGAACTCCAGGGCCTCCGAGCCATTGGTCGCGGTGAAGACGTGGTAGTTCGCCCGGAAGATCGAGCGCAGCGCGTTCACGATGCGCTCCTCGTCGTCCACGAACAGGATGCGCGCCTTCTTGCCCCCCAGGGTCTCCACGGTTCCCGACGCCGCCGCGGGCGGGGGCTCGGGAGCGGGCGTGCGCGGGGGCTGGGTCGGCGCGTCGGTCCGGGTGGGCTGCAGGCCGGCCAGCATGCGCGCGGCCTGCACCAGCTTGGGGTCGATGCGCTGGGTCGGCTCGTCGGTGGCGGCGTGGGCGGCGGGCTCGCGCCGCGCCTGCCGCAGGCTCGCGTCGACGCCCTGCACGAAGGCGTCGGAAAATTCCTTCGCGGTCTGGAAGCGATCCTCGCGCTTCTTGGCGAGTGCCTTGTGCACCGCCCAGTCGAGCTGGACCGAGATCTTCGGGTTGAAGTCCGATGGGCTCGCGGGCCGCTCGTTCAGCGCCTGGCGCATCACCTCGGCATTGTTGCCGATGAACGGGCGGCGGGCGGTGAGCAGCTCGTAGGCGATGACGCCCACCGAGTAGACGTCCCCGCGCGCGTCGATGTCGGTGCCGAGGAACTGCTCGGGAGACATGTAGCCCGGTGAGCCCATGATCTCGCCCACCTGGGTCAGCGTGGAGGAATCGATGCGCGCGATGCCGAAATCGGTCAGCTTCAGCCGCCCGTCGTCGTTGATCAGGATGTTGGAGGGCTTGATGTCGCGGTGGATGACACCCTGCTGGTGCGCGTAGCCGAGCCCGTCGAGGAGCTGGCGGATGAGTTCGCCGATCTCCTTCAGCCCGAAGTGCACCTCGTCCTGCAGGTGGTTGAACAGCGATTTCCCGTTCACCAGCTCCATGACGATCCAGGCGAGCTCATCGTCCTCGCCGTAGTCGTAGATCGCGGCGATACGCGGGTGCGTGAGGCGCCCCACGGCCCGGGCCTCGTGGCGGAAGCGCGTCAGCACGTACTGCAGGTCGGCGGGATCGAGCGCCGACTTGGTGATGGTCTTGATCGCGACCGTGCGCTGGATCGCGGGGTCGAAGGCGCGGTAGACGACGCCCATGCCGCCCTGGCCGAGCACGTCCTGGATCTGGTACTTGCCGATGGTGGCGGGGGCGGTCATGAATCCGGGGCGGGCAGTTGCTTCGCGCTCATGCCACCGCGGGCGCTGCGGCCGGCGGCTGCAACGGTAGCACCACCGTGAACCGGGTGCCAACCCCCACGGTGGAATCGACGCTGATCCTCCCGCCGTGCTGCTCGACGATCTTGTAGACGATCGAGAGCCCGAGCCCGGTGCCCTTGCCCACCTCCTTGGTGGTGAAGAAGGGATCGAAGATCTTGGGCAGCACCTCGGGCGGGATGCCCTTGCCGTTGTCCGCAACCTCCACCGCGACGGCCCCGGCGCCCTCGCGGCGGGTCGTGATGCGGATCTCGCCCGGCCCGGGCCCCAGCGCCTGGGCCGCGTTGTTCACGAGGTTCAGGAACACCTGGTTGATCTGCGACGGTGAGCAGGTGATGGACGGGATGTCGCCGTAATGCTTCTTCACCACGTGGTGCTTCAGCTCGTGGCGGGCGATCGCGAGCGTGCTGTCGATGCCCTCGTTCAGGTTGAAGCTCGCCACCTTGCTGCGGTCGAGGCGCGAGAAGTTCTTGAGGTTGCCCACGATCTCGGAGATCTGCCCGATGCCGTGCAGGCCGTCGCGCGCGAGCGTATCGAGCTCGTCGAGCGCGTGCTCGGCCCGCAGCCGCGCGATCAATCGCTCGGTCAGCCCGAACTGCTCGGCCAGGTCCTGGGGATTGGCGCCGCCCGCGCGCAGCAGCTCGAGCAGCTTCTCGGTCTCCGCGGCAAGGCGCGCGAGGTCCTGCAGCCGTCCGGAGACCGAGCCCAGGCTGTTCTTGACGTAGGCGAGCGGCGTGTTGATCTCGTGCACGACGCCCGCCACCATCTGCCCGAGCGAGGACATCTTCTCGGACTGGATCAGCTGCGCCTCCGACTCCTTCAGCTGCGTCAATGCCTGCGAGAGCTCGCGCGTGCGCTCGATGACGCGCTGCTCCAGCTCCTCGTTCGCGAGGTGGAGCAGCCGGTAGCTCGCCAGGAGCCGCGTGGCGAGGTAGCCGATCAGGATCAGGAGCGCCGCGGAGTAGGCGACGAGGTAGGAGCGATAGAACTCCTGCTCGAGGAGCGTCGCCTCCAGCTCGCGGGAGAACGCGGCGGTCAGGCTGTCGATGCGCGGGCCGGCGGTCATGAAGTTCAACCGCGTGTAGAGCGCCTGCTGGGCGGGCTTCGCCTCGAGGAGCTCCCGCACGCGGGCGTCCAGGCGCCCGAGGCCGGCGCGCAGGGCCGGCGGCAGGCGCGGCCCCGCCTTGAGCAGGTCGGCCAGGATCGTCTCGATCAGCTCGCGCTGCTCCGCGCCTGGCGCGAAGTAGTAGCGCTGGGATTCGGCGATCAACTGCACCGCGGCGCTCTCCGCAGCCACCAGCCGGTCGCGCTCGCGGAAGTCCCGCCACGAGCCGCGGACCAGGCCCGCGATCTCGGCGTCGTAAGCCACGACCTGGGCCAGGGCCTCGCGCGTCGCGGCGGCGGCGGTGCGGAACCTGGCGAGCGCCTCCGCTTTCTGGGAGATCGCGGCAGCAAGCTCGGGCAGGCCGCGCGTGAGCACCGCGCTACCGAGCGCGGCGCCGGCGTCCGCGAGCTCGCGCTGGATGCGCGTCAACGTCGCGCGCGGGTCGGGCAGGGTCGTCCGGGGAGGAGCGAGCTCGGTATGCTCGCGCAGGATGTCCACGTCCCAGCGCGAGTCGATCTCCTTCAGCTCGCGCAACCCCGCCAGCACCTCGTTCTGCCGCTTGAAGTCGGCTCCCGAGGTCTTGTAGTAGAGATAGCCGAGTATCGCCGCCAGCGCGATCGTCACGGCGGCGAGCAGCGCCCGGCGGGCGGTCTTCGTCAACCGCGAGTATGCGGGCGGCGGCAGGGCGGCGGCGAGCTCCGGCATCGGGACCCTCATTCTCCGAGATAGGCCTGGCGCACCTGGGGGTTGGCGAGCAGGCGCGGGGCCTCGTCGGCCAGCGCGACGAGGCCGCTCTCCATCACGTAGCCACGGTGGCAGGTCTCCAGCGCGAGCCGCGCGTTCTGCTCCACCAGCAGCAGCGTCACGCCGTCCGCGGCGACGGCGCGTATGGTCTCGAATACGGTCTGCACGATCAGCGGCGCGAGTCCCATGCTGGGTTCGTCCAGGAGCAGCAGGCGCGGCCGGCTCATGAGCGCGCGCCCGATCGCCAGCATCTGCTGCTCGCCGCCCGAGAGCGTGCCCCCGGGCTGGCGCCGCCGCTCGGCCAGACGCGGCAGCAGCCCGTAGACGCGGTCGAAGTCGGCGGCGACCTCCGCGCGGTCGCGGCGGCTGTAGGCGCCCATCGCGAGGTTCTCCTCCACGGTGAGCCGCCCGAACACGCCGCGCCCCTCGGGCACCAGCGCGAGCCCCTGGCGGACCAGCTCGAATGCCGGGCGCGCCGTGATGTCCGCGCCATTATAGTGGATGCTGCCGGCCGCAGGCCTCAGGAGCCCGGCGAGCGCCTTCAGCGTCGTCGACTTGCCGGCGCCGTTGGCGCCGATCAGCGTGACGAGCTCGCCTTCCGCGACGTGAAGGTCGATGCCCTTCACGGCGTGGATGCCGCCGTACGCGACCTTGAGTCCCCTGACCTCAAGCAAGCGCGCCTCCCAGATAGGCCTCGATCACCGCCGGGTCGCGCTGCACGGCAGCCGGCTCGCCTTCGGCGATCTTCCTGCCGTAGTCGAGCACGGCCACGCGGTCGCACAGCCCCATCACCAGCCGCACGTCATGCTCGATGAGGAGCAGCGTGACGCCGCCCGCGCGGATGCGCCCGAGCAGCCGCACGAGCTCCACGCGCTCGGTCGCGTTCATGCCGGCGGCCGGCTCGTCGAGCGCGAGCAGCTTGGGCTCGGTCGCGAGCGCCCGCGCGATCTCGAGGCGGCGCTGGTCGCCGTAGGCGAGGCCGAAAGCGGGCTGGGCGGCGCGCGCCGCGATGCCCACGTAATCGAGGAGCTCCCAGGCGCGCTGCACGATGGCCCGCTCCTCGGCGCGCGTCGCCGCCCCGCGCAGCACGGCGCCGGCGACGCCGGCGCGGGTGCGCGCGTGGCGCCCGACCATCACGTTCTCGAGCGCGCTCATATTGGCGAAGAGCCGGATGTTCTGGAAGGTGCGGGCGATGCCGCGGGCGGCGATCCGGTAGGGCTTCATGCCCCCGAGCCGCTCGCCGTCGAAGACGCAGTCACCGGCATCCGGCGGATAGAGGCCGGTCAAGACGTTAAACAGCGTCGTCTTGCCGGCGCCGTTGGGGCCGATCAGGCCGAAGATCTCCCCGCGCCGGACCTCGAGCGATACCCCATCGAGCGCCGCGAGCCCGCCGAAGCGCTTGCCGAGCGATCGGGCGGCGAGCAGCGGCGCGTCAGCGAGCGACACCGGATTCCCCTGCGCCCGCAAGCTCGCGGCGCCGCAGCGTCGAGGGCCACAGGCCCGCGGGCCGCAGCAGCATCATCAGCACCAGCGCCAGCCCGAAGAGCAGCATGCGCAGGTCGGAGGGGTCCACGTAGACATCCCCCAACCACGCCTGCTGCAGCGGGCCGGCGTAGCGCAGCGCCTCGGGCAGCGCGGTGAGGAGCGCCGCGCCGAGCACGACGCCGCCCACGTTGCCCATTCCGCCCAGCACCACCATGCACAGCACCATGATCGAGTCGAGCAGCGCGAAGCTCTCGGGGCTGACGAATCCCTGGAACGAGACGAACAGCCCGCCCGCGACGCCACCGAAGGACGCGCCCATGGCGAAGGCGAGCAGCTTCAGGTTGCGCGTGTTGATGCCCATCGCGCCGGCCGCGAGCTCGTCCTCGCGGATGGCGATCCAGGCGCGCCCGATGCGCGAGTCCTCGAGCCGCAGCGAGATGAAGATCGACGCCGCCGCGCAGGCGAGGAACACGAAATAGTAGTTGTGCACCGGCGCCAGCGTGAAGCCGGCCACCGCATAGGACTTGTTGAGCGCCAGTTCGCCGAGCGCGAGCGGATCGATCAGCGTGATGCCCTGCGGGCCGTTGGTGATGTTGTAGGGGCGGTTCAGGTTGTTGAGAAAGATGCGGATGATCTCGCCGAAGCCGAGCGTCACGATCGCGAGGTAGTCCCCGCGCAGCCTCAGCGTCGGCGCACCGAGCAGCACGCCGAACACGCCGGCGACGAAGGCGCCGAGCGGCAGCAGGACCAGGAACGACCAGTGGAGGTCGAACTGGGGCGAGGCGAGCAGCGCATAGGTATAGGCGCCCACGGCGAAGAACGCGATGTAGCCCAGGTCGAGCAGCCCCGCGAAGCCCACGACGATGTTGAGCCCGAGACCCAGCAGGATAAAGAGCAGCGCGACGTCGATGATGCGCACCCACGCGCGCCCGAGCACGGCGTCGACCGCGAACGGCAGCGCGATCAGCGCCGCCGCCACGGCGCAGTATCCGAGCCACCGCAGCCGGGGGTCTTCACGCCACTGCCGCGCGAGCTCGACTGCGCTCCTCACGCGGAGCCTCCGCTGCTCATGCCCGGTCGGCGACGCGCTCGCCGAGCAGCCCCGAGGGCCGGAACACCAGCACGAGGATGAGAACCAGGAACGCGAAGACGTCGCGGTAGTTGCTGCCGAGGACGCCCCCGGTCAGGTCGCCGATGTAGCCCGTGGCGAGGCTCTCGACGACGCCCAGCAGCAGGCCTCCGAGCATCGCGCCCGCGACGTTGCCGATGCCGCCCAGCACAGCGGCGGTGAACGCCTTCAGCCCCAGCATGAAGCCCATGAAGTAGTGGCCGATGCCGTAGTAGAGCACCACCATCATGCCGGCGATCGCGCCGACCGCCGAGCCGAGCAGGAAGGTAATCGCTATGACGTGGTTCACGTTGACGCCCATCAGGCCCGCCACGTCCCGGTTCTGCTCCGTGGCCCGCATCGCGCGCCCCGCGCGGGTCGAGCGGATGAACCACAGCAGGCCCGCCATGATGGCGCAGGCGAGGAGAAAGATGAACGCCTGCAGATCGGTCAGGTGCACGCCGCCCACCGCGATCTCGGTCGGCCTCACCAGCTCCGGCATCGACAGGTACTGCTTGCCCCAGACGAGCGCCGCCGAATACTGCAGGAGGATGGAGACGCCGATGGCGGTGATGAGGGGGGCAAGCCGCGGCGCGCGCCGCAGCGGGCGGTAGGCAACGCGCTCGATGGAGACGCCGAGCGCGCAGCACACGGCCACGGCGGCAGCCGCGGAGAGGGCGAGCACGAGCGGCGGCGGCAACCCCATTGCCGCGAGCGCCCCCGCCACCGTGAGCGCTGTCAGCGCGCCGATCATGCAGATGTCGCCGTGGGCGAAGTTGATGAGCCCGAGGATCCCGTAGACCATGGTGTAGCCCAGGGCAACGAGCGCGTAGATGCTGCCGAGCACCAGGCCGTTGACGATCTGCTGGAGGAAGATGTCCACGGCCGCTCATGTAAGAACGGCACCGCGCGGGTGCCGTTCATCGTGCAGGATTCCGGCCGTCGCCGGGGCGGTCGGGGGGACTATTTTTTTGCTCCGCCGGCGCCGGGCGTCACCGTCTCCAGCGCCTGCCACTTGCCGCCCTTCACGACGTAGATGGTGATCGGGCCGTTGACGAGGTCGCCCTTGCCGTCGAACGCGATGGGCCCGATCACGCCCTGGTAGCGGGTCTTGCCGAGTTCCGGCAGGAACTTCGCGGGCTCGGTGGAGCCCGCCCGCTTCATGGCGTCGATGAACACCATCACCGCATCGTAGCCCATGGGCGCGAACAGCTCCACCTCCGCCTTGTATTTCGCCTTGTATTTCTCCAGGAACGCCTTGCCGCCGGGCATTGTCTCCTTGGGCAGCCCCGGAATCGAGGCCATGGCGCCTTCCGAAGCGCCGCCGGCGAGCTTGATGAAGTTCGGCGTCTGCATGCCGTCGCCGCCCATGAATTTCGCCTTGATGCCGAGCTCGGCCATCTGTTTCACCATCGGGCCGGCCTGCGGGTCGATGCCGCCGAACATCACGAGGTCGGGCTTGCGGCCGCGGATCCGCGTGAGGATCGCCTTGAAGTCGGTGTCCTTGTCGGTCGTGTGCTCGCGGGCGACGACCTTCGCGCCGCCGGCCTTGACCGTGGCGGCGAAGGCGTCGGCGAGGCCCTGGCCATAGGCGGTGCTGTCGTCGATCACCGCGATGGACCTGGCCTTGAGCTTGTCGAGCGCGAATCTTCCGAGCGTCGGGCCCTGCTGGTCGTCGTGCGCCACGACGCGGAACGTGGTCTTGAAGCCCTGCTGGGTATATTTCGGATTGGTGGACGAGGGCGAGATCTGCGGGATGCCCGCATCCGAGTAGATCTTGGAGGCCGGGATCGACGCGCCGGAGTTGAAGTGGCCCACGACCCCGGCCACCTTCGAATCGACGAGCTTCTGCGCCACCGTCGTCGCCTTGGTCGGATTGGCCTCGTCGTCCTCCGCGATGAGCTCGAACTGCACTTTCCGGCCGCCGATCTCCACGTTCGCTGCGTTCGCGTCCTCGATGGCGAGCGCGACGCCGTTGCGGATGTCGATGCCGATGTGCGCTTGCGGCCCGGTCAGAGGCGAGGCGGCGCCGATTCTGACCGTGGCGGCTCCCGAAGTCCTGGGCGCCTCCCTCCCGCAGCCCGCCAGAACAAGGGCGACCGCAAATGCGAGGACGGTGCGGACGGCGGGTGTGCGGATCATGGCGGCTCCTGTGTGGTAAATCGTTGTTGCCAATGGGGAAATCATTATCAACGGGGGTCGGTACGTTGTCAATTTCGCGCGCCCGTGGAAACCGCGTTCCCCGTGCCGCTTACTTGATGGACAGGATCCACTGCACGATGGTCTTGATGTCGGCGTCCTTCACGTGCGCGTTAGGCGTCATCGGGATGTCGCCCCAGACGCCCTTGCCGCCTTCCTTCACTTTCTTGAACAGCAGGGCTTCCGCGCCCTTGTTCTTGCGGTAGCGGTCGGCGATCTCCTTGTAGCTCGGTCCCACCAGCTTCTTGTCCGTCGTGTGGCAGCCCAGGCAACCGCTCGTCTTCGCGAGCGCCTCCGCGGCCTTGGCATCGGCGGCATGCGCGCCGGAGGCAACCAGGGCTGCGGCAGCAACGGCGATCAGGGTAAGAGTGAATTTCATTCGCAATCTCCAGGGTCAGGTCGGTTCAGCCAAAAAAACCCGCGCATTCTAGCGCAAACGGGCGCTCTCAGGCCGCGGCCGCAGGCAGGGACAGCACGCGGTCAAGCTCGTCGAGCTCGCCGATGGCCGGCAGACACGTCACGCCGCGGCACACCCAGGCGTTGACGCCGCGGGCCGGTGCCGCCTTGTCGAGCGCGACCGGCAGGCCCGGCACGCCGGCGGGAATGGCGACGGCGAGCGTGCCGGGCCGGTAGCGCGCCGCGAGCGCTCGCCGCCATACCGCGAGCGCGTTGGCCACCCCGCGCAGGACGATGATCTGCGGCGGGGCGAGATACTCGTCCAGCGCCGTCGCGAGGCTGACGAAGCCGATCGGCTGGCGCTCGAGCTGCGGGTAGAAAAGCTTCAATGCCCGCTCTGCCGCCTCGAGATAGCGCGGCTCGCCGGTCAGGTGCCCCAGGCGCTGCAGGGCGTGCGCGGCGATGCCGTTGCCGGAGGGCGTCGCGTTGTCGTGGCCGGGCTTGGCGCGGTGAATGAGCTTCTCGTGGTCGTGCGAGACGAAGAAGAAGCCGCCGGCCGCGCGATCCTCGAACTGCGCGAGCAGCAGCTCCGCCAGCTCGCGCGCGAACTCCAGATCCTCGTTCCTGAATTCGCATTGCATGAGCTCGAGCAGCGCGTCGAGCAGGAATGCGTGGTCGTCGAGATAAGCGTTGAGATGCGCGACGCCATCCTTGTAGGTGGCGTGGAGGCGGCCGCCGTGCCACATCCGCGCACGGACAAAATCCACGGCCCGTCGCGCCGACGCGAGCCAGGCGTCCTCCCCGAACGCGCGGGCGGCGCGCGCGAGCCCCCGCACCATGAGCGCGTTCCAGCTCGTGAGGATCTTGTCGTCGCGCCCCGGGCGCACGCGGCGCTCGCGCGCAGCGAAAAGCTTCGCGCGGGCAGCCTCGAGCCGCGCCGCGCACTCGGCGACCGGGACATCAAGCCGCCTGGCGACGACCTCGAGCGGCTTCATCACCCGCAGGTGCCAGTGACGGTCCTCGAAATTCGGGGCGCCGTCGAGGCCGTAATGCGGCTCCACGACCGCGTACTCCTCTGCCGTGAGCAGCCCCTTCACCTCGTCCGGGGTCCACACGTAATACTTCCCCTCCTCGTGCTCGGAGTCGGCGTCGAGCGAAGAGTAGTAGCCGCCCTCGGGCGACTGCATCTCGCGCATCACCCACCCCGCGATGCCGCGCACGGTCGTCTCGAAGAGCGGCTGCCGCGTGACGAGCCAGGCGTCGCTGTAGAGCGCGATCAGCGCCGCGTTGTCGTAGAGCATCTTCTCGAAGTGCGGAATGCTCCAGTAGGCATCGACGCTGTAGCGGCAGAAGCCGCCGCCGAGCTGGTCGTAAATGCCCCCTTCGGCCATCTTGACGAGCGTGAGGCGCGCGATCGAGAGCCCCAGCTCGCCGCCATCGAGCCCGTGGCGCCGCAGGCAGAAGGCGAGCTCGAAAGGATGCGGGAACTTCGGCGCCTGGCCGATGCCCCCGTGCACGTCGTCGAAGGCTTGCGCGAACTCGCGCACCGCGGCGTCGAGCGGCGCGCGCTTGAGGTCCTGCGCGCCCGCCGGCGCGGGGAGCGTGCGCGTGAGCGCATCGAGCAGCGCCGCGTTCTGCCGCGCAATCTCCTCACGCTTGTCGCGGTAGGCCTCCGCGACGCGCGGCAGGAGGTCGAGAAATCCGGCCATGCCATAGCGGGCGCGCTTGGGGAAATAGGTGCCGCCGAAGAAGGGCGTGCCGTCCGGCATGAGGAAGAGCGTCAGCGGCCAGCCGCCGCTCCTCTGCGTCAGCATCGCGTGCGCGGTCTGGTAGATCTGGTCGAGGTCGGGGCGCTCCTCGCGGTCCACCTTGATGTTGACGTAGTGCCGGTTCATCTCGGCCGCCACCTCGGGGTCCTCGAAGGACTCGTGCGCCATGACGTGGCACCAGTGGCACGCGGAGTAGCCGATGGAGAGCAGGATCGGCTTGTCCGCCTCGCGCGCGAGCCGGAGCGCTTCCGCGCCCCAGGGATGCCAGTCCACGGGATTGTCGGCGTGCTGCCGCAGGTAGGGCGAAGTCTCGGTGGCGAGGCGGTTGGGCAAAGCGGCCTCGGCGCAGGGGCGCGCTTAGTCGGTCACGGCGCCGCGGCTCGCCGAGGAGACCTGCGCCGCGTACTTGGCCATGATGCCGCGGGTGTAGCGCGGGGCGGGCGCGCGCCACGCCGCGCGGCGGCGGGAAAGCTCGTCGTCCGCAATGTTCACCTGCAGCAGGCGGCGCTCGGCGTCGATCGTGATCGCGTCGCCCTCCTTTACGAGGGCAATCGGGCCGCCCACCGCGGCTTCGGGGGCGACGTGTCCCACCACCATGCCGTAGGTGCCGCCCGAGAAGCGCCCGTCGGTGACGAGGCCCACGTCCTCCGCGTGCCCCTCGCCCACCAGCGCGGAGGTCGGCGAGAGCATCTCGCGCATGCCGGGCCCGCCCTTCGGCCCTTCGTAGCGGATCACCACCACGTCGCCCGAGCGGATGTCCTTCCGGAGAATAGCGGCCATCGCCGCCTCCTCGGAGTCGAACACCCGCGCGGGCCCGGTGATCTTGGGGCGCTTCAACCCCGTGATCTTGGCGACCGCCCCTTCCGGCGCGAGGTTGCCCTTGAGAATGGCGAGGTGCCCGTGCGGGTACATCGGGTTCTCCCATTGCCGGATCACGTCCTGGTTGCGCGGGGGGCGCGCGGGCACCTTGCGCAGCACCTCGCCCACGGTCTTGCCGGTGATGGTCATGCAGTCGCCGTGCAGCAGCCCGTGCTCGAGCAGCATCTTCATGACCTGCGGAATGCCGCCCGCCTCGTGGAGGTTGGTTGCGACGTAGCGCCCCGAGGGCTTCATGTCGCACAGCACCGGCACCCGCCCGCGGATCGTCTCGAAGTCGTCCATCGTGAGCGGCACTTCCGCGGCGTGCGCGATCGCGAGCAGATGCAGCACGGCGTTGGTCGAGCCGCCCACCGCCATGACGACCGCGATGGCGTTCTCGAAGCTCTTGCGCGTCATGATGGCGCGCGGCAGGAGGTCTTTCCTGATCGCGTGGATCAGCGTCTCGGCCGACTCCGCCGCGCTGTCGTGCTTCTCCCGGTCCTCCGCGGCCATGGTCGAGGAGCCGGGCAGGCTCATGCCCATCGCCTCGATCGCCGAGGACATGGTGTTGGCGGTGTACATGCCGCCGCACGAGCCCGCCCCGGGGCAGGCGCGGCGCTCGACGCCCAGGAGCTCGTCCTTGCCGATCTTGCCCGCGGTGAACTCGCCCACCGCCTCGAACGCGCTCACCACCGTGAGATCGCGGCCCTTGTAGTGGCCGGGCTTGATCGTGCCGCCGTAGACGAAGATCGCGGGAATGTTCATGCGGCCGATCGCGATCATCGCGCCCGGCATGTTCTTGTCGCAGCCGCCGATCGCGACGAGCCCGTCCATGCGCTGTCCCTGCACCGCGGTCTCGATCGAGTCCGCGATCACCTCGCGCGAAACGAGCGAGTACTTCATGCCCTCGGTGCCCATCGAGATGCCGTCCGAGACCGTGATCGTGCCGAAGGTCTGGGGCATCGCGCCGACGCGCTTGGCCGCGGCCTCGGCGCGCTGCGTGAGGTCGTTCAGTCCCAGGTTGCAGGGCGTGATCGTGGAATACCCGTTGGCGATGCCGATGATCGGCTTCTTGAAGTCCGCGTCCTTGAAGCCGACCGCGCGCAGCATGGCGCGGTTGGGCGAGCGCTGCACGCCCTCGGTGATCAGCTGGCTGCGCTTGTTGAGCGGCATGGGGAAGCTCCGGAAGCGGCCTATATAATGAAGCGTGAGATTTTAGCTCAATCCCATGCTGGTCCATCCCCAGTTCGATCCGGTCGCCATCAGCATCGGCCCCGTGGCGGTGCGCTGGTATGGCCTCATGTACCTCATCGGCTTTGGGCTGATCTGGGCCGCGGGCCGCTACCGCATCGCGCGGGCCCCCGGCGGCGTCTGGACGGCGAAGGATCTCGACGATGCGCTCTTCTGGGGGATCCTGGGCACCATCGCCGGCGGGCGCCTGGGTTACGTCCTGTTCTACAAGCTCGGCGAGTACGTGACCGAGCCCTGGCGCATCTTCTACGTATGGGAAGGCGGCATGTCGTTCCACGGCGGGATGCTGGGCGTGATACTCGCCATGGTCTGGTTTGCCTGGCAGCGGCGCCAGGATTGGATGCGGGTCACCGACTTCATTGCGCCACTCGTGCCGCTCGCGCTCGCCGCCGGCCGGCTCGGCAACTTCATCAACGCCGAGCTGTGGGGGCGTCCCGCGTCCGTGCCCTGGGCGATGGTGTTTCCGAATGTGGACGGCGTGCCGCGCCACCCCTCCCAGCTCTACGAGTTCGCGCTGGAGGGCGTGCTGCTGTTCAGCCTGTTGTGGTGGTACTCGCGTCGGCCGCGCCCGCGCGGCGCGGTCTCCGGCGCGTTCCTGCTGGGCTACGGGCTGCTTCGCTTCCTGGTCGAATTCACGCGCGAGCCTGACCGCTTTCTCGGGCTGCTCTCGCTGGGTCTCTCGATGGGGCAGTGGCTGTCGGCGCCGATGATCCTCGCCGGCGCGGCGATGATGGTCTGGGCCTACCGCGCGAAGTAGGGCCGGCGCGCGTGCCCGGTCTTCAACCGCGCCGGGCCTGCGTCGCGCGGCGATCGAGCAGCCGCCCGAAATTCGCGAGCGAGACGAGGTGGGCGTAGATGCGCGCGAGTATCCCCTTCTGCAGCAGCGCCTTCAGCTCCTCGGGCGCCCGGTCCGCGAGCTTCTGCTCCGAGACGCGATAGAGGCCCGTCATCGCCAGCGGCGGGCCCTGGTTGGGGACGGCCTGCAGGGTGAAGGTTTCGAGGAGCTGCAGCCGGCCGAGCTCGCGGCACATCTCCTCGGAGCGCGCGAGGTCGGCCTCGTATTCGAACAGCAGCTTCCTGCGCGCCTCCCACGCGGGAAGCGGCTCGCCCTTTGCGTCGAACAGCGGCTCGCCGCTGCCGCTCAACGCGCTTTTCTCGACGCAGGCAACGCGTTCCGCCCGTTCCTTGCCGTCGACGGTCACCCGCGTCATGCAGAAAGGATGGCGCCGCACGTAGGCCGGCAGGTAGACGGACGCATCCCAATCGTTCCCGGCCGTAATGAACAGGTTCTGCTGCTTCTCCAGGCCCAGCACGGCCATCGCGATCACGCTCTCCGCGTTGGCTCCGACGAAGGCGATGGGGTAGTCGCGGCACGCGACCGTGAACTCCGCAAAGGAGATCGGCAGCGCGTTGAGCGCGCGGAACGCCGGCGGGATGTCGCGTTCACCGCGCAGCGTCACCCGGTGCTCCTTCAGAAGCGGCACCACTTCCTGATAAGCGTAAGGCGGCTTGATGTCCACCGGGGTTGGCGGGTGGGCGTTCGTGTAAGTGCCAGTCTATAGTAAAATTCCGCCCTCGCAGAACGGGTGTGGGGACGTAGCTCAGCTGGGAGAGCGTCGCGTTCGCAATGCGAAGGTCGGGAGTTCGATCCTCCTCGTCTCCACCAAACAATGGCCGGGCACGCCTCCGGCGCTTCGAAGGCGACATGACCGGCGATCCATCCTCCACCGCTGCCGAGCATCGCGGCCCGCTCCGGGCGAGCGTCGCGGACTACGTCGCGCGCGGGACCGATCTTGCGCGGGTGCGGCGGCTGCGCGGCACGAGTACCGAATATGAGCGCACGGCCTGGCAGAAGATGGCGGAGCTCGGCTGGCTCGGCATCCTGGTGCCCGAGCGCTACGGCGGGCTCGGGCTGGGCCTCGCGGAGATGGCGATCGTCGCGCGGGGACTTGCGCGCGCGCTGGTCCCCGAGCCGTTGACCGCGACCGCGGTGCTGGCGGCGACTGCGCTCGCTGCGGCGGAGAACGAGCCGCTCAAGCGCGAGCAGCTGCCGCGGCTCGCTGCCGGCGACGTGCTGCCCGCCCTGGCGTGGCAGGAGGAGGCGGGTGAGCTCGATCCCGCGGCGATCGAGACCCGGGCGACGCCGTTCGAAGGCGGCTTCAAGTTGAACGGCGTGAAACGCTTCATCGCCGGGGCGGCGCAGGCTGACGCCTTCATCGTTTCCGCGCGCGCCGCGGGCGGCGTCGTGCTGCTGTGGCTGCCGCGGGATGCCGCGGGGGCGCAGCTCGAGCTCGAGCCGCTCGCCGACGGCCGCTCCTTCGCCACGCTCCGGCTCGACGACACACTCGTGCCCCGGTCGGGCGTGGCGGCGAGTGGGGCGGCTGCTCTGGAAGCGCTCGGCCGGGCTTTTGACCACGGCTGCGCCATCGCCGGTGCGGAGCTCGCCGGCGTGATGGAGCGCTCGCTCGAGATGAGCCTCGACTACCTGAAGACGCGCGTTCAGTTCGGAAAACCGATCGGTTCGTTCCAGGCGCTGCAGCACCGGGCGGTGGACCTCCACATACACCAGGAGCTCGCATCGGCGGTGCTGGAGGAGGCGCTCGGCGTGCTCGACCGCGGCCCCGCCGCGCCGGCGCGCGCGGCAGCGGCGAGCCGGGTCAAGGCGCGCTGTGCCGACGCAGCGGCGCGGATCACGCGCGAAGCCATCCAGCTCCACGGCGCGATCGGCTTCACCGACGAGTTCGACGCGGGTCTTTATCTCAAGCGCGCCCTGGTGCTCACCGCCTGGCTCGGTAGCGCGAGCTGGCACCGGCGGCGCTACGCGCGCCTCGTGAGCGGGGCCCTGGCATGAACCCCTCGATCGCAAGCCCCGATTACAACGCGATGAGCGACGAGGATTTCCGGCGGGAGGTCCGCGCGTTCTTCGAGCGGGAATATCCCCCGCGCCTGCGCTACATCCTGCACCGTGCGCGCTGGCATGACATGAAGGACTGGTGGCGCAAGCTCTACGAGAAGGGCTGGATCGCGCCCAACTGGCCGCGCGAGCGCGGGGGCATGGCGCTCGACGCCGGCAAGATGGTGATCTATCTCGAGGAGATGGAGCGCCACGGGGTCGCGCGCCCGCCCGACCAGGGCATCACGCAGGTCGGTCCCCTCATCATGCGCTTCGGCACGCGCGAGCAGCAGGAGCATTACCTGCCGCGCACGCTCTCCGGCGAGTACATCTGGTGCCAGGGCTACTCCGAGCCCAACGCCGGCTCCGATCTCGCGGGACTGCAGACCGCTGCGGTGCTCGAGGGCGAGCACTTCGTCGTCAACGGCCAGAAAATCTGGACCTCGCTCGCCGACGATGCGACCCACATCTATCTGCTAGTACGTACCGGCAAGGGGGCAAAGAAGCAGCAGGGGATCAGCTTCCTGCTGGTGGACCTCAAGACGCCGGGCATCACGCTGCGCCCGATCCGCAATCTTGCCGGCCACGAGGAGTTCTGCCAGGTGTTCTTCGACGACGTGCGGGTGCCGCGCGCAAATCTCGTGGGCGAGCTCGATGACGGCTGGACCGTGGCCAAGGCGCTGCTGGGATTCGAGCGGCTTTCCATCGGCAGCCCGCGCCGCCCCGCGTACGCGTTGAACCGCCTGGAGGCGGTTGCGCGCGCGAAGGGGCTGCTCGAGGATCCCGGCTTCCTCGACCGCTTCATTGCGTTGAAGCTCGACATCGAGGACGGGGCGGCGCTCTACGGCCGCTTCGTCGAGCAAGTCAAGCGCGGCGAGCCGCTCGGGCCGGACGTTTCCATGCTCAAGATCTGGACCATGGAGACGTGGCAGCGCCTGACCGACCTCCTGATCGAGGCGGGCGCCGAGCAGGGCGTCGTCGCGGGCGTGCACGACGTCGCGGGGGTGGAGGCGGATTTTCTCACCCCCTTCTATTACGCGCGCCCCGCCACCATCTACGGCGGCTCGAGCGAGATCCAGAGAAATATACTGGCCAAGACCGTGCTGAAGCTCCCCGGTTGAAGGAGTACCGCATGAAAAGGGAAATCATCCACACCGACGCCGCACCGAAGGCGATCGGCACCTATTCGCAGGCGGTGCGCTGCGGTGCGACGGTGTACCTCGCGGGGCAGATCGGGCTCGACCCCGCGACGATGGAGATGGTCGCCGGCATCGGTCCCCAGATCGACCGCGTGTTCCGGAACCTGCAGGCGGTCGCGCGCGCGGCCGGCGGCGATCTGAAGGACGTCGTGAAGCTCACGGTCTATCTCACCGACCTCGGCCACTTCGCGCTGGTGAACGAGACGATGGCGCGCTATTTCTCGCCGCCCTACCCCGCGCGCGCCGCGGTCGGCGTTGCGAGCCTGCCGCGCGGAGCGCTGGTGGAGATGGACGCCATCCTGCACCTGGAGTGAGGCGGGCGGCGTGAGGCGGGGGGCGATCAGCGCGGCTCGCAGCCGGCAGCGGGCGGGCGCGCCGGCGCCTCCCGCGCTCGAATCCGATCCGTCGCTGAGCGGCCTCAGTCGCCCCACGCTGGCGCGCCTCGCGAAGCTCGGCATCGCAGCCAAGTTCGATCTCGTCCTGCACCTGCCGCTGCGCTACGACGACGAGACGCGGCTCTATACGCTGAGCGAGGCGCCCTCGGGCGAGCCGGTCGTGGTCGAGGGCAATGTCATCAAGTGCGACGTACAGTACCGGCCCCGGCGCCAGCTCCTGTGCCATATCGAGGACGGCAGCGGCGTGCTGACGCTGCGTTTCTTCAATTCTTACCCGAGCCAGTCGAAGCAGCTCGCGCCCGGAGCGCGCGTGCGGGCGTTCGGGGAGATTCGCCGCGGCTTTGCCGGCGACGAGATGGTGCATCCGCGCTACCGGGTGCTGCACGGCGAGGTCCCGGTTGCCAGCGCGCTGACGCCGGTGTACCCGACGACCGCCGGCCTGGGGCAGGAGGTGCTCCGGCGCCTCATCGCGCGCGCGCTCGCCGACTGCGATCTGGCGGACACGCTGTCGCCCGCGCTCCTGGAGCAGCTCAAGCTCCCGCCGTTCCGCGAGGCGGTGGCGCTGCTCCACAACCCGCCGCCTGAAGTGGCGCAGGAGACGCTCTCGGGCAGGACCCATCCCGCGTGGCGCCGCGTCAAGTTCGACGAGCTGCTCGCGCAACAGATCTCGATGCGCCTGCACTACCGCCGGCGCAAGGCGGCGGGGGCGCCGGCGCTCAAGCCGCGCGGCAGGCTCGCGCAGGCGCTGCTCGCGCGGCTGCCCTACAAGCTCACCGCGGCGCAGAACCGGGCGCTCGCGCAGATCCGCGAGGACCTGGCGCAGCCCTATCCCATGCAGCGCCTCCTGCAGGGCGATGTCGGCAGCGGCAAGACGATCGTCGCCGCGCTCGCGGCGCTGCAATGCGTGGAGAACAGCCGCCAGGTCGCGATCATGGCGCCGACCGAGATCCTCGCGGAGCAGCACTACCGGAAGTTCCGGGAGTGGGTCGGCGGCCCCGGCATCGGCGTCGCGTGGCTTTCCGGCAGCCTCACGGCGCGCGCGAAGCGCGAGGCGCTGGCCCGGGTGGCGAGCGGCGAGACCGCCGTCGTCGTCGGCACGCACGCGCTCATCCAGGAGGACGTGCGCTTCCACGACCTTGGATTCGCGATCATCGACGAGCAGCAGCGCTTCGGCGTGCATCAGCGGCTTCAGCTGCGGATGAAGGGCTCGCGCCCCAACAAGGGCGCGGAGCCCCACCAGCTCATGATGAGCGCAACGCCCATCCCGCGCACCCTCGCCATGAGCTACTACGCCGATCTCGACGTCTCGGTGATCGACGAGATGCCCCCGGGACGCAGGCCGGTCGCGACCCGGCTCGTTCGCGAGACCCGGCGCGACGAAGTGATCCGGCGCGTGCGCGACGACTGCCTCGCCGGCGGCCAGGCCTACTGGGTGTGCCCGCTGGTGGAGGAGTCCGACGCCCTGCAACTCAGGACCGCGCTCGAAACCTACGACAAGGTGCGCCAGACGTTTCCCGAACTGAAGGTCGGGCTCGTGCACGGGAGGCTGAAGGGCGAGGACAAGGCGCGGGTCATGGACGCATTCAAGGCGGGTGCGATCCAGCTCCTCGTTGCGACGACGGTGATCGAGGTGGGCGTCGACGCGCCCGACGCGACGCTGATGGTGATCGAGAACGCGGAGCGCGTCGGGCTCGCCCGCCTGCACCAGCTGCGCGGCCGCGTCGGGCGCGGCGCCGACGAGAGCACCTGCATCCTGCTCTACCAGGAACCGCTCACGGATGCCGCGCGCGAGCGGTTGAAGATCATCTACGAGCAGCGTGACGGCTTCGAGATCGCGCGCCAGGACCTGCGGTTGCGCGGTCCCGGAGAGCTCCTCGGCGCGCGGCAGAGCGGGGAGCCGCTGCTGCGCTTCGCCGACCTCGATACCGACCTCGATCTCCTCGACGCGGCGCGCGAGGCCGCCGCGACCCTGCTGCGCGAGCAGCCGGCTGCGGCACGGGCCCACCTTGCGCGTTGGCTCGGCGCGCGCCACGAGTACCTAAGAGCCTAGTGAGCGGTAAGCAGTAAGCGTTAGGCAGGCAGCAGTCCCATTGCGCCTGTTTTCCGCTTACTGCTCACCGCTTACCGCTCACCGTCTCGTTGATATACTGATTTCATGGCCGAATCACCCGCCGGGATGGTCCGGACCCCGACCTTCAAGGATCGGCTGGACGCCTACGAGCAGCTGATGCGCCTCGACCAGCCGATCGGCTGGCTGCTGCTGCTGTGGCCGGCGCTGTGGAGCCTGTGGCTCGCCCGGCGCGCCGTTCCCGAGCTCGATATCCTGGTCATATTTCTCCTCGGCGTCGTGCTGATGCGCTCGGCCGGCTGCGTGATCAACGACTGCGCTGACCGCCGGTTCGATCCGCACGTGGAGCGCACCCGCAACCGGCCGCTCGCCACCGGCGCCGTGTCGTTGCGCGAGGCGATCGTGCTCGCGGCCGCGCTGCTCGTCGTCGCCTTCGTCCTGGTGCTGCAATTGAATCTTCTGACCGTCCTGCTCTCCTTCGCCGCGCTCGCGATTACGGTGATCTACCCCTTCCTCAAGCGCTTTTTCGTGTTTCCGCAGGCCTGGCTGGGCGTCGCGTTCAGCTTCTCGATCCCGATGGCCTACGCGGCGCAGCTCGACTACGTACCGCTCGCGGGATGGGCGCTGATGGGAGCGACCTTCTTCTGGATCATTGCCTACGATACCGAGTACGCGATGGTGGACCGCGACGATGACATGAAGCTCGGGCTGAAGTCCTCCGCGATCCTGCTCGGGCGCTTCGACGTGGCCGGCGTCATGATCGCGCATGCGCTCTTCCTCGGCGGCATGACGGCGATCGGCCGCTGGCAGCGGCTCGACGCCTTCTACTTCGCGGGGCTCGCTATCGCGGCCGGCCTCGCGCTCTATCAGTACTGGCTCATCCGCGGGCGCGACCGTGACCGCTGCTTCCGCGCCTTCCGCAACAACAACTGGGTCGGGCTCGCGGTGTTCGCGGGGCTCGCGCTGGACCTGCACTTCAGGTCCGGCCTGGTGCACTGACCGACCGCGCGCATGAAGTACCGCGACCTGCGCGATTTCCTGGCCGGGCTCGAGGCGCGCGGCGAGTTGAAGCGCGTCACCGCGGCGGTCGATCCCCGCCTCGAGATGACGGAAATCTGCGACCGCGTATTGAAGGCGGGCGGGCCGGCCCTCCTGTTCGAGCGGCCGAAGGGGCATACGGTGCCCGTGCTCGCGAATCTCTTCGGCACGGTCCAGCGCGTCGCGCTCGGGATGGGCGTGGATGCCGCGGACCCTGCGGCCGCGCTGCGCGAGCTCGGCGGGGTGCTTGCCGCGTTGAAGGAACCCGAACCGCCTAAAGGGTGGCGTGATGCGTGGGACAAGTTGCCGCTCTTGAAGACCGTGCTCGCGATGGAGCCGCGGGTGGTCGCGCGCGCGCCGAGCCAGGAGCAGGTGCTCGAAGGACCGGACGTGGACCTCGGCCGGCTGCCGGTGCAGACCTGCTGGCCGGGAGACGTCGCGCCCCTCATTACCTGGGGACTGACGGTGACGCGGGGGCCCAGCCGCCGCCGCCAGAATCTCGGCATCTACCGCCAGCAGCTACTCGCCCGCAACAAGGTCATCATGCGCTGGCTGCCGCAGCGCGGCGGCGCGCTCGACTTCCGGGACCATGGCCTGGCGCACCCGGGCGAGTCTTTCCCGGTAGCGGTGGCGCTGGGCGCGGATCCCGCCACCCTGCTCGGCGCGGTGACGCCGGTGCCGGATGCGCTCTCGGAATACCAGTTTGCGGGCCTGCTGCGGGGGGGAAAGACCGAGATCGTGAAGTGCATGAGCCACGATCTGCAGGTTCCCGCGGCCGCCGAGATCGTGCTGGAAGGCTGGATCCATCCCGGCGAGACCGCGCTGGAGGGGCCGTTCGGCGACCACACCGGCTACTACAACGAGCAGGAGCGCTTCCCGGTCTTCACGATCGAGCGTATCACCACGCGGCAGAATCCGATCTACCACTCGACCTACACCGGAAAGCCGCCCGACGAGCCGGCGATCCTGGGGCTCGCATTGAACGAGGTGTTTGTGCCGCTGCTTACGCGCCAGTTTCCGGAAATCGCGGATTTCTACCTGCCGCCCGAAGGCTGCTCCTATCGCGTCGCGTGCGTGGCCATGAAGAAGCAGTACCCCGGCCATGCCCGGCGCGTCATGTTCGGCATCTGGAGCTTCCTGCGGCAGTTCCTCTACACCAAGTTCATCATCGTCACCGACGACGATGTCAACGTCCGCGACTGGAAGGAAGTGGTGTGGGCGCTGGCGACGCGCGTCGACCCGCGGCGCGATACGCTGATCACCGAGCACACGCCGATCGACTACCTCGATTTCGCGAGCCCGGTGCCCGGGCTGGGCTCCAAGATGGGGATCGACGCCACCCGCAAGTGGCCGGGCGAGACCGACCGCGCCTGGGGCGAGACGATCGCGATGAGCGAGGACGTGAAGCGGCGCGTGGACGCGCTGTGGCGCGAGCTGGGGCTGTAGAGCGAAAATGCAGCAGGCGCCGCGCGGCCGTCACTCGAAGCTGTAGTGGACGCTGACGTTGAATCGTCCCAGCCCCGGGGGCCGCGGCTGATTCGGCAGCCGGCCTCCGAGGCGCAGCCGGGCCTGCCCTTCGCTGTCGAGCGGGGTCAGCCAGCGCAAGGGCCCTGCCCGCCCCGAAAAGGCCCAACCGGTCCGGGGCGCGCCGGGGGCATCTGCGAGCCTGAGCGCCGTTGCAGGAGCCGGGCGCTCGGCGAAATCAAAGCGGAAATCATCGGCGCGTGGCGCCGGAGCCGGCGCGTCCAGTCTGTACTTCAGTCCTGGCGGCCCGGCGTCGATCGCCACGCTTGCCGGCTGATCCACCGGTGCCGGGCCCGGTTCCGAAGCCGCGCTCGGTTCGGCGGTCTCAACGGCTGGTAAGTCTGCCTCGGGTGCGGACTCTGCGGCGTATACTGCGCCGCCCAGCAGCACTGCTGCTGCCGTCGCCCACATGATGATTGCGCCGCGAACCAGCATGGGCATCCTCCATGCACGATCTGATGCATAAAGCATGCCGGAAACGAGCGGCAACTCGTCACTGACGAATCCAGGTTTCGTGACGTAGTTTCCAGCTACGACGCGAACAAGAGCACAGCCGCCGGTTCGAGAGGTCGCCGCCGCGACACGGCGTCAGAAACTGATGAGCGCGTTCACGCCGAAGACATTGGCATTAAACCGGCCGGTCATCGCCGGGTCGCCGACATCGTTGTAGCGCTGCCACTCCAGCCGCAGCGCCGCATTGCGCGTGAGGTTGAATCTTACCCCGAGCCCGTACGTGAGGTCGTTGCCGTTGGCGTCGGCCGATCCCGCGACCGGCGGGTTGAACTCGAAGTCAGCATCCCACTGGAAGACGCCCGCCTTGCCGTAGAGGGCGAAGCGGTCGCCGACCGGGAGCGTCGCGACGAGCAGCGTCTCGAAGATCCTGAACTTGGCGGTCGCCGCGCCCAGCCCGCTCACGAACGCGGGCCGGTCGCCCAGGTCGACGAGGCCGAGCTCGACGCCAAGGTAGGGGTTGAACTGGTACCCGCCGAAGATCTTCCAGGTGGGGCCCTCGTCCTCGCACGTGACGCCGCCCGCGGCGTTGCCCGGACAGGCGTCGCCGGTCTTGTGGTAACCGATGCCGACCCCGACTAGCCAGCCGGCATCCTGCGCCGGCGCGGGGACCGCGGCGACGGCGAGCGCGAACCCCGCGGCGATCAAGAACGGCCTGAATCGCAAGCTCATGGACGCCTTCCCGCCGGGCTTCCGCGATGGTAGAGCCAGGCGAGCAGCGCGTCCTGCGCGGCCTGGGCGCTGGCGGCGTTGGGGTGATTGACGATTGAGACCACCACCCAGCGCTGCCCCTGCGCGTCGAGCAGGTAGCCGGCGATCGAGCGGACACCGGTGAGCGAGCCGGTCTTGATGTGGGCCTGGCCCGCCACCTCGGCATCCGCGAGGCGCTTCTTCATCGTTCCATCCACCGCCGCGAGCGGCAGCGAGGCCATGAACTCCGGCATCACCGGGCTGCGGAACGAGGAGAGCAGCAGCTGCCCGAGATGGCTCGCGCTGATGCGCTCGACCCGCGAGAGCCCGGAGCCGTTCTCCAGGATCATCTCCGGGAACGACAGGCCCTTTCCCGCCAGCCATTCGCGGATCACGCGGTCGGCCTTCTCGTGCGTCGCCGGCTCGCCCGCTCCCTCCGCGCCGAGCGTGAGATAGAGCTGCCGCGCCATGACGTTGTTGGAGAACTTGTTCATGTCGCGCACGACCTGCGCCAGCGCGGGCGACTCCGCGGTGCCGAGGGGGCGCGCGTCCGGGCCCACTGTCCCGTCGCGCACCGTCCCGTGGAACGTTCCGCCAAGCTCGCGCCACAGCTCTCGGAAGAGTCCGAGCACGTAATGCGCGTGCGGCAGCACGCTGTAATTGCGCGCGCGCTCGCCGCAGCTCGCGGAGAAGCGGCCGCTGAACGTGAGGCGCGTGGCGGCCGAGCCGCCCTGCGCGTCAACCTTGAGCCGGTTGACCCAGTCCCCGCACGGCCCGTTGACGAGCTTCAGGCGGTTGACGACCTGGACCTGCGGCAGCGCGGGCTCCGCCACGATCCGCACCACGCGTGCGGCGCCGTCCGGCACGAAGGTGAGCCGCACCGCCTTGAAATTCACCAGCAGCGCGTCCGGCCCGGTGTTGTAGGGGCGCGTCGGCTTCTCGTCGAAGCGTGAAGGGTCGTGGCTGCTTTCGGCGAAGTAGGTGCGGTCGAGCACGAGATCGCCGCGGATCTCGCGCAGCCCCCGGGCGCGCAGGCTGCGCAGCAGCAGCCAGAAGCTCTCCAGCGTCAGCCTGGGATCGCCCCTGCCCTTCAGGACGAGGTCGCCCTCGAGCACCCCGTCGTTGAGCGCGCCGGCGGCGTAGGCGTCGGTCACCCACTGGAAGGCGGGACCCAGAAGCTCCAGCGCGGCATAGGTGATGACGAGCTTGATGGAGGACGCCGGATTCATCGGCTGCGCGGATCCCGCCGCGAGGAGCGGGCGCTCGGCGCCCACCTCGTGAACGTAAAACGCCGCCGCGCTTTCGGGGATCTCGGCTTGCGCCAGCGCCCGGGACACCGGCTCGGGCAGGGCATCCGCCTGGGCGTGGGCGCGCGGCAGCCCCGCCGCGAGAGCCGCCGCGAGTATCGCCGTGACCAAGCCCTGAATCATGCCCGCTCGCCCTTGCGCACCATTATGCCGCAGGCGGGGAGCCGCGGGAGCGGCCGTTAGTCACGCGGGAGCGCGTCGATCAACGCCGCGGTGCGCGCGGCGAGCAAATCGATCTCGTCCTCTTCGATCACGTACGGCGGCATGAAGTACACCGTGTTGCCGAGGGGGCGCAGCAGCAGCTCGCGCTCGAGCGCACCGGCGAAGAACCGGCGCGCGAAGGAGGGATCGGCGGTCTCGACCTCGAACGCCCAGATCATTCCGGTATTGCGGAAATTGCGCACGCGCGGGTGCTGCGCGATGGGCCGTGCCGCGGCCGTGAGGCGCGCGCTGCGCGAGCGGTTGGCCTCGATGATGGCCCCGGTATCGAAGAGATCGAGCGTCGCCAGCGCGGCGCGGCAGGCAAGGGGATTGCCGGTATAGGAATGCGAATGCAGGAAGCCGCGCGCCACATCGTCGTCGTAGAACGCCTGGTAGATGTCGTCGCGCGTCAGCACGACGGAGAGCGGGAGGGTGCCGCCGGTGAGGCCTTTCGAGAGGCACAGGAAATCGGGCGTGATGCCTGTCTGGTCGCAGGCGAAGAAGCTGCCGGTGCGCCCGAAGCCGGTCATGATCTCGTCCGCTATGAGGTGCACGCGGTAGCGGTCGCAGACGGCCCGCGCGCGCCGCAGGTACTCGGCATCGTACATCGCCATGCCGCCCGCGCCCTGCACCAGGGGCTCCACGATGAAGGCCGCGGTTTCCGCGTGATGGCGCTCGAGGTGGCGCTCGAGCTCGGCGGCGCAGCGCACGGCATAATCCCGGGCGGACTCTCCCTTCTCCGCAAGCCGCCAGTCCGGGCTCGCAACCGGGGTGCTCTTCATGAGAATGGGTGCATAGACGTCCTTGAACAGCCGCACGTCGGTCACGGCCAGCGCGCCGAGCGTCTCCCCGTGATAGCCGCCCGCGAGGCTCACGTATCGAGTCTTTCCGGGTATGCCGCGGTTGCGCCAGTAGTGGAAGCTCATCTTGAGCGCGATCTCGACCGCGGAGGCGCCGTCGCTCGCGTAGAAGCAGTGACCGAGCGCGCCGCCCGCGGCGCGCGCCAGGCGCTCGGAGAGCTCCACCACGGGCTCGTGGGTGAATCCGGCGAGGAGCACGTGCTCGAGCTTGCCGAGCTGGTCGGCGAGCGCGGCGTTGATGCGCGGATGGCAGTGACCGAAGAGATTCACCCACCACGAGCTGATCGCATCGAGGTAGCGCCGGCCCTCGGCATCGTAGAGCCAGCAGCCGGACCCCCGCGCGACCGGGACGAGCGGCAGCCGCTCGTGGCTCTTCATCTGGGTGCAGGGATGCCAGACTGCGGCGAGGCTGCGCTTTAGCAGCAGATTACTGGGAGTGCCAATTTGCATTTTAGCCGGGGAGGATTTAGATAATGGGGACGCGTGCACAAGAACCGTTTTCCCTCAGATCTGCCACATCGGTCACGCACGACCGGATACCGGCCCGAACCGGGCCCGCGCAAACGTTTCCGCCGGGTCAACCGCAGCTTCAGGCGCGACGTTAGGATTGGAGGATTGGCACCAATCTTGCTCGTTTGCGCTGTGGGCGCAGTGAGTTTAGCACCCGAAAAGAGCCGTTTTGACCGTGGAAATACTTGAGCGCATAGAGGAGCAGATTGCCGCGAGCGGCCTGCCGCTCGTCGGTATCACGCTCGCGGCCGTGCCCTGCCCGGACACGCCGGTGATCCTGACGCTGCACTGGCACGGCTTCATTAGGGAAAAGCTGGCCGAAGTGGAGCATGCCGAGACGGTGTCCTACACGCCGCTGCCGAGTTCCGCGCTGCAGTTGAACCACCGCTGGCGCGATCTGGTTGCGGTGGACCGCGCCGCGATGGAGGCGGCGTGGGAGCTGGGCGCGTGGGACGTCGCGCGCGCTGAGCGCAAGGGCTGCATGCGGCCCGGCGCGCCCTCCACCGAGGCACTCGAATGCCTCCAGGCGTTCGGCGCGTTCCCGTTCGGCATCAACGGAAACCAGGTAGTGGTGGCCGATGCGCCCGATGCCGACGAGCTGCTGCAGCTTGCGGCAAGACGCGGTTACCTCATGTGGTTGTTCCGGCCGGTCAGCGGCGGTATCTGGGCCGAAGTTGCCGATGACGCTACCTTGACCTCACAAGGACGGCGGCCCCCGCCCTGCCCGCATCATCCGATCCCGCCCCGCTGCGACGGCAACCGCAAGACGGTTTACCGCTTCGGGGTCTCCGCCAGCACCCCGCTGGACCTGGACTAACCAGTTAGTTTCTCAGCGTTTTCTGGCGGCTTACCCTTTCGCCGCCACCAGGGTTAGTGTGCGCCCACACCGGTGCATTGCGGGTGGGTATGCGCGGCTAACCTATTGACAATGCGCGGACTTACGCCTATTGTTAGCACTCGACAGGGGCGAGTGCCAGACAGTCGTTCTCCGTCATTCAGACCAATCCACAGGAGGCTTCACGATGAAGATACGTCCATTACACGACCGCGTGATGGTCAAGCGGTTGGAGGAAGAACGCAAGACGGCATCCGGGATCGTCATTCCCGACACCGCCGCCGAGAAACCCGACCAAGGAGAGGTTATCGCGGTGGGCAAAGGCAAGATCCTGGAGGACGGGAAACAGCGTCCCCTCGACGTCAAGGTCGGCGACAGGATCCTGTTCGGGAAGTACTCCGGGCAGACGGTGAAGGTCAAAGGCGACGAGCTGCTCGTGATGCGCGAAGAAGACATCATGGGCGTAATCGAAGGCAAGTAATCGAGCGAATTCCGCAATAACAGGAGCAATCAGATATGTCAGCGAAAGACGTCAAATTTCACGACTCCGCCCGCAGCAAAATCGTGGCTGGAGTCAATATTCTGGCCGACGCGGTGAAGGTGACCCTCGGTCCCAAGGGCCGCAACGTGGTGCTGGAGCGCTCGTTCGGGGCGCCCACGGTCACCAAGGACGGGGTATCGGTGGCGAAGGAGATCGAGCTGAAGGACAAGTTCGAGAACATGGGGGCGCAGATGCTGAAGGAAGTCGCCTCCAAGACTTCCGACGTGGCGGGCGATGGCACCACCACGGCGACCGTGCTCGCGCAATCGATCGTGCAGGAGGGCATGAAGTATGTGGCCGCCGGCATGAACCCGATGGATCTGAAGCGCGGCATCGACAAGGCGGTGGAGGGGATCGTCGAGCAGCTGAAAAAGATCTCCAAGCCCTGCACCACGTCCAAGGAAATTGCCCAGGTCGGCTCGATCTCGGCCAATGCCGACATCGAGATCGGCAAGAACATCGCCGACGCGATGGACAAGGTGGGCAAGGAAGGCGTGATCACGGTGGAGGACGGCAAGAGCCTGCAGAACGAGCTCGAGGTCGTGGAAGGCATGCAATTCGACCGCGGCTACCTCTCTCCCTATTTCATCAACAGCGCCGAGAAGCAGATGTCGGTGCTCGACAACCCCTACATCCTCCTCTACGACAAGAAGATCTCCGGCATCCGTGAGTTGCTGCCGGTGCTGGAGCAGGTGGCGAAGGCGGGACGGCCGCTGCTGATCATCGCCGAAGAAGTCGAGGGCGAGGCGCTGGCGACGCTGGTGGTGAACAACATCCGCGGCATTCTCAAGACCTGCGCGGTGAAGGCGCCGGGCTTCGGCGACCGCCGCAAGGCGATGCTCGAAGACATCGCGATTCTCACCGGCGGCGTCGTGATCTCGGAAGAGACCGGCATGCAGCTGGAGAAGGTCACGTTGAAGGACCTCGGCCAGGCCAAGCGCATCGAGATCGCCAAGGAAGACACCACGATCATCGACGGCAATGGCGACAACAAGTCGATCGAAGGCCGCGTCAAGAACATCCGCACGCAGATCGACGAGGCGACCAGCGACTACGACAAGGAAAAGCTGCAGGAGCGCGTCGCCAAGCTCGCAGGGGGCGTTGCTCTGATCAAGGTCGGCGCTGCCACCGAGGTCGAGATGAAGGAGAAGAAGGCGCGCGTGGAAGATGCATTGCACGCAACGCGCGCGGCGGTCGAGGAAGGCATCGTGCCGGGCGGCGGCGTCGCCTATCTGCGGGCACGCGCCAACCTCAAGGTGAAGGGCGACAACCACGACCAGGATGCGGGCATCAAGATCGTGATGCGCGCGCTGGAAGAGCCGACGCGCTGGATTGCCGCCAACGCGGGCGACGAGCCCTCGGTGGTCATCAACAAGCTGGTCGAAGGCAAGGGCAACTACGGCTTCAACGCCCAGACCGGCGAGTACGGCGATCTCGTTCAGATGGGCGTGCTCGACCCGACCAAGGTCGCGCGCTGCGCGCTGCAGAACGCGGCTTCGGTAGCAGGCCTGATCCTCACCACCGATGCGATGGTGGCGGAACTGCCCAAGGACGAGTCCCCAGCCGGCCACGGCCACGGCGGCATGGGCGGCATGGGCGGGATGGATATGTAACGCGCTGCGCGCGTCACAATCCATCCGCCCATCTGGGGCAGGAGAGGAACAGGGGAAACCCGTGGTTTCCCCCGTGCCCCCTTCCTTCGAGACAGAGAGCCCCGCGCAAGCGGGGCTTTTTTTGTTTGCGCGCGCGGAGCGAATCGGAGAATTTTCTTGACGATGCGCGCGATTGACGATTTAATACCGCGCTTTCGTTTTTTGCCCTGCTGGATGGCTCAAAGTGAGCGCTTGCTCACATCCTCAACTACAATCCAACTCTCTAGCAGGTAAGCGTTTTTTGGAAGCAAGGGGCCAGGTAGCTCAGTTGGTAGAGCAGAGGACTGAAAATCCTTGTGTCGGCGGTTCAATTCCGTCCCTGGCCACCATTTCCTTTTTCGGTTGCGTCCCGATAGCGTGCCGGGACCCTTACTTTCCGCCGTCTGAGTTGAGGATCGCCATCCCCGCCTGAAGGCAGCGCTCGATGCGCGCCTTCTCGCGCGCGATCTTCGCGTCGTCCCACTTCCAGAAGCCCTGCTTTGCTTTCATCCCGAGGTGGCCCTTGTCCACCATCTCCTTCAGGAACGGTGGCGGTGCCTTCTCGTTGTAGAGGTGGGGGTAGAGCGCGGAACCGACGATATAGTTGGTGTCCCAGCCCGACATCTCCTTCTGCAGGATGGGACCGCAGGCGATGAAGCGGAAGCCGAAGCCGTAGCGCACCGCGGTGTCGACCCCGTCCGCGTCGACGATGCCGTCGTTGATGAGGTAGAACGCCTCCCGCAGCATCGCGTGCTGGATGCGGTTGCCGACAAAGCCGGGGACGTCCTTCTTCACCCAGATCGGCGCCTTGCCGAGCGCCTTCATGAGCGCAACCAGCTCCCCGGCCACCCGGGGATCGGTGAACTCTGCGCTTACCACTTCGACCAGCGGCACGAGGTGGGCCGGCATGAAAAAGTGCAGGCCGGCGACCCGCGCGCGGTGCGTGAGATTCCTGCCGATCTCGCCAATCGGGAAATTTGACGTGTTGGTCGCGAGCGCGATGCCGGGGCGCGCGAGCGTGTCGATCTGCGCGAACAGCCTCTGCTTGAGCGGAAGGTCCTCGGTCGCGGCTTCGACTGCGATGTCTATGTCGCGCCACGGCAGGTCCTCGATCCGCGCGCAGGTCTCGACGTTAGCGGCGTGGGCGGGCGGGGCCGCGAGCTTCGCCAGACCGGCCGCAATTCGCGCCGGCAGCGCGTCGCGCGTCTTCTGCGACGGGCTCATCACGTGCACTTTCCAGCCGCCCGCGGCAAAGACGATGGCGATATCGCCGCCCATGATGCCGCCGCCGATGATGGCGGCGGTGCGTTGCTTGACTGCCATGGTTCAAACTCCGGATGAGATCAACGGGCCGGGGGCGGCGCGTAGAGTTGCGACGCGGGACTCCCACCACCCCGTCACTTCGTGGGACCCCGTCCATCCCGCCGCGCTGCATCGCGTCGGGCGCTCGTCGGCTCGACGACATGCGTCTCGAAACCCCGACTCGCCCTCGGGCAGGAGGGGAGCTTGATTCTGATTCTCAATTCATGCGGGTGGCGGACCACTTGCCTTCGCCGGCTCCGGTGAGCCGCTTCGTCGCGCCCTGCATCGAGTTGCCGGCGACGCGGCCGGAGAAGTCGCGCCGGGTGCCGGCAGCGTCCAGCACCGAGAAGCTGATCTGGTCGCCGCGGAGCTTCACGTCGCGCAGCTGGCCCGGGCGCCCGTCGAGCTCGATCTCGCCCTCGACCTTCTGGAACTGCTGGCGCAGCTTCAACCAGTATTGCTTCGGGCCGCTGCCGGTGCCGTTCCAGCGCCACGTGCCCTCGACCACCGCCGGAACGATCCACAGGTAGGCGGTGCGGCCTTCCACGGTCTCGGTCTGGTCCGCCTGCCAGTCGTCCATGCTGAAGGCGTGAGAGACGACGCGCGTGCCAGGGGCCATCTTGAGGATGGTCGGGCGCAGCTTCATGTTGAGGCTCGGCAGGAGGTAGAGGGTGAGGACGGTGGCTTTGCTGAAGTCGGTCTGGAAGATGTCGCCCTGTATGAACTTGGCCCTGGCCGAGACGCCTTCCTTGGCCGCGGCCCGCTCCGAGAGCGCGACCATGTCGGGGTTGTATTCCACGCCGACGGCCTGCGCCCCGCGCTTGGCCGCGGTGATCACCGTGCGCCCGTCACCGCTGCCGAGGTCGAAGTGGATGTCCTTGGGCGTCAGCTTTGCCATGTCGAGCATCTTCTCGACCAGCGCCTGCGGCGTCGGCACCCAGATGACGTCCTTGCCTTCCTGGCCGACGGAGGGCGTGTATTCCTTGTCCTGCGCAATCGCGCAGCCGGGCAGGGCGAGCGCGACGGGAAGGAGGAAGGCGGCGATCAGATGGCGAAGGGGCAGCGTCGGGCCGTGCATGGGATTCTCCGAGTTGAGCGGGCGCATAGTTTACAGCAGCCGATCGGCGTTCATTCCCCCGGTGTGAGGCGTCCATCGAGGGTCACGCCGCTCGCCACCATGGCCTCGATCGCGGCGTCGTCGTAGCCGGCCTCGCGCAGGATCTCGACGCTGTGCTGCCCGAGCTTGGGGGCCGGCGCCCAGCCGCGGCGCGTGCCGGTCGACCACTTGTTGGGCAGCCGCATGCTGCGCGTCCTGCCTTCCGTGGGATGGTCCTTCAGCTCGAAGAACCCGATGTCCGCGAGATGCGGGTCCTCGAGCAGGCTGTCGAGCGTGTGGTAGGGCGTCGCCGGTATGTCGCAGCGGTCGAAGATCTCCAGCCACTCGGCGGTGGTTCTGTCCCTCAGCGCGACCCTGCGCACCTCGAAATAGTCCTTCACGTGGGCGAAGCGGGCGGGCACGTTCGAGAAGCGCGGATCGGTCTTCAGCTCGGGCCGGCCGATCGCGTCGAAGAAGGCGAAGACCTGCTTGTCGGTGTTGGCCGAGATGCAGATGTAGCCGTCGCGGGTGGGCAGCGGCTTGTTGATGGGATCGAGCAGCCGCGGGTCGCCGGTCTCGCCGAGCGGGGGCACGAAGGTCTTGAGATACATGTGCTCCTCCAGCACGAATTTCACCAGGTTCTCGAACATCGGGATCTCGATCGAGCAGCCCGCGCCGGTGCGCACGCGGCCGTAGAGCGCCATCGCGATCATCTGCACCGCGATCAGTCCCACCACCTTGTCCGCCACCACCATCGGCACGAAGCGCGGCTCGCCCATCGCGCGATGATGGAGCGCCGCCATGCCGCCCGCGCCCTGGATGATGGTGTCGTAGGCCGGCTTGTCGCGGTAGCGCCCGTCCTGGCCGAATCCGAAGAGACCGCAGTAGATGATCTTCGGGTTGGCCGCGCGCACGTCGTCATAGGAGAGCTTCATGCGCGCCATCGATTGCGGGCGGTTGTTCCACAGCATGACGTCGGCGCGCTCGAGCAACCGCAGCAGCGCCCCGTGCCCGGCCGGCTGCTTGAGATCGAGCACGATCGAGCGCTTGTTGCGGTTGAGATGCAGGAACTTGGCGCCCATGCCCGGGGTGACGGAGCGTCCGTTCATGATGCGCACCAGGTCGCCCGCCTTCGATTCCACCTTGATCACCTCGGCACCGTGGTCGGCGAGGATCTGCGTCGCGAGCGGCCCGACCACGACGGACGTGAGGTCCACCACGCGCACGCCTTCGAGGGGGCCGCCCGCCATGAGCTACGCTCGAAATTCCGCCTCGGCGGTCAGGGCGAGGGCGCCGTCCGGGTTGAGCGCCCACAGCTTCGCCGTCCGCTGGTCCGCCGAGGGCTCGCCTCCGATCGTGATCGGCTGGTTCACGAACAGCGCGCGGACATTGCGCGAGGAGATATGGCGGATGGGGGCGGACCCATGGGCGCGCGCGAGCTCGAACACGAGGAGCGTGGTGAGCCCGCCGTTCATCACGAGCCCCGGATAGCCCTCGACCCGGGTCACGTAGGGGAAGTCGTAGTGAATGCGGTGCCCGTTGAAGGTGAGCGCGGAATAGCGGAACAGCATCACCGGGTCGGGCGTGACGGTGCGGCTCCAGACCGCCCTTCCCGGGGCCGGCTGCGGCGGCTGGGGCGCTGCGCCGGGGGCGGGTGCCTCGCGGTAGACATAATCGTGCTCTTCCGTGATGGCGAGCCCGCGCGGTCCCGTGACCTCCGTCTTCACCGTCACGAACACCATCGTCCCGGTGCGGCCCTGCTTGACGACGACGTCCTTGATGACCGAATCGCGGCGCACGGCGTCGCCCACCTGCAGATCCGCGTGGAACGTCGTGCGCTTGCCGGCGAACATGCGCCGCGGCAGCGGCACCGGCGGCAGGAAATCGCCGCGCTCGGGATGGCCGTCCGCCCCGATCTGCGAGTGGCGCACGACGCGCGGGAAGAGAATCTGGTGCCAGCCGACCGGCAGGGGATCGCCCATCCGCGGCATGGGATCGTCGCGATCCAGGGTCGCGGCGAGCCGGTGCACGGCGGGAACGGTCACGTAGTCGACGTCCGACTCTTTCTGGCCGATCCACTCCTTCAGCTTTTCGAGATCGTGGGACATGGGTTTCCTCATCGTGCGGCGGCGAGCGTCTTCGCCTCGCGCGCCTTGATTGCCTCGTAGCGCCGGATCAGCCGCTCGGCGCGCACCACGACGGGGATGTCGATCATCTTGCCGTCGATCTGGAACGAGCCGCGGCCCGCGGCCTGCGCCTCCTGATCCATCCGTATGACTTTGCGCGCATAGGCCACCTCCTCCGCGCTCGGGGTGTACTCCTCGTTCACGATCTTCACCTGCCCGGGATGGATGCAGCCCGCGCCGTCGAAGCCGAAGCGGCGCGAGCGGCGCACCATGAGACGGAACTTCTCCCAGTCGCTGAAATCGGCCACGGTGCCGATGAAGCCGAGCGGCATCACGCCGGCGGCGCGCGCAGATATGATCATGCGCTGCTTGGGGTGCAGCAGGACGTCTTCATCCGGCTCGGCGTTGATATCGAGCGCGAAATCCTCGCCGCCGATGTTCATCGCCGCGACGCGCGGGCTCGCGCGCGGAATCTCGTCGATGCGGGTGAAGGCGTCCGCGGTCTCGATCATCACGATGAACTTCGTGTGCCCGGTTTTCATCCCGCGCTTCGCCTCGAGCTCGCTGACGAGCTGGTCGAGAAGCCTCACGTGCGAGGCGCTGTCGGCCTTGGTGACGGCGATGCCGTCGACGTCGGGGCAGACCGAATGCTCGAGGTCGCGCACCGCGAGGGAGAGCGGCTGGTTGATGCGCACCACCACGTCGGCGCCCCCGCGCCGCACGCGCGCCGCGTTTTTCTCGACCAGGGTGCGGGCCTTTTCCTTCTCCGCCGGCGGCACCGCGTCCTCGAGGTCGAGCTGGAGCACGTCGGCGCCGCGGGTGTGCGCCTTGTCGACGAACTTCTCGACGTTGACCGGCACGTAGAGCAGCGAGCGCCAGACTGGAAGATCGGGTTTCATCAGGTCTCCTCCGCGGTCGCGGCCGCCGCGCGTTCGCCCTCGCACACGGCGCCCGAAGCGAGGAGCCGCGCGTAGGCCGCCTCGTCCACGCCGATCTCCGCGAGGAGCGCCCGGTTGTGCTCGCCCAGCCGCGGGGCGGGTGTGCGGATCGCGCCTGGCGTGCCGGTGAGGCGCGGCACCACGTGATGCATCGGGAACGCGCCCATCTCGGGATCCGGGTAGTCCGCGATCAGCTCGCGGTCGCGCACGTGCGGGTCCTCGACGATCTGCGAGATGTCGTAGATCGGGCCGATCGTGACCTCGGCCTGCTCGAAGAACGCCACGTTCTCCGCCTGGGTGCGCTGCGCGACAAAGCCCCCGATGATCGCGTCGAGCTCCTCGGCATGCCGCACCCGGTCGGCGTTGTTGCGGTAGCGCGGATTGTCGACAAGGTCCGCGCGGCCGATCGAGCGGAACACCCGTTCCGCCATCTTCTGGGTCGAGGCGGACAGGCCCACGTACTTTCCGTCCTTGCAGCGATAGGCGTTGCGCGGCGCGGCATTGGTCGAGCGGCTGCCGGTGCGCGGCTTGACCTTGCCGGTCAACCGGTAGTTGGCGGCCTGGGGTCCGAGCACCGCGAACAGCGGATCGAGCAGCGGGAGATCGATCACCTGCCCGCGGCCGCCGTTTCGTTCCACCTCGCGCAGCGCGATCATCACGCCCGCCGCGCCGTAGAGCCCGGCGACGGTGTCGGCGAGATACATCGGCGGCAGCACCGGCTCGCGGTCGGCAAATCCGTTGAAGGACGCAAAGCCCGACAGGCCCTCGACCAGGGTGCCGAAGCCGGGACGGCGGCGGTAGGGCCCGTCCTGGCCCCAGCCGGAGATGCGCACGATGACGAGCCTCGGATTGCGCGCGAGCAGGACCTCGGGCGCAAGTCCCATGTCCTCGAGCGTGCCCGGGCGAAAGCTCTCGATGAAGATCGCGGCCGTGGGAGCGAGGTCGAGCAGGAGCTTGCGCGCCTCGGGCTTGCGCAGCTCGAGGCACAGGCTCTTCTTGTTGCGGGCGTAGAGCTTCCAGTTCACCTGCACGCCGTTCGTCTGCCAGGCGCGCAGGGAGTCGCCGGCCGGCGGCTCGACCTTGATCACCTCAGCGCCGAAATCCCCGAGCACCTGGCTCAGCGTGTTGCCGGCGACGAGGCGCGAGAGATCGAGCACCCGCACGCCGTCGAGCGGACAGCGGGCAGCGGTCGCGAACGGCTTCACCTAGCGGTGCTCGGTGCCGTTCGCAAGCTGGCGCTCGATCTGGCGCGACTCCCCTTTCAGCAGCTGGGCGACCTCGCCTGCGCGCTTCTCGCTCATCCGGCTGGAGATGGTGGACACCGAGATCGCGGCGAACGCCATGCCGCTCTGGTTGCGCAGCGTCTGGCCCACCGAGCGCACGCCGGCGAGGCCCGACACATCGCGCATGGCGTAGCCCAGCTTCTGCGATTTCTTCACCTGGGTGAGCAGGACGGGGGCGGTAAGGCCGTACTCGGGCAGGCGCACGGCGTTGGCCGCGACCACGCGCTGGATCTCGTCCTCGGTGAGCGCGGAGAGGATCGCGAGCGAGCCGGTGCCCACTCCGAGCGGGCGGCGCATGCCGATCTCGAGGGTGAAGGTCTTGATCGGAAACGTGCCTTCACGCCGGTCGAGGCACACCGAATCGAGCCCGCTCCGCTGGGTCAGAAACACGGTGTCGCCGGTCGCCTCCGCGATGCGCGTCAGCGCGGGATGGCAGATCTCGCGCAGGTTGAAGCGCGGCGCGGCCGTAAGCCCGAGCTCGAACATCATCGAGCCGAGGAAATAGCGGTGCGACTCCAAATCCTGCTGCACCATGCTTTCCGCGGCGAGGCACTTCAGCATGCGATGCACGGTCGGGCGCTGCAGCCCGGTGCGGGCGGCGAGATCGAGCAGGCGCGAGCCGCTGCGGTTGTGGGCGGCGATCTCGCGCAGCAGCGTCAGCGCGCGCTCGATGCTCTGGGTTCCGGTGAGGCGATTTCCGTTCTCGGTTTCGGTCTTGCGGGACATGGCTTGATTGAGTCCGTATGGTGAGCGAAGCGCGATTATGCCATCAGAGCGGTTCTGGCAAAACGGGCGGCAGCATGCTAAGGTAAATACCATATTCTGGACGCTCCAGAATAGCTCACATATTGGACCAAAGGCGGGCACCGGATCGAGCCCCGCTGCGTCCCGGGGACGATCGATGAGCGGACACCCTTCTTCCTCCGCGCCCGCCGCTTCGGCGGGGGCGCGTTTTCGCGCGGCGCTCGACGCGGAGCGCCCGCTGCAGGTCATCGGCACCCTCAACGCCTATTCGGCGCGCATGGCGCAGCGCGTGGGCTACCGCGCCATCTACCTTTCGGGCGGGGGTGTCGCGGCCGGCTCGCTCGGGGTGCCCGATCTGGGCATCAGCGGGCTCGACGACGTGCTGACCGATGTCCGCCGCATCACCGACGCCTGCCCGTTGCCGCTGCTGGTGGATGTGGACACCGGCTTCGGCGCGAGCGCCCACAACATCGCCCGCACGGTGAAATCGCTCATCAAGTTCGGCGCCGCCGCGATGCACATCGAGGACCAGGTCGGCGCCAAGCGCTGCGGCCACCGCCCCGGGAAGGAGCTGGTGTCGCAGCAGGAGATGGTGGACCGGATCAAGGCCGCGGCCGACGCCAGGACCGATGCGCAGTTCGTGGTGATGGCTCGCACCGATGCCCTGGCAGTCGAGGGGCTGCAGGCGGCGATCGACCGCGCCTGCGCGTGCGTGGAAGCGGGCGCCGACATGATCTTCCCGGAGGCGATCACCGAGCTCCCGATGTACCGGAAATTCGCCGACGCTGTGAGGGTTCCGATCCTCGCCAACCTCACCGAGTTCGGAAAGACGCCCCTTTTTACCGTGCAGGAGCTCGCGGGCGCCGGCGTCGCGATGGCGCTGTATCCGCTCTCCGCGTTCCGCGCCATGAGCGCGGCGGCGCTGCGCGTCTATCAGGCCGTGCGCCGGGACGGCACGCAGAAGGGGGTGCTCGAGCAGATGCAGACGCGCGACGAGCTCTACGAGTTTCTCGACTACCACGCCTACGAGCGCAAGCTCGACGAGCTGTTCGCCCGCGACAAGAAGAAGTGACGGGAATCCTGCTGTCCAGGGCCATGGCCGAGGGCCATGGCGAGGCGCTCGCCGCAGCCGCGCGGAAGGCGGGCCTCGAGCCCCGCCTCCTGCACGTTCCGGATGACCCGAACGCGCGCCTCGCGCCGGAGGATTGCGGGCGGGTCGAGATCGCTTACTACACGCGCGACATCCGGTTCTCTCCCCTCAACGAGTCCTTCGTCGAGGCCCTCGCGGGCGCCTCGAGCCTGAAGTGGGTCCATTTCGTCACCGCCGCGATCGAGCACTTTCCGTTCGTCACGGCGCTTACCGGGCGCGGGGTCAAGCTCACCCACTCAGCCGGTTCCAATGGCGAGCCGGTGGCGCAGACGGCGATTGGCGGGCTGCTGATGCTTGCCCGCGGGTTTCCGCACTGGTGGGCGGCGCAGGGCCGCCGCGAATGGATGCCGCTGCGCAACGACGCGGTGCCGCGCGACCTCGCGGGTGAGACCGTGCTGATCGTGGGCCTCGGCACCATCGGCACGGCGGTGGCTTGCTTCTGCCAGGCGCTCGGCATGCACGTCATCGGCGTGCGCCGCAGCCCGCGGCGCCCCGAGGACCCGGTGCACGAGATGCACGCGCCCGCCGCGCTGCCGGAGCTGCTCCCACGCTGTCAGTGGGTCGTGCTGGCGTGCCCGCTCACGCCGGAGACGCGGCGCATCATGAATGCGGGAACGCTTGCGCGATTGCCGCGGGGCGCTTTTCTCATCAACGTCGCGCGGGGCGGGCTTGCGGACGAAGGGGCAGTGATCGCGGCGTTGAAGAGCGGTCAGCTCGGTGGCGCCTATCTCGACGTGTTCGAGCAGGAGCCGCTCCCGCCCGACTCGCCGCTCTGGGGGCTTCCGAACGCCATCCTCTCGCCGCACAACGCCTCGGCCTCGGCGGGCAACGACGAGCGTGCCACGCGGATCTTTCTCGGCAACCTGGAGCGGTGGGCGCACGGCCGGCCGCTGCAGAACGAAGCCTGAGGTCCGCTGGCGGCTGCTGAAAAGGCCGCGCGACGGATTGTCCCGGGTGCGGCTAACGTATTAATATCTACACTCTTTTTGCCTACCGCCGCCTGATGCAGCTCTTCGCCGTTGGCATCAACCACCAGACCGCACCGCTCGCGGTGCGCGAGCAGGTGGTGTTTCACGCCGAGGGCCTGGTGGGGGCGCTGCGCGAGCTGGTGGATCGCCGCCCGGTGCAGGAGGCGGCGATCATCTCGACCTGCAACCGCACCGAGATCTACTGCTCGACCGCCGAGCCGCACGCGGCGGTCGACTGGATGGCGGGCTACCACAGCCTGAAGCCCCACCAGATCGAGCCCTATGTCTACCAGCTGCCACAGGAAAGAGCGGTGAAGCACGCCTTCCGGGTGGCGAGCGGGCTCGACTCGATGGTGCTCGGGGAGCCGCAGATCCTCGGCCAGTTCAAGCAGGCGGTGCGCACCGCCCAGGCGGCGGGCACGTTGGGCCTCCTCCTGAACAAGCTTTTTCAGCGCACGTTTGCGGTCGCGAAGACGGTACGGTCCGAGACCGATATCGGCGCGGCGACGGTATCCATGGCATCCGCCGCGGTCGGGCTCGCGCAGCGTATCTACCCGGCGATCGCCGAGCAGAGCATCCTTTTCATCGGCGCGGGCGAGATGATCGAGCTCTGCGCCACGCATTTCGCCGCCCAGCACCCCCGGCGCCTGACTTTCGCCAACCGCACGCTCGAGCGCGCCCAGGCGCTCGCCGACCGCTTCCGCGGCCGCGCCATCACGCTGAACGATCTCCCCTCGCAGCTCGCTTCCCACGACATCGTGGTGAGCTCGACGGCGAGCACGCTCCCGATCATCGGCAAGGGACTGATGGAGCGGGCGCTCGCCGCGCGCAAGCACCGCCCGATGCTCATGTTCGATCTCGCGGTGCCGCGCGACGTCGAGGAAGAAGTGGCGCAGCTGGACGACGTGTTCCTCTACGGCGTGGACGACCTGGGCAAGGTCGCGCGCGAGGGCATGGACGTGCGCAGCAACGCGGTCGCGCAGGCCGAGGTGATCATCGAGAACCAGGTCTCCGAGTTCATGCACTGGCTGGGCAACCGCGAGCTGGTGCCAACCATACGCGCGCTGCGCGATGCCGCGGAGCGCGCGCGGCGCCACGAGATGCAGCGCGCGCTGCGGCGCCTGGCGAAGGGCGAGGATCCCCAGGTGGTGATGGAGCAGCTCTCGCGCGCGCTCCTCGCGAAGCTTACGCACGGACCGACGCACGCGCTCTCGCACGCGCGCGAGGACGAGCGCGAGGCGCTGGCAGAGCTGCTGACCCGCCTCTACCAGATCCCGCGGCCGGAATAAGGCAGCGGGCTCCCCGATGAAAGCCAGCATCGCGGCCAAGCTCGCGCAGCTCTCGGGCCGGATCGAGGAGCTGAATCGGCTCCTCTCCTCCGAGAAGGCGACGGCCGACCTCGACAGCTTCCGCAAGCTCTCCCGCGAGCACGCGGAGATCGCGCCGGTGGTCGAGCTCTACCAGCGCTACGCGCAGGGCGAGGCCGACCTTCAGGCCGCGCAGGAGATGAGCGGGGACCCCGCGATGCGCGAGTTCGCGGAGTCCGAGATACGGCAGACCCGGGAGCGGCTCGCCGGCATCGAGGAGGAGCTGCAGCGGCGGCTGCTGCCCAAGGACCCCAACGACGAGCGCAACATCTTTCTCGAGATCCGCGCCGGAACCGGGGGCGAGGAATCCGCCCTCTTTGCGGGCGAGCTCTTCCGCCTCTACAGCCGCTACGCCGAGCGCAATCGCTGGCCGGTCGAGGTGGTGTCGCAAAGCCCCTCCGACCTCGGCGGCTACAAGGAGATCATCGCGAAGATCTCCGGGCAGGGCGCCTACTCCAGGCTCAAGTTCGAATCCGGCGGCCACCGGGTGCAGCGGGTGCCGGTCACGGAGACCCAGGGCCGCATCCACACCTCCGCGTGCACGGTGGCAGTGATGCCGGAGGCCGACGAGATCGCGGACGTGGTGCTCAACCCGGCGGAGCTGCGCGTGGACACGTACCGCGCGTCCGGTGCCGGCGGGCAGCATGTGAACAAGACCGATTCGGCGGTGCGCATCACGCATCTCCCCTCCGGCATCGTCGTGGAATGCCAGGACGACCGCTCGCAGCACAAGAACCGGGCGCGGGCGCTCGCCATCCTCGCCGCGCGCATCAAGGATCGGCAGCTCTCCGAGCAGCGCGCGAAGATGGCCGCGACCCGCAAGTCGCTCATCGGCAGCGGCGACCGCTCCGAGCGCATCCGCACCTATAACTTTCCGCAGGGGCGCGTGACCGACCACCGCATCAATCTCACGCTCTACAAGATCGACCGGATCATGGACGGGGAGCTCGACGAGCTGATCGCGGCGCTCGCCGCCGAGCACCAGGCCGAGCAGCTCGCCCAGCTCGCCGAGGACGTGCAGCCGGCTTGAGCCGGCCCACGTGTCCCGGACGCGGCATCTCCCGAGGGCGTTCCGTTGGAGCCCATCGTCTATGCCCTCATGTCCGCCGCCCTCTTCGGCGCGGCGTTAGTGACCACTCACTCAGGCTTGAAATACCTCGACGCCACGGCGGGCGCCCGGGTGAGCATCCCTGCGGCAACCCTGCTGTTCTGGCTGCTGGCGCCGTTCGCGGACCTAGCGGACTGGCAGCTCGCAGCCATCGGCATATTTGCCCTGGTGGGCCTGTTCTTTCCGGCCGCGGTCACGTTGCTGACCTTCGAGGGCAACCGGCGCCTGGGCCCGTCCGTGACCGGGGCGGTCGGCAGCACGGCGCCCCTCTTCGCGATTCTAGGCGCGGCGCTGTTTCTCGACGAAGCGCTTGGCGTGCGCGAGCTTGCCGCCACCTCTCTCATCGTGCTGGGCTCGGTCGTGCTGGCGAGGCTGCACGATGCGGATGCGCGTGGGGAGCAGCGCAGCGCGCTATGGTTGCCATGGTCCGCGGCGGCGCTGCGCGCGCTCGCCCAGGTCCTGTCCAAGGCCGGGCTTATCCTCTGGCCCAACCCGTTTGCCGCCGCGCTGGTGGGGTATACCGTTTCATCGCTTGCCGTGTGGACCGCAACGGCCGGACAACCGGCGGCACGGACATTCCACCGGCGCGGAGCGGCCTGGTTTGCCGCGACCGGCGCCCTCAACGGCGTCGCAGTGCTGTGCCTCTATCGCGCGCTGAGTACCGGTACGGTCGTCGTGGTGTCCCCCATCGTTGCGACCTACCCGCTGTTCACGTTGATATTGAGCGCGCTCGTCCTGCGGGAAGAACGCATGAGCGCGGCGCTGATCGGAGGCGTGATGCTTGTCGTGGCCGGCGTCGTCGTGTTGCTGCTGCAATGGTGAGCCCTCGCAACAGGCCGGCCGCCAGCATTGCGGAGATGCTTCGACTTCCCAACATCGATCCGCTCGACGCGCGCGCGCTGTTGCGCGCTGCTTTGAGCGTCGATGACGCGTACCTCGTCGCACATGCGGGAGAGGCGGTGACCGGAGCGCAGCGCGAGCGCTATCTCGAGTGCATCGAGCGCCGGCGCGCGGGAGAGCCCATTGCGTACCTGACCGGTGAACGCGAGTTCCACAGCCTCGCGTTCAAGGTGACGCCGGCGGTGCTGATCCCGAGGCCGGATACCGAGACCCTGGTCGAGGCCGCACTCGAGCGGATTCCCGCGCAGTCGCGCTTCCGCGTGCTGGATCTCGCCACCGGTAGCGGCTGCGTCGCCGTGGCGATCGCGCTGCAGCGTCCCCGCGCGGGGGTGACTGCAACAGATGCATCGAGCGCGGCGCTCGCGGTCGCGCGCCACAACGCCGCCCGGCACGGCACCCCAATCGAGTTCGTCGAAAGCGACTGGTTTGCCGCGCTCGCCGGCCGGCGCTTCGATCTCATCGTCTGCAATCCGCCGTACGTGGCGGAGGGCGACCCGCACCTCTCCGAGGGCGACCTGAGATTCGAGCCCCGCGCAGCGCTACTCGGAGGTCCCGACGGCCTCGCCTGCATCCGATTGATCGTCGCGCATGCGCGCGCGCATCTCGAGCCCGGCGGTGCGCTGCTCTTCGAGCACGGCCACGACCAGGGCAAGCGCTGCCGCGCGTTGCTCGAGCGGGCAGGGTTTCGCGACTTGAGCTCGCGGCGAGACCTCGCCGGCATCGAACGGGTGGCGGGAGGGAAGGTTTGACGCGGCGCCCGCCGTGCCGCTAGAATAATGCCTGACTGAATCACTCGGATTTAGGATACCTCATGAATATTCAAGATGTTATAAAAGAGCAGGTGACCGGAAACAAGGTCGTGCTGTACATGAAGGGCACGCCCGATTTTCCCCAGTGCGGCTTTTCGGCGAACGCGATCGGCATCCTCCGCGCGTGCGGCGTGGAGCAGCCCTTCACGGTGAACGTGCTCGAAAACCCCGATATCCGCCAGGGCATCAAGGAGTACGCCAACTGGCCGACGATTCCGCAGCTCTACGTGAACGGCGAGTTCATCGGCGGCTCCGACATCATGATCGAGATGTACCAGAGCGGCGAGCTGAAGAAGCTGCTCGAGAAGACCCCCGCCTGAAGCGTAGATTCGCGCGAACGAACGGCCGGCCGAAAGCCGGCCGTTCTTTTCAGGCCCAGAACGACCAGGCGTACTGGCCGAGCAGCCCCAGCGCGATCACGAGCAGCGCGCGCTTGACCCAGACGCGAAACGTGACGGCGTCGATGCGATCGCGAATGCGCACGCCGATGAGTGAGCCCGCGACCCCGACCACGACGAAAGGCAGCGTCGCCAGCCACTCGCCCATTGATACACCGCCCTGCGTCGCGAGCACCGTAAACTGGGTCGACTTCCCGAGCAGGAAACAGATGTTGAGCCCCTGCACCAGCATGACAGGCGTGAGCCCGAGCGATAGGTAGTAGACGATGAGGGGCGGCGCGGCGATATTCGCCGTTCCCTCGAAAATGCCCGAGGTAACGCCAGCAAGCGGCCCGAACGCGCGCTCATGGCGCCGCACCACAGGCCAGCTGGCGAGGCCCAGGCGGTCAAGATTGAGATAGAGCAGCGTCAGCAGCGCCAGCACCAGCGTATAGGGCGCATCGGGAGCGGATACGAACACCCAGGTGCCCACGCCCGCCCCGAGAATCATGTAGAGCGGCATCATCCAGAATCGCGCGAGCGTCGCGCGCAACGGGCCGCTCGCCAGCAGAGCAACGCCGATTGTCGCGAGCGTCGGCAGCAGCACGATGACGATCGCGGTGCGCATGTCGCTCACCATGGCGATCAGCGGCGTGGCGACGAACGGGAAGCCGAAGCCGAGCGCCCCCTGGGACAGGCCGGCGACCAGCACCGCGCAGGACACCCAGATCATGAGCGTCAGGGAAAGCGATTCAGTCAGCATCGATTCCAGCTTACCCGATTGTCATAGGGTGGCGATTCCACTACGATGGGTTCCGCCTTACCTCAATCAGGAGAGCCGCCATGAGCGAGAGCGTGACGGGTGGGCGCGCCGTGGGCGCCGGTCAGGGCTGGACGTGGATCGCGGAGGGGTTCGGCCTGTTCAGGAAGGCCCCGGGCATCTGGATTGCGGCGGTGGTCATCCTGTTCGTCATCCTGATCGTGCTCGCGTTCATTCCCCTGCTGGGTGCGGTGGCCACGTTCCTGGTGATGCCGGTTTTCGTCGGCGGCTTGCTGCTCGGCTGCAGGGCGCTCCAGGGCGGCGGCGAGCTCGAGCTCGCCCACCTCTTCGCGGGATTCAAGGAGCAGACGGGCAATCTCATCGTGGTCGGCGCCCTCGCCATCGGCGCCTGGATCATCGTGATGGTGCCGGTGGTCCTGATCGTCGGCACGGGCGCCGTCATGGGGGTGTTGCGCGGCGATGCCGCGGGAGCGGCGGCGGCGGGCGGCAGCTTCATGCTGGCCTGGCTGGTGGCGCTTGCCCTCAGCATCCCGATCTACATGGCGCTCTGGTTCGCGCCTGCCCTGGTGGTGCTGCGCGGGATGGCGCCCGTCGCCGCCCTCCAGGAGAGCTTTTTCGGCTGCCTGAAGAACATCCTGCCGTTCCTGGTCTACAGCATCGTGCTGATGGTGTTGGGGATCGTGGCGTCGATCCCGCTGGGGCTTGGCTGGCTCGTGCTGGGGCCCACGCTGATCGCGTCGGTCTACGTCTCGTATCGGGACGTCTTCGGCGGCGACTGAGGCCTTCCCGTAGGGCCTTCCCAACACTGCGGGGAAGGGTGCGCCGGGTCTTTTACAGGCTTATCCCGTCAATGTCGATAAATCCTGTTGAAACAATGAATTGCGTTTATAAATGAAAGCGCTTGCAGAGGCGGTGGATGCCTGTTTAGAATAATTCGGTTACGCTCAACCCGCGGCACGCCGAGGCACACGACTGGAGGGTCTCCATGAACATCATGACTGACGCGAAAAATCTGACTGCGACCGCACGGCCCGCGGGCGCGAAGGTGCGCATGACGCCTTCGGAAGCGTTCATCGAAACACTGGTGGCGCACAAGGTGAAGGACGTGTTCGGGATCGTCGGCTCGGCGTACATGGACGCCCTCGACCTCTTCCCGGGCGCGGGCATCCGGCTCGTCAGCGTCGCGCACGAGCAGAACGCCGCGCACATGGCCGACGGCTACGGGCGCGTCACCAACCGGCCGACCGTGTGCATTGCGCAGAACGGCCCCGGCATCACCAATTTCGTGACCGCGGTGGCGGCGGCCTACTGGGCGCACACGCCGATGGTGGTCGTGACACCGGAGTCGGGAAGTCTCACGGCGGGCCACGGCGGCTTCCAGGAAACGGAGCAGATGCCGATCTTCTCCAAGATCACCAAGTGGCAGGTGCACGTGAACTCGCCCCTGCGCATGGCCGAGCTGATGCACCGCGCCTTCACTATCGCGCTGCACGAGCGCGGGCCGGTCCAGGTCAACATCCCGCGCGACTACTTCTACGGCGAGGGCGACTACGAGATCCTGCCGCCGCTTGTCATCGAGCGCGCCGCGGGCGGGACGGGCTCGCTCGACAAGGCGGCGAAGATGCTCGCCGAGGCGAAGTTCCCCGTCATCGTCTCGGGCGGCGGCGTCGTGATGGCGGACGGCATCGATGACGTGAAGGCGCTCGCCGAGCATCTCACCGCGCCGGTCGTCAACTCCTACCTCCACAACGACTCGTTCCCGGCGAGCCACCCGTTGTCCTGCGGTCCGCTGGGATACCAGGGCTCGAAGGCTGCGATGCGCGTCATCTCGCGCGCCGACGTCGTGCTCGCCCTGGGCACGCGCCTGGGACCCTTCGGCACGCTGCCGCAGCACGGCATCGACTACTGGCCGAAAGAGGCGAAGATCATCCAGATCGACGCCGACCATCGCACCCTGGGCCTCGTGAAGAAGGTCTCGCTCGCAATCCAGGGTGACGCGGGGCTCGCGGCACAGGAGCTGCTGAAGCGCCTGAAGGCGCGCGGGGCGAGAAAGCCCGACCGCAACCGGCTCGCGGAGGTGTTGCGCGAAAAGGAAGCATGGATCGCCGAGCTCGCCAACTGGCACTCGCCCAACAAGAAGGGCCAGATCGGTCCGCGCCGCGCGCTCACGCAGCTCGCGAAGGCGCTTCCCAGGAACGCCATGGTTTCCACCGACATCGGCAACGTGTGCTCGGTCGCCAACAGCTACCTGCGCTTCGAGCAGCCGCTCTCCTTCCTTGCGGCGATGAGCTGGGGCAACTGCGGCTACGCGTACCCGACGGCGCTCGGCGCCAAGGTCGCGCGGCCGGAGCGCCCGGCGATTGCCTACGTGGGCGACGGCGCCTGGGGGATGAGCCTCGCCGAGGTGATGACCGCGGTCAAGGAGAAGATCCCGGCGGTCGCGGTGGTGTTCAACAACGGCCAGTGGGGCGCGGAGAAGAAAAACCAGATCGACTACTTCGACAACCGGTTCGTCGGAACGAACCTCGCCAACCCGGATTTCTCGGAAGTGGCGCGCGTGATGGGGGCGGAGGGCTACCGCGTGGAGCACGAGGACGAGGTGTCCGACGCGCTCAAGGCGGCGCTGCGCTCCGGCAAGCCCTCGGTGGTCGAGATCCTGCTCACGCAGGAGCTGGGCGAGCCGTTCCGCCGCGACGCGTTTCGCAAGCCGCGCCGGCTGCTGCCCAAGTACCGTCGGTTCAGCGCGAAAGAGTACCGTTGAAAGATGCTTGATCGGAAACGAGAAAAAGCCGGCCCCGCGCCGGCTTTTTTGGTGAGTGAGCGCTAACTGGGGGGCTCCACCCGGGTGGACCGAGGTCCCATACGCAAGACCGCCAAGCTGGCCGACGTCGCGCGGCTCGCCGGCGTTTCCACCGCCACCGTCTCGCGCGCGCTGACGCAACCCGATAAGGTCAAGTCGGCCACCGCCGCGCGCATCCGGCAGGCCGTTCAGGCGCTGGGCTACGTTGCGCACGGGGCAGCGCGCGCGCTCGCCTCGCGCCGCACCCGCACCATCGGCGCGGTCATCCCGACGCTCGACAACGCGATCTTCGCTCACACCGCCCATGCCCTGCAGAAGACCCTCGACGACGCCGGCTATACGCTGCTCCTCGCGAGCCACGAATTCGACGCCGAGGTGGAAGCGCGCCTGACGCGCGCCCTGATCGAGCGCGGCGTGGACGGGCTCGTGCTGCTCGGCGCGACGCACCACCCGGGCGTGCTGCAGATGATCGACCTGCACCAGATCCCCTACGTCCTCACTTGGGCGCTCGACGCGGCGGGACGGCATCCCTGCATCGGCTTCGACAACCGGGCCGCGGGGGAAGTGATCGCGCGCCACCTGCTCGAGCTCGGGCACCGCGAGCTGGGCATGATCTCGGGCATCACCGCCGGCAACGAGCGCGCGGCGGAGCGGCTCGAAGGCGTGCGCCAGGCGCTCGCCGCGCGCGGCATCGCGCTGGCCCCCGGGCGCGTCGTCGAGAAGCCCTACGCCCTGACCGCGGGGCGCGAGGGTCTGCGCGAGATCCTGCGCGGCTCGCCGCGGCCCACCGCCGTCGTCTGCGGCAACGACGTGCTCGCGATCGGCGCGCTCGCGGAGTGCCAGGCGCAGGGGCTCGCGGTCCCGCGCGAGGTCTCGGTGACCGGATTCGACGACCTCGAGATGGCCGCGGTCGTGACGCCCGCGTTGACGACCGTGCATTTCCCGACGGCGGAGCTGGGCAGCCTCGCGGGACAGCACCTGCTGGCGCGGCTCGCGGGGAGACCGGTCGAGAGCCGCACCGAGCTGCCGGTCAAGCTGGTCGTGCGGGCGAGCACGGCTGCGCCCTTGCGCTGACAACTCCCACCACCCCGTCACCTTCGGTGCGACCCCGTCCGTCCCGCCGCGCTGCATCGCGTCGGGCGTTCGCCGGCTCGGAGGCATGCTCCTCGAATTCCCGGCTCACCCTCGGGCAGGAGCGGAGCGTTACGCAGCAGCGAGGAGCTGGTCGATCATCCGCTGCGCCTGCACGCCGTAGCCCCTGCCGAAGAGGTTCAAGTGGTTGAGCACGTGGTAGAGGTTGTAGAGGTGCTTGCGCGTCTCGTATCCGGCATCGAGCGGGAATTCCGCGCGGTAGGCGTCGTAGAAGGACTGCGGAAAGCCGCCGAAGAGCTCCGTCATCGCGAGGTCGGCTTCGCGGTCGCCGTAGTAGACGGCGGGATCATAGATGACCGGTTCCCCGTCGGGCGTCTGGCCGGCGTTGCCCGACCACAGGTCCCCGTGCAGCAGCGACGGCGGCGGCGCATGGCCGCGGAAAAACGCTGGCAGTGCCTCGAGCAGGCGCTCGCCTGCCGCGATGAGGCGCCCGCCGTGGCCCCGCGATTGCGCGAGCTCGAGCTGGAAGCCGAGCCTGCGGCTGCGCCAGAACGCGATCCAGTCGCCTGACCCGGTATTGACCTGCGGCGTGGCGCCGATGGTGTTGTCGCGGTGCCAGCCGTAGCGCGGGCCCGTCACGCGGTGCAGGCGCGCGAGGTTCCGGCCCAGCACGCGCATGCTCCGGTCATCGCCCGGGCGCAGCTCGAGGTGCTCGAGCACGAGCCAGCTCGCGTTCTCATCGGCGCCGTGGCACAGCGGACGCGGCACGCGCACCGTCGCGGCGCGCGCCATCTCGGCAAGGCCGTCCGCCTCGGCCGCGAACATTTCCGCGCGGGAGGCGGCATTCACCTTCACGAACCAGGCGCGGTCCCCGCCGCGGACGACGTAGCACTCGTTGATGCAGCCGCCCCCGATGCCGGCGCGCGCTTCGATGGTGAAGGGCGACCCCGTCGCCTCGCGGATCGAGCGCTCGACGTCGCGCCAGGGACCCATCTTCAGGCGCGAGGGGGCGCCTCAACCGAGCGATTTCCGCGCCTTCGCGATCGCCGCTTTCACGCGGACCGGCGCCGTGCCGCCCGGATGGCTGCGGCTCTTCAATGATCCCTCGAGCGTCAGCGCGTCGTAGACATCCTGGGCGATCGCGGAGGAGAAGCGCTGCAGCTCGGGGAGCTTCAGGTCGGACAGACCGCAGTTGCGCGACTCGGCGAAGCGCACCGCCTGCGCGACCGCCTCGTGTGCCTCGCGGAAGGCCACACCCTTGCGCACCAGGTATTCGGCGAGATCGGTGGCCGTGGCGTGGCCCTCCCGCGCCGCGGCCGCCATCGCCTCGCGATTGACCTTGATGCCGCCGAGCATCTCCGCGAGCACGGCGAGGCACGCGGTCAGCGTGTCCACCGCGTCGAAGAGCGGCTCCTTGTCCTCCTGGTTGTCGCGGTTGTACGCGAGCGGCTGCCCCTTCATGAGGGTGAGGAGCGCCACCAGGTGGCCGTTGACTCGCCCGGTCTTGCCGCGGATCAGCTCCGCCACATCGGGATTGCGCTTCTGCGGCATGATCGAGGAGCCGGTCGCGAAGCCGTCGCCGATCTCGACGAAGCCGAAGCGCGGGTTGGCCCAGAGGATCAGCTCCTCGCAGAAGCGCGAGAGATGCGTCATCGTGAGCGCGGCGCACGCGCAGAACTCGATCGCGAAGTCGCGGTCGGAGACGGCGTCGATCGAGTTCTCGCACAGCCCCTCGAAGCCGAGCTCCCGGGCGACGCGCTGGCGGTCGATCGGGAACGATGTCCCCGCGAGCGCGGCCGCGCCGAGCGGCAGGCGGTTCACGCGGCCGCGGCACTCGGCAAGTCGCTGGGCGTCGCGCGCGAGCATCTCGAAGTACGCGAGCAGGTGGTGCCCGAAGGTGACCGGCTGAGCCACCTGCAGGTGCGTGTAGCCCGGCATCACCGTCTCGGCGTGGCTCTCGGCGAGATCGAGCACGGCGCGCTGCAGGGACTTCACCAGCGCGGCCGCCTGGTCGATTGCGGCGCGCAGGTAGAGCCGCAGGTCGGTCGCGACCTGGTCGTTGCGCGAGCGGCCCGTGTGCAGCCGCTTGCCGGGCTCGCCCGCGAGCCCGATCAGGCGCAGCTCGATATTGCGATGCACGTCCTCGTGCGCCTCGGACCATTGAAACGCGCCGGCCTCGATCTCGGAGCGGATCTGCGCGAGCCCATTCTCGATCGCCGCCAGATCGGTCTTGCTGATCACGCCGGCTGCGGCGAGCATGCGGGCGTGGGCGAGGGAGGCCTCGATGTCGTACGCGGCGAGCCTGCGGTCGAAGGCGACCGACGCGGTGAAGCGCTGCACGAGCCCGGTCGCGGGCTCGGCGAACCGTCCCGACCAGGGCTCCTTCCGCGTCTTGTCGTTGGCGGACATGCAGACTGCTAGAATTCGAGAGTGGCGCGCAGTATAAATCAAAATGCCTACTCGGGCGCCCTGCCGAACTTCCGCAACCTCGGCATCATGCTGCGCATCCTGCTGTTCGGCAACTTCGTCGCCGCCGCTGCGGCGATCGTGAAGGGCCCCGATATGCTCGGGGCGTGGCGCGAGTTCGTCGAGTCCGCCGCGCTCGTCGAGCCGCTGCTGGTGCTCTCGGTGCTGGCGCTCGCGGGGCTCTCCGGCGCCCTGCGCGCCCTTCCCTACTGGCTCGGGGCGGCCTCGGTGCTGGCGCTGGAGCTCGTCCTGACGAGCGCGTTCTACTTCGAGGGGCGGGCGCTCCTCGGCCAGTCGCCGGCGCCGCTCGGGCGCTACCTGCTGCTTGTCGGGATCACGACCCTCGCCATGCTCGGCTACTTCCACCTGCGCGGGCGAGCCTTGTCGCCGGCGCTGGCGGAAGCGCGCCTGCAGGCGCTGCAGGCGCGCATCCGCCCCCATTTCCTGTTCAACAGCATCAATGCGGCGCTGTCGCTGATCCGCCAGGACCCGCGGCGCGCCGAGCTCGCGCTGGAGGACATGGCGGAGCTCTTCCGCGTGCTGATGGCCGACAACCGGGAGCTGACCCCCCTCACGCGCGAGCTGGAGCTATGCCGCCAGTACCTCGGCATCGAGCATTTGCGGCTCGGCGGGCGCCTGCGGGTCGAATGGCAGCTCGACGCGATGCCGCGCGACGCCCTGGTGCCGCCGCTCGTCCTGCAGCCGCTGCTGGAGAATGCGGTCTATCATGGCATCGAGCCGCGCATCGGGCCCGGCACGATCGTCATCAACATCGCCGCCGTGGGCGACGAGCTGCACGCAGTGCTGCGCAATCCCTACCGTGCCGACGGCGACCGTCACGGCGGCAACCGCATGGCGCTCGCGAACATCCGCGAGCGGCTCGCGCTGCACTTCGACGCCGAGGCGAGTCTCTCCACGCGGGAGGGCGCGGATCATTACGAGGTTCGCATCGTGATGCCGTATGTCAAGGACGACGATGCGCAGGAGGAGGCGCGGGCGCCGGTCCATGAGTGAAGAGAAACCGCCGCTCAAGATCGTGATCGTGGACGACGAGGCCCCCGCGCGCTCGCGGCTGCGGGAGCTCCTCGCCGACTGCGGCGCCGAGCTGCCCCTGGTGGTCGCGGGCGAGGCCGAGAGCGGGCCCGCGGCGATCGAGCTGCTCGCCGCCGAGCCCGCGGACATCGTGCTGCTCGATGTCCGCATGCCGGAGATGGACGGCATCGAGGTCGCGCAGCACCTGCAGAAGCTCGAGGAGCCGCCGGCGGTCGTGTTCGCGACCGCATACGATGCCTACGCGATCCGCGCGTTCGAGGTGAACGCGGTCGACTACCTGCTCAAGCCCATCCGGCTCGCGCGCCTGAAGGAGGCGCTCGCGCGCGCGGCTGCCGCGCCGCGGCGCGAGGTGCCGGAGGCGATCGCCCGCGCGGCGCGCACGCACCTCTCCGCCCAGGAGCGCGGAAAGGTGCACCTGATCCCGGTCAAGGACGTGATCTACCTCAAGGCCGAGCTGAAGTACGTGACGGTGCGCACGGCGGAGCGCGAGTACCTGATCGAGGAGGCGTTGACCAAGCTCGAGGAGGAGTTCGGCGAGCGCTTCGTGCGCGCACACCGCAACTGCCTGGTGGCGCGCGCGGCCGTACGCGGCTTCGAGCGCACGATGAAGGACGGCGAGGCGCACTGGGAAGTGCTGCTCGAGGGCGTAGACGAGCGCGTCGCGGTCAGCCGTCGCCAGCAGCACATCGTGCGCGAGCTCGGCAAGAGCGGGCGCTTCGCAGGCTGAAAGGCACCGCGAGCGGCATGCCGGGGGCGAGAGCCAGGATGGACGCACCGCGGCGCATCGTGATCGCCTCGCGCGAATCGGCGCTGGCGCTGTGGCAGGCGCGCCACATCGAGGCGAGGCTCGCGGCGCTCTTCCCGGGCCTGGAGATCCGCATACTCGGGCTCACCACGGAAGGCGACCGCCGGCTCGATGCGCCGCTCGCAGCCATCGGCGGCAAGGGGCTGTTCGTCAAGGAGCTCGAGCAGGCGCTGGCGGACGGGCGCGCCGATATCGCGGTCCACTCGGTGAAGGACCTGCCGATGACGCTCGAGCGGGAATTTGCCCTGGCGGCGATCGGCGAGCGCGAGGACCCGCGCGACGCTTTCGTCTCCAAGCGCTATCCCGATCTCGCCGCGCTGCCGGCCGGTGCGCGCGTCGGCACCTCCAGCCTGCGCCGCGCGTGCCAGTTGCGCGCGCGCCACCCGGGGGTGCGGATCGAGCCGCTGCGCGGCAACGTCACGACGCGGCTCGCGAAGCTCGACGCCGGCAACTATGATGCCGTGATACTCGCCGCCGCGGGGCTGAAGCGACTCGGGTTGGAGGACCGCATCACGCGCCTCCTCCCGCCTTCGGAAAGCCTGCCCGCGCCGGGGCAGGGCGCGCTCGGTGTGGAGTGCCTCTCCCGGCGCACCGACCTGCTCGAATGCCTCCAGGGGCTCCATCATGCGGCCACGGCGCGATGCGTCACCGCGGAGCGTGCCTTCTCGCGCGCGCTCTCGGGCAGCTGCAATGTCCCGCTCGGGGCCTACGCGGAGGCGGAAGGCCGCACGCTGCGGCTGCGCGGATTCGTGGGCGCGCCCGACGGCTCGCGCGTGGTGAGCGGCGAGCTGAAGGGGGCCGCGCGCGATCCGGAAGCGCTCGGCGCAACGCTCGCCGCGGCCCTCAAGGCGCAAGGCGCGGGCGAGATCCTGGCTGCGCTGCAGGCTTGAGGCGGCGGGCACACTGAGCGCACCGGAACGGCTATGAAAGACCAGCCGCTCAAAGGCAAGTCGATCGTGGTGACGCGGCCCGCGCACCAGGCGCAGGCCTTCGCGCGCCTGGTTACGGGCGCCGGGGGCCGCGCCATCCTGTTTCCCGCCATCGAGATCCGTGACATCGAGGACCCGGGCCCGTTCGTGCAGCTCGTCGACCGGCTTGACGAGTTCGATCTCGCGGTCTTCGTGAGCCCCAATGCGGTCGAGCGGGCGATGAGCCTGATCAGCGCCCGCCGCAAGCTTCCCCGCCGGCTGCAGGTTGCGACCGTCGGCGGCGGCAGCGTGCGCGCGCTCGAGCGCTTCGGGGTGACGGGCATCCTCGCTCCGCAGGGGCGCTCCGACAGCGAGGCGCTCGCCGAGCTGCCGGCGCTCGCAGCGGTGAGCGGCCGGCGCGTGGTGATCTTCCGCGGCGCCGGCGGCCGCGAGGCGCTCGCCGAGACGCTGCGCGCGCGCGGCGCAACGGTCGAGTACGCGGAATGCTACCGCCGCGTGCGGCCAGAGTTCGACGCGGCGCCGCTGCTTGAAGCCTGGGCGCGCAAGGGCGTCGACGCCGTCACCGTCACCAGCAGCGAAGGCTTGCGCAATTTCGCCGACATGATCGGGCCCGCCGGGCGCGAGCGGCTGCCGGCGACACCGCTCTTCGTGCCGCACCCGCGCATCGCCGAGGCCGCGCACGAGCTGGGCGTGCGCAAGGTAATCGTGACCGGGCCGGGCGACGACGGGATGCTCACCGGGCTCACCGCGTACTTCGCCGCGGCGCGCTGAATTGCCGCGTCCCGGCGCCTCCCCGCATACTAGAGCCTATCTCGATAATAGGCGCGAATCCCCGTGAGCGAATCCCCGCCCGAGACGCGGCCCCCGTCCGCACTGCCCGCGCAGGCACGGCCGTCGCCCGGTTTCGATCCGGCGTTGTGGATCGCGGTGCTCGCCCTCGCCCTGGCGGCCTGGCAGTGGTACGAAGGCTATGGCGAGACCGCGGCGCTGCGCCAGGAGACGGCGGAGAGGCTCGCCGCGGCCGGCGCCGAGGCGCGCGCCGGCCGGCTGGCGGCGGTGGAGGCGCGCGAGGCGGCCGCCGCCGCGCAAGCGAGGCTTGCCGCGCTCGAGAGCCGGCTCGCGGACGTTGAGAGCCAGCGTGGAGCGCTCGATGCGCTCAACCAGGAGCTCGCGCGCCACCGCGACGACTGGGCCTACGCCGAGATCGAGCAGTCGCTCGCCATCGCCAGCCAGCAGCTCTCCCTCGCCGGCAACGTGAAGGCCGCGCTCGCGGCGCTGCAGACCGCAGACGCTCGCCTGCGGCGCATGGACCGGCCGCAGCTGGCGCCCTTGCGCAAGGCCATTACCCGCGACATCGAGCGGCTGAAGTCGGCGCCGCACGTGGACGCGCTCGCGATCAGCGCGCGGCTCGATGCGCTCATCGCGCAGGTGGACAAGCTCCCCCTCGCGATGGAGGCGCGAGCGCAGCCTGAGCCGCCTGCTGCCGCGACCGAGGCGGCCCCGGCCGGCTCCTGGACGCGCTTCTGGGACGATGTCCGGACCGAGCTCGGCCAGTTGATCCGCGTGGAGCGCATGGACCAGCCTGACGCCGCCCTGCTCTCGCCCTCCCACGCTTTCTTCCTGCGCGAGAACCTGAAGCTGCGTCTCATCGGCGCGCGCCTGGCGCTGCTCGGCCGCGATGCGACGAGCTACAAGGCCGACCTGAAGGCGGCGCGCGACTGGCTCGGCCGCTACTACGCTACGCGCAACAACAACGTGGCGCGTGCCCTGGCGACGCTGAAGAGCCTGCACGATGCCGAGGTCGGGATCGAGGCGCCGGAGATCGGCGCAACGCTCGAGGCCATGCGCAACCTGCGGGCAGCCCGCGAGCGCGGCCGGCGGTGAGTGGGCGGCAACCGTGAGGGCCCTGCTCTGGCTGGTGGTGATCGCGGCGCTTGCCGTGGGGCTCACGCTCGCAGCCGCGCATAATCGCGGCTACGCGCTGCTGATGCTGCCGCCCTGGCGCGTCGAGATCTCGCTCAACTTTCTCATCGTCCTGCTGCTCCTTGCGTTCGCCGCCGGCTACGCGCTGGTGCGTGCCGCGAGCGCCGCGCTGCGCCTGCCGGGGCAGGTACGCGCGTACCGCGACTCGCGGCGCCGCGAGAGGGCCTGGGCGACGCTCCTCGAGGCGCTGCAGGAGTATCTCGCGGGGCGCTACCGCCGGGCGGAGCACGCCGCTGCCGCCGCCCTCGAGTGGCGCGAGTTTTCCGGCCTCGCGGCGCTGCTGGCAGCGCGCGCAGCGCACGAGCTGCGCGACTACGAGCGGCGCGACGCCTATCTCGCGCAGGCGGCCGCCGCCCTTCCCGACGCGCCCGCGCGGGTCGTGACCGAGGCCGACTTGATGCTCGAGGAGCGCCGCCACCAGGACGCGCTCGAAATGCTGCGGCGGCTCCCGCGCCGCCACACTGCGGCGCTGCGCTTGGAGCTCAAAGCCCAGCAGCAGGCGCGCAACTGGGGGGAGGTGCTGGCGCTGACGGAGGAGCTGCGCAAGCGCGGCGTGTACGACCCCGAGCAAGCGGACCAGCTGCGCCGCTACGCGCTCGCGGAGCATCTCAAGCGCAAGGCCGTGGATGCGCGCGCGCTGGAGGAGGCGTGGGACAAGCTGTCGTCCTCGGACCGCACCGAGCGGCGCGTCGCGCTGGCGGCGGCGCGCGGCTTCATCGCGCTGGGGGGCTGTGACCGGGCGCACCGGATCGTCGAGCAGGCCGTGAGCGCGAACTGGGACAGCGAGCTGGTACGCCTCTATGCCGAGTGCGAGGGCGGCGACGCCGTGCGGCGCATCGAGCGCGCCGAGGAGTGGTTGAAGGCGCATCCCGGGGATGCTGTGCTGCTGCTGACGCTCGGCCGCCTGTGCGGCGAGCAGGGGTTGTGGGGCAAGGCGCAGAGCTATCTCGAGGCGAGCGTCGCGGTCGAGCCGACCTACACCGCGCACCTGGCGCTCGCCCGGCTGCAGGAGAGCCTCGGCAATGCCGAGGCCGCGCGGCGGCACGACCGCGAGGGCCTGAGGCTCGCGCTGGCGCAGTTGAACGCCGCGACCGGGGGGCGCCGCCGCACGTCGCTCTAGCGGTCGAGGTCCACGTCCTGGTAGGACTCCGGGTAGCCGAGCGGCTCCACGTGCGTCAGCACCGCGGCACCGGGAAGCGCCGCGCGGATGTCGTTCTCGACCTCGTGCGCCAGCTCGTGGCCCCGCGCGACCGTCCAGTCGGCCGGGACCAGCACGTGCAGCGTGACGAACGAGCGCGCGCCCGCCTGGCGCGTGCGCAGGGCGTGGAAATCGATGCCCCGGGCACGGTGGCGCTCGAGCGCACCCTCGAGCGCCTGCATCTTGTCGGGCGGCAGCGCGCGGTCGAGCAGGCCGTGGATCGAGCGCTGCATGAGCTTGTAGCCGGACCACACGATATGGGCGGCCACCGCCAGCGCGATCAGGGGGTCGAGCCGCGCCCAGCCGGTGAGCCACACCGCGGCAACTCCGGCGATGACTCCCGCGGAGGTCCAGACGTCGGTCATGAGATGCCGGGCGTCGGCATCGAGCGCGACGGACCGGTAGTGCCGGGCCGCCCGGTCGAGCCGCCGCGCGACGCCGTAATTGATGAGCGAGGCGGCCACTGCGACGGCAAGCCCGGTGCCGACCTGCTCGAGCGGCCGCGGGGTGATGAGGCGGTCGACCGCGGCGATGCCGATGGCGATCGCCGCGGCGAGGATGAGGGTTCCCTCCAGCCCGCTCGCGAAATACTCGGCCTTGGTGTAGCCGAACGCGTGATCCTCGTCGGGGGGGCGGGCTGCGACGCTGATCATCGCCAGCGCGACGGTGGCGCCGGCGAGGTTGATGCTGCCCTCGATGGCGTCCGAGAGCAGCCCGACCGAGCCGGTGAGCCACCACGCCAGGGTCTTCAGCGCGATGGTCGCCAGCGCCGCGGCGATCGACAGGAGCGCGAACTTGCTGGCGCCGGTGCTCGGCATGGAAGCGCTCGCGGGCTCAGCCCGGTGCCGGCTCCGGCGCCGAGGGGGTGAAGGAGTCGGAGTAAAACTCCTCCTCGGGCAGGCCGCACCTCGAGGTGAAATCGCGGCGCGCTGCGTCCACCATCACCGGCGCGCCGCAGGCGTAGACCTGGTAGCCGGAGAGATCCGGGAAATCCTCCATCACGGCGCGGTGGACCAGACCGGTGCGCCCGGTCCAGCCGTCCGAGACGGGGGCATCGGAGAGCACCGGCACGTAGCGAAGCGTGCCCGCATGGTGCCAGCTTTCCGCAAGCCCGTTCAGGTAGAGATCGGCGCGCACCCGGCATCCCCAGTAGAGCGTCATTGGGCGGCTCACCCCCGTGTGCTGCGCATGCTCCACGATTGCCTTGATCGGCGCGAAGCCGGTGCCGCTTGCGAGGAGGATGATGGGCTTCGCGCTCTCCTCGCGCAGGAAGAACGTCCCGAAGGGGCCCTCGAAGCGGACGATGTCCTTTTCCTTCATCGTGCCGAAGACATGCTGGCTGAACGGGCCGCCGTAGTCTCTCAGGTGCAGCTGGAGAACGCCGTCGTCCCCCGGCGCGTTCGCCATCGAGAAGCTGCGGCGGATGCCGCCCCGCAGCAGGACGTCGATGTACTGGCCGGCGAGATACTGCAGCCGCTCGTTCGCCGGGAGCTTGAGATCGAGCAGCATCACGTCGGGCGCGGCGCGCTGCATCTTCACGACGCGGGCCGGCAGGATCTTGATCTGGATGCCCTTCACGGCCGAGCCGATCTCGCGGCACTGGATGGTGAGATCGGCGAGCGGCTTCGCCTGGCAGAACAGCGCCATGCCCGCGCGCCGCTCCGCCTCGGTCATGGCGTGCTCCTGGTAGACGCCGTAATCCACGGCGCCCGCGAGCAGCCGGCCCTTGCAGGTGCCGCAGATGCCGTGGCGGCAGCCGTAGGCGATGACGATGCCCTCGCGCAAGGCGGCGGCGAGCACGGTCTCGCCATCGTTGACGGTGAACTGGTGACCGCTCGACTGGATGGTGACCTGGTGGGACACGGTTTCGCGATCGCGCCGCCGCCGCGGCTCGGCGGAGCGGTTGAGCTAGAATCGTCTCATGAAACAGGAGCGGGGCGGCAGTCTACCACAGCGACCGGCGGGCATCCGCGCGCATGGATGACGCGATCATCGTATTCACGAACCTGCCCGACCGCGAGGCCGCGACGCGGCTCGCCCACGAGCTCGTCGCGAAGAAGCTCGCGGCGTGCGTGAACGTGCTCGCCGAGTGCGCGTCGGTCTACCGCTGGAAGGGCGCGGTCGAGAACGCGCGCGAAGTGCCGGTCCTGATCAAGACGCGCGGCGCCCGCTACGCCGAGGTCGAGGCCGCGATCCGCAGGCTGCATCCCTATGAACTTCCGGAAATAATCGCGGTCCCAATGGTGCGCGGTTTCGAGGACTACCTGCGGTGGGTCGCGGACGAAACCAGCATCTCCATCGGCTGACAGGATTCATCCCCCCGCCATGCGCTTCACCCTGATCGTCCTGCTGGCGATTGCGTGTGGCACGCGCGCGGCGGAGCCGGAGCTGCTCGAGCCGGACAAGGCATTTCGATTCGCCGCGCGCCTGAGCGACGCGCGCTCGATCGAGGTGCGCTACCAGATCGCCCCCGGCTACTACATGTACCGGGACAAGTTCCAGTTCACGCTCGCCCCCGCGGGCGCAAGAGTCGGAGCGCCGCAGTTGCCGCCGGGGAAAAAGCACCGCGACGAGTTCTTCGGCGAGGTCGAGACCTATCGCGGGGACCTCACCATCGTGCTGCCCTTCGAGCTCGCCGATGCGAGCGTTCCGGCGCTGCAGCTCAGCGCGATCTCGCAGGGCTGCGCGGACATCGGCGTGTGCTACGTGCCGCACGAGCAGAAAGCCGAGCTGCGGCTCGCTTCGCTGGCAGGCGGGGCCGCGCGCAGTGACGCCGCCCCCGGATTTTTCTCCGGGCCGGGCGCGGCGGCGGACGACACGCTCGCGGCGCGGGTGTTCGAGGGCGGATTCTGGCTCGCGATCGCAAGCTTCTTCGGCTTCGGGCTGCTGCTGTCGTTCACGCCCTGCGTGCTGCCGATGGTCCCCATCCTCTCGAGCGTCATCGTCGGCGCGCGCCAGCCCATCACCAAGACGCGGGGCTTCACGCTGGCGGCCGTCTACGTCCTCGGCATGGCGGTCACCTATGCGGTGGCCGGGGTCGCGGCGGGATTGTCCGGGGCGATGCTCTCGGTGGCGCTGCAGACGCCCTGGGTTCTCGGCGCGTTCGCGCTGGTGTTCGTCGCCCTCGCGCTCGCCATGTTCGGGCTCTACGACCTGCAGCTGCCGGTGGCGCTGCAGAGCCGGCTCGCCGATGCGAGCAGCCGGTTCCACGGCGGGCACGCGGTGGGCGTATTCGTGATGGGGGTGCTCTCGGCGCTGATCCTCGGTCCCTGCATGGCTGCGCCCCTGGCGGGGGCGCTGCTCTACATCGGGCAGAGCCGCGACGTCGTGCTCGGGGGCTCGGCGCTCTTCGCGATGGCGCTCGGGATGGGCGTGCCGCTTCTCGCGGTGGGCGCATCGGCCGGGGCGCTGATGCCGAAGGCGGGGCCATGGATGGAGACGGTGAAGCGCGGCTTCGGCACCCTGCTGCTCGGGATGGCGATCTACATCGTCTCGCCGTTTCTGCCGGTGGCGGTCCAGATGCTCGCGTGGGCGGCGCTCCTGATCGTGACCGCGATCACCCTGCGCGCCATCGATCCCCTGCCCCCAGGGGCGCACGGCTTCCAGAAGCTCAGCAAGGGGCTGGGCATCCTCGCGCTCCTCGCGGGCCTCGCCTACCTCGTCGGCGCGCTCTCGGGCGGACGCGACGTGCTGCAGCCGCTCTCGGGCCTGCGCGTCACGGAAACCGGGGGCGCCTCGACCGAGACGCCGTTCGAGCGGATCGGGAGCGTCACCGAGCTCGACGAGCGCATCCGCGCCGCCGCCGGGCGCACCGTGATGCTGGATTTCTACGCGGACTGGTGCGTCTCGTGCAAGGAGATGGAGCGTTACACCTTCAGCGACAAGCGGGTGCGGGCCCGCTTCCGCGACATGGTGCTGCTGCAGGCTGACGTCACCGCCAACAGCGCGCAGGACGCGGCGCTGCTCAGGCGCTTCCGCCTCTTCGGCCCGCCGGGGATCGTGTTCTTCGATCGGGACGGGCGCGAGATCGAGGGCTTGCGCGTCATCGGATACCAGGCGGCCGATCGCTTCCTGGCAGTGCTCGACCAGGCGCTCGCTTTCCGGCGATGAAGGCGCGCGCCGTCGCGGTGTTCGCAGCGGTGGCGGCCCTGTCCGCCGCGGGGGGCGCCGCCTACCACCTGTGGTCGACCGGACGCTCGGCGGGATCCGGCACGGATCCGGCAGCCGTCGTGGAGCGGGTCCTGGCGACCCCGCTCGCCGACGTCGCGGGCGGAACGCGGGAAATCGGGCAATGGCGGGGCGGGGTAATCGTCATCAACTACTGGGCGACGTGGTGCGCGCCGTGCCGGGAGGAGATCCCGGTGTTCGTGCGGATGCAGGAGCGCTACGGAAGCCGGGGGCTGCAGTTCGTCGGCATCGCCTTCGATCAGCCGGACAAGGTGGCCGCGTTTGCCAGCGAGTTCCGCATCAACTACCCCCTGCTGATCGCCGGGCTGGAGACCCTGGAGCAACTGCGCCAGGCCGGAAACCGGGCAGGGGTCCTGCCCTACACGCTGGTGATCGACCGCAAGGGCAACCTGGTGAGCCGCGAGCCCGGTGGGATCAAGGAAGCCCGGCTGGAAAGCCTCGTCAAACCCCTCCTCTGAGGGCCGCTTCCGGTCCGCGCCGGGGGCCAAGGGGCCTTTTGGAGCGCCCCACCGGCCGAGCCACCCCCCTAGGGTCAAGTTACAGTAACTTCGTCCAAATCCTGGACAATTTCGTCGATCTTTGGCAAACTTGCCGCGATCCTCGCTTAAGGGTCTGGCCGAACCGGCATGGCTGGCGCCAAGAACATACTCGTCATCAACGGGCCGAATCTCAACCTTCTGGGGACCCGGGAGACGCAGCACTACGGCAGCGACACCCTGAAAGCGATTAATTCCCGCCTCAGCCGGCGCGCACGAGCGGCCAAGGTGCGGCTGTCGACCTACCAGAGCAACGCCGAGGCGGACTTGGTCGAGCGCATCCAGCAGGCCCGCCGGGAGGGCGTGGATTTCATCATCATCAACCCGGCCGCCTACACCCATACCAGCGTGGCGCTGCGCGATGCGCTCGCAGCGGTCGGCATCCCGTTCGTCGAGGTGCACCTCTCCAACGTGTTCGCGCGCGAGTCCTTCCGGCGCGTCTCGTATTTCACCGACATCGCGGTCGGGATCATCAGCGGGCTCGGCGCCCGGGGCTACGAGCTCGCCCTGGAGTTCGCCCTGAGCCATTCCGCGAGAAAGCGCTAGGCGATGGACCTGCGCAAGGTCAAGACGCTGATCGATCTCGTGCAGCAGTCGGGCATCGCGGAGCTCGAGATCACCGAGGGCGAGGAGAAGGTCCGGATCAGCCGCGGCGCGGGCGCCGGGCAGCAGGCGGCGACGGTGACGCACGTCGTCGCGCCCCCGCTCGCGGGACCGGGGCCTGCCCCGGCGGCGGCCGGGGCGCCCGCGGCGCCGGTCGAGGGCGAGGCTGCGGCGGCGGCGCCCGAGGGGCACGTCATCCGCTCGCCGATGGTCGGCACGTTCTACCGCTCCTCGGCGCCGGGGGCGAAGGCGTTCGTCGACGTGGGCCAGGCCGTCAAGGCGGGCGACACGCTCTGCATCATCGAGGCGATGAAGCTTCTCAACGAGATCGAAGCCGACCAGGACGGCACCGTCAAGGCGATCCTCGTCGAGAACGGCCAGCCGGTCGAATACGGAGAGCCGCTTTTCATCCTCGGGTAGGCGGCGAGCCTACCGCTTGCCATGTTCGAGAAAATACTCATTGCCAACCGCGGGGAGGTGGCGCTGCGCATCCAGCGCGCCTGCCGCGAGCTCGGCATCAAGACGGTCGTCGTGCACTCGGAGGCGGATCGCGACGCCAAGTACGTCAAGCTCGCCGATGAGTCCGTGTGCATCGGGCCGCCGCCCTCGAGCGCGAGCTACCTCAATATCCCCGCCATCATCAGCGCCGCGGAGGTGACGGACGCCGAGGCGATCCACCCCGGCTGGGGCTTCCTCTCCGAGAACGCCGACTTTGCCGAGCGCGTGGTGCAGAGCGGATTCGTGTTCGTCGGCCCGCGCGCCGAGACCATCCGGCTGCTGGGCGACAAGGTGAACGCCAAGAACGCGATGAAGAAGGCCGGGATACCGGTGGTGCCGGGGGTGGACGAGCCGCTGCCGCAGGAAGCGAACGACGTGGTGAAAATCGCGCGCTCGATCGGCTACCCGGTCATCATCAAGGCGGCGGGCGGGGGCGGAGGCCGCGGCATGCGCGTGGTGCACACCGAGGCCGCGCTGCTGACCGCGGTGCAGACCACGCGTACGGAGGCGCAGGCGGCCTTCGGCAACCCGATGCTCTACATCGAGAAGTACCTCGAGGACCCGCGCCACATCGAATTCCAGGTGCTGGCCGACCGCTTCCGCAACGCGATCCACCTCGGGGAGCGCGACTGCTCGATGCAGCGGCGCCACCAGAAGCTGCTCGAGGAGGCCCCGGCGCTGCACATCAGCGCGCGGGCCCGCTCCCGCATCGCCGAGCGCTGCGCCGAGGCGTGCCACCGGCTCGGCTACGAGGGCGCGGCGACCTTCGAGTTCCTGTTCGAGCGCGGTGAGTTCTACTTCATCGAGATCAACACGCGGCTGCAGGTCGAGCACCCGGTGACCGAGATGATCACCGGCATCGACATCGTGCAGCAGCAGATCCGGATCGCGTCGGGCGAGAAGCTGCGCCTGAAGCAGCGCGACGTGCAGTTCCGCGGGCACGCAATCGAGTGCCGGGTGAACGCCGAGGATCCCTACCGCTTCACGCCCTCGCCGGGGCGCATCACCTCCTTCCACATGCCCGGGGGCCCCGGCATCCGCGTCGATTCGCACGCCTACAACGGCTACTTCGTGCCGCCGCACTACGATTCGCTGATCGGCAAGATCATCGCCTACGGCGACACCCGCGAGCAGGCCATCGCGCGGCTCGCCATCGCCCTTTCGGAGACCGTGATCGAGGGCATCAGGACCAACATCCCGCTGCACCAGGAGCTGCTGCGGGACGCCGCCTTCCTCTCCGGCGGCACCAGCATCCACTACCTGGAGCAGCGGCTCGCCAAGCTCGCCAGAGAGCAGTGAGCGTTGAGCGTGGCAGCGCCGCCCGGTTGGGGGGGTGAAGTGATCACTCACTTTTCGCCGTTTTTCGCTTGCCGCTCAACGATCCATTGACCTGGCTTTCCGTCGCACTGGAAGTGCCGGCCGAGCACGCGGAGGCACTGTCCGACGCGCTGCTCGAAGCGGGCGCGGCGAGCGTCGACGCCGCGGATGCCGCTGCCGGCACGGCGGCGGAAGACGCGCAGTTCGCGGACTTCGGATCGCCGCCGCCGCGGGCGTGGCGGCGCTGCGCCCTGCGTGCACTTTTGGCGCCGGGCGTGGACGCCGCGGCGCTCGTCGCGGCGGCCTGCGCGCGCGTCGGCATCGCGCCGCCCCGGTGGGACGCGCGCGAGGTGGCCGAGGCGGACTGGGTGCGCGCAAGCCGCGACGCGTTTACTCCCGTGCGCATCTCGCCGCGCTTGTGGATCGTCGCGAGCTGGCACGAGCCGCCCGACCCGCATGCCGTCACGATCGTGCTCGACCCCGGCCTCGCGTTCGGCACGGGGCATCATGCGACCACGCGGATGAGCCTGCGCTGGCTCGAGCGCGTCATCCGCGGGGGCGAGACGGTGCTCGACTACGGCTGCGGCTCGGGCGTGCTCGCGATCGCGGCGATGAAGCTCGGGGCGGCGCGCGCCGAGGGCGTGGACATCGACGAGCAGGCGCTGCTTGCGGCGCGCCGCAATGCCCTGCACAATCGGGTGGACGTGGCTTTTCACAGCGCTGCCGATGCCCTGCGGCAGCCGGCCCGCATCGTGGTGGCCAACATTCTCGCGCATCCCCTCATCGTGCTCGCACCGCTGCTCGCCCGCCTCACCGCAACGGACGGGAAGCTGGCGCTGGCGGGCCTGCTCGCGGGTCAGGCGGACGAGGTGAGCGCCGCCTACCGGCCGTGGTTCGATTTCGAGGCGCCCGAGGCGGACGAGGACTGGGTGCTCCTTACCGGCAGCAGGCGCTAGGCCGTGGCGACCAGCATGATCACGCAGTGTCCCGCGTGCGGCACTCACTTCCGCATCACGCCGGAGCAGCTGCAGGCCCATCTGGGCCAGGTGCGCTGCGGCCGGTGCATGTCGGTATTCGATGGGCTCAAGGCGCTTGCCGAGATCGCCGAGCCTGCCGCTCCTGCGGCTCCGGCCGGCGGTGGGGAAGCGCCGGCATTCAGGCTCGAGCCGGTCGAGCCTGCGCCGGCTGCTCCGCCGCTGCAGCCGGCGGCGCCGCACGCGCGCGAGGCGGCGGCGGGGCTGACGGATTACGGGCGGGCGCCGGAGCAGCTCCTGCTCGACGAGGAATTGTTTGCCGACCCCTCGCAGGTGCGGCGTGAACGGCTGTGGGCACTGGGCGCGGCGCTGCTGGTCTTTCTGCTCGCCGGACAGGCGGCCTATCACTACCGTTCCGAGCTCGCCGTGCAGTTTCCCGGCCTGAAGCCCTACCTCGTGAAGCTGTGCGGGCCGTTGCAGTGCGAGGTGCTTCCCCCGCAACGCCCCCGGCAGATCGCGATCGAGGCTTCCGACCTGCAGGCGATCGACCCGGTGCGGCCCGGCCGCATCCAGTTGACGGCGACGCTGCGCAATCACGCCGGGCACGACCTGGGCTATCCCGCGCTCGACCTCGTGCTCACCAACACCAAGGAGCACACGCTGGCGCGCCGCGTGTTCCTGCCGACGGAGTATCTGGAGGGCGGGAAGGACGTCGCCTCGGGGCTGCCCGCCAACGCCGAGATCACGATCCGGCTCGATCTCGACACCGGCGACTTGAGCCCCGCCGGATTCCGCCTCGATCTCCTGCCCGCGCCGCAGCCGTGAGCCGCGTCCCGGCGCAGCGCGCATGACCGTCCCGAGCGAGCTGAAGTACACCGCCACCCACCAATGGGTCCGGGCGGAAGCCGACGGCACGGCCACGGTGGGCATCACCTTCCACGCGCAGGAGCAGCTCGGTGACGTGGTCTACGTGCAGCATCCCGAAGTGGGCCGCCGGGTGGAGCGCGGCGAGCATTGCGCCGTGGTCGAGTCGGTCAAGGCCGCATCGGACATTCCGGCGCCGGTGGCCGGCGACATCGTCGAGGTCAATCCGGCGGTCGTCGACCTGCCCGAGCGGCTGAACCAGGATCCCTATGGCGCGTGGCTGTTTCGCATCCGGCCGCGCGATATCGCCGAGCTCAATGGGCTGCTCGACGCTTCGGCTTACACGAAGGCCGTCACGAGCGACCCGTAAGGGTTCCCGGCCCACCCTCCCTGCGGCGGGGCCGGCTTCCAATGGCTTGATTTGGATCAGTACGGCTCGGCACTGCAGCGGAGAAGATGCCCTTCGAGCGGTTTCAGCTCGAACTGAATCGGAGGGCGAAATGGGCAGGAAGATGGTGTCAACGGTGCTTCTCGCACTGGGAATTGCGGCCGGCATGGCGACGGCGGCGTATGCACAGGGCCCCGGCGGCCCCGGCAAGGGCCCGGGCTACGGTCCCGGGCAGGGCTATGGTCCCGGGCAGGGCTATGGCCCCGGGATGATGGGTGGCTACGGGGGCGGTCCGGGCGGGGGCTACGGCCCCGGCATGATGGGCGGCTACGGCGGCGGCCCCGGGTGGGGCTACGGCCCGCGCGGCGGGCAGGGATTCGGACCCGGAGCCGGCGGCGGAGCGCTGGCTTTTCTCAACCTCACGGACGAGCAGAGCGAGAAGGTGCTCAAGATCCAGGAGGAGAACCGCAGCAAGAACTGGGATCTCATGGGCAAGATGCGCTCGGAGCAGTTCAAGCTGCGCCAGATGTCGTTCGGCGACAAGCTCGACGCTGCCGCGATCACCGAGCAGCAGAAGAAGGTCGACGACCTGAGACGGCAGATGCTCAAGTCGCGCATCGAGTCGCGCAACCAGATCGCCGCGGTGCTCACTCCCGAGCAGAGAAAGCAGTTTCGCCAGTTCGGGCCCTGGTGGGTCGAGGACAGCGAATAGGCTTCCCGCAGGTCCCGGAAAAAACCCCGCCGCGGCGGGGTTTTTTTGTTACTTCTTCTTGAGCGCGTCGCGGATCTCGCGCAGCAGCACGACGTCCTCCGGAGTCGGGGCCGCCTTCTTCTCTTCCTGCGATTTGAGTTTGTTGATAGCGCGGATCAGCAGGAACACCGCGAAGGCGATGATCGTGAACGAGATCACCGTGTTGATGAATACGCCGTAGTTGAAGGTCACCGCGCCTGCCCGCTGCGCCGCCTCCACGCTGAGATAGGGCCCGGCCTGGGCGCCCTGCTTCAGCACCAGGAAGAGATTGGAGAAGTCCACCTGACCGAGCAGCAGCCCGATCGGCGGCATGATCACGTCCTTCACCAGCGAATCCACGATCTTGCCAAAGGCGGCGCCGATGATGATGCCGACCGCCATATCGACCACGTTGCCGCGCACCGCGAATTCCCTGAACTCTTTCAGCATGGGGACCTCCTCCAGTCACGATTGAACGGGTTATTGCCGCGCACGGCTATAATCTCACGAATTTCTCACCGCGCGGCAGCCATGTCCACGTTGATCTGCGGCTCGATCGCCTACGACACCATCATGGTGTTCGGCGACCGCTTCCGGAACCACATCCTGCCCGAGCAGCTCCACATCCTGAACGTCGCGTTCCTGGTCCCCGACATGCGCCGCGAGTTCGGCGGCTGCGCGGGCAACATCGCCTATACCCTCAAGCTGCTCGGCGGCGAGCCCCTGATCATGGCCACCGTCGGCGACGACTACCAGCCCTACGACTACCGGCTGCAGAAGCTGCACCTCGCGCAGACGCATGTCCGCCGGATACCGGAGACCTTCACCGCGCAGGCGTTCATCACGACCGATCTCGACGACAACCAGATCACGGCGTTCCACCCCGGGGCGATGAACCACTCGCACGCGAATCACGTCTATGACGCGAAGGGCGTGACGCTCGGCATCGTCGCGCCGGACGGGCGCGAAGGCATGCTGCAGCACGCGCGCGAATTCCATGCCGCCGGCATCCCCTTCATGTTCGATCCCGGGCAGGGGCTGCCCATGTTCAGCGGAGCGGAGCTGACCGGGTTCGTGAATCAGGCAGCCTACGTGGCGGTCAACGACTACGAAGGGCAGATGCTGCAGGAGCGCACCGGCACGAAGCTCGAGGAGCTGGCGCGCACGGTGAAGGCGCTGGTGGTGACGCTCGGCGCGCGCGGCTCGCTCGTCATGACCGGAGGCCGGAGGTTGGAAATCCCGCCCGTGGCCGCGGAGCGGGTGGTCGACCCGACCGGCTGCGGCGATGCCTACCGGGCCGGGCTGCTTCACGGCATCGCCGCCGGCCTCGACTGGCCGGTCACCGGGCGGCTCGCGTCGCTCCTCGGCTCGATCAAGATCGCGCAGCGCGGCGGCCAGAATCACCGCTTCACGCGCGAGGAGATCGCGCAGCGCTACCAGGAAGCCTTCGGCAGCCGGCCCTGGTGAGCGGCGCCGCTAGTCTTCGGAGGCCGTTCCCGCGAGCTCCCGGCAATCGAGCTGGAACAGCCGCCGGTCCTCGAGCCGCAGCGCGCTGAGCGCGCGCCCCCACACGCAGCCGCTGTCCAGGCACACCGCATCCTCGCGCATCACGAGCCCGAGCGCGGCCCAGTGGCCGAAGAGCACGGGCGTGCCGCGGCTCGCGCGCCCCGGCACGTCGTACCACGGGTAGTAGCCCGCGGGCGCCGTGTCGAGACCCAGCTTGTGGTCAAGCTCGAGCGTGCCGTCGGCTGCCGCGAGCCGCATGCGCGTCATCGCGTTCACGATGATGCGCAGCCGCTCGATGCCGGCGAGATCGTCGCGCCAGCGCAGGGGCTCGTTGCCGTACATCCGCTTCAGGAACTCGCGGTGATCCGGCGCCCGCAGCGTCGTCTCCACCTCGCGGGCGAGCGCGAGCGCCTGGCCGATGCTCCACTGCGGCAGCAGCCCGGCGTGCACCATCGCGTAGCCGCCGCCGGCGTGCATCATGCTGCGGTGGCGCAGCCACGCGAGGAGCTCGTCGCGGTCGGGCGCGGCAAGGAGGGCTTCGTTGGTGTCGCCCCGGTGGGGCTTGCGCACGCCCGCCGCCACCGCGAGCAGGTTGAGGTCGTGATTGCCGAGAACTGTGACCGCGCGCGCGCCAAGCCCCTTGACGAAGCGCACCGTTTCGAGCGACTGCGGGCCGCGGTTGACGAGGTCGCCGACGAACCACAGCGTGTCGCGCCGCTCGTCGAACCCGGCGCGCTCGAGCAGCCGCATCAGCTGGTCGTAGCAGCCCTGGACGTCCCCGATCGCGATCGTCGCCATGAGCGGGCGCTCACGGCTCACTTCACCAGACCGACCATGTAGTCCACCGCCGCGCGGACGTCGGCGTCGGGGAGCGCGAGATTGCCGCCCTTGGGCGGCATCGCGTTCTTGCCCTTGATCGAGCTCGCGTAGAGCGCGCTCATGCCGGCCTTCATGCGCGGTGCCCACTGCGCCTTGTCGCCGGTCTTGGGCGCACCCGCGACGCCTGCGGCATGGCATACGTTGCAGGTCGCGTCGTAGACGGACTTGCCCCTGCCGGCATCCGCCTTCGCCGTGGGGGCGGCCTTCGCGCCGGGCGCGGGCACGGCCGCCGCAGCGACGGGCGGCGCGGCCGCGGGCGGGGCCTGGGTGGGATCGATCACCACCTCGCCCACGGGCTTCAGGCGTTTCGCGATGGCCTCCTCCGTAAGACCGGGATTGCTCGCGGAGAGGTCCGCGCCGCTCGTGACGAGGTTCACCAGCATCACGATGAGCGTGATCGGCACCGCGAAGGCGAGCACCACGACGACGACGAGCTGCGCGGGCGTCTTGATCGGCGAGGAATGCTCTTCGATGTGGATTTCGGACATGGCTCGGCGCTCCGGCAGCGCGCATTATATAGCGGCCCTCTTCCTCGCGTAAAACGTTGATTTGCAGACGATAGTCGCGTTGCCCTGTGATACACTCCGGGCACGCGCGCGCCCGTAGCTCAGAGGATAGAGTGTTGGCCTCCGAAGCCAAAGGTCGTGGGTTCGACTCCCGCCGGGCGCGCCACCTCCCGTGTCGAAAGGATCCAGGCGCCCGATGGCGCAGCGCAACCGCTACGACGCCGTGATCATCGGCGGCGGCCACAACGGGCTCACGTGCGCCTGTTACCTTGCCGGCGCCGGCTACCGCGTCCGGGTGCTCGAGCGCCGCGCGGTGGTGGGCGGCGCCGCGGTCACCGAGGAGTTCGTCCCCGGGTTCCGCAACTCCGCGGCGGCCTACACCGTGAGCCTGCTGCACCCCAAGGTGATCCGCGACCTGCGGCTCGCCGAGCACGGCTTGCGGGTCCTCGAGCGGCCGCTCGCGAACTTCCTGCCGCTTTCGGACAAGGCCTTTCTCAAGATCGGCAACGCCGTTGGCCAGACGCAGGCAGAGGTCGGGCGGCTCTGGCAGCGCGACGCCGAGCAACTGCCCGGCTACTACGCGATGCTCGAGGGCGCCGGCAACGTGCTGCGGGACCTGATGCTGCGAACACCGCCCAACGTCGGCGGCGGCATGCGTGATACGTTCGCGATGCTGCGCGTGAGCCGCCGCATGCGCAAGGCGGGCATGGCCGCGCGCCGCGATCTCTTCGATCTCATGACCAAGAGCGCGGGCGACGTGCTCGATTCCTGGTTCGAGTCGGCGCCGCTCAAGGCCGCGTTCGCGTTCGACGCGGTGGTGGGCAATTACGCGAGCCCGTATTCGCCGGGCAGCGCCTACGTGCTGCTGCACCACGTGATCGGCGAGGTGAACGGCCGGCGCGGGGCCTGGGGCCACGCGGTGGGCGGCATGGGCGCGATCACCCAGGCGATGGCGAAGGAAGCCGAGCGGCGCGGCGTCGAGATCACGACCGGGTGCGAAGTGCACAAGGTGCTGGTCGACCAGCGCGGCGCGCAGGGCGTGCAGCTC
>DATBMB010000142.1:0-3561 GCA_036555035.1 Burkholderiales bacterium | reverse complement strand
TATTCCGACGGCGTGGCGGGTGGCATCAACCTGCTCGGCAATGCATTCAACTACAAGGGCCCGATGCTCTGGACCGCTTACCTGGTGCACGACCCGCAGCACAGCGCCGAGGAAATCGTCGCCGACATCGATGCGACTCTGACGCGCCTGCAGAGCGAGCCGGTCGCACCTGACGACTTCGAGCGGGCCCTCACCAAGTTCCGGTCCGAGCTCTACGACGTGCTGGGATCGCCGACGCGCACCGATCTCACCGACCTGCTCGCGTGCCTCGCGCTTTTCGACGACGATCCCAAGCGCATCAACAACCTCGAGGCCGGGTTTCGCGCGGTTACGCCCGCGTTGATCCAGAAGACGGCGCGCGAATACCTGGTGCCGAGCAATCGGACCGTCTACACGGTACTGCCCGGAAAAGCCGGCGAGCCCGCGGGAGGTGGCCAATGAGAAGCGCTGCGCTCCTGCTGCTCGGGCTCACGTGTGTCGCGTTTGCGGCCGAGACGCCGCCACCGCCGGGCAAGCCCAAGGACTTCCGCGTTCCGGACAAGGTCGAGCGCTCGCTCGCCAACGGCCTCGACCTCACGCTGATCGAGTGGGGCACGATTCCGAAGACCACCATCGTCGCCATCCTGCAGACCGGCAATCTCAACGAAGGCGAACAAACCTGGCTCGCCGATCTCGCCGGCGAGATGCTCAAGGAAGGCGCCGGCAACCGCAGCGCCAACGAGATCGCGGAAGCCGCGGCCCGCATGGGCGGTGGCGTCAGCGTCGGCGTGGGGCCGGATCAGACCACAGTATCGATCGACCTGCTGAGCGAGCACGCGGGGGACGGCATCGCGCTGATCGCGGACCTGCTGCGCCGCCCGCAGCTACCAGCGACCGAGCTCGAGCGCATCAAGCGCAATTTCCAGCGCCAGCTCGCGCTGGCGCGTAGCCAACCGGACGCACTCGCGAACGAAGCGTTCTTCGCCCTCCTCTACCCCGGCCACCCGTACGGCCGCACCTTCCCGACCGAATCGCAGCTGGCGGGGTACACGATCGAGGACGTGCAGCGTTACTGGCGCGAGAACTTCGGCGCTGCCCGCACGCATCTCTACATCGCCGGTCAATTCGACCGTGCCGCGGTCGAGAAGGCGGTCGAAGCCGCTTTTGGCGATTGGCCGGCAGGTCCGACACCGCTCGTGAATCCCGCGGTCGGCGTAAAAAAGATGCAGGTGCAGTTGATCGACCGGCCCGATGCGCCACAATCCACCATTCTGCTGGGCCTCCCGGTCATCGATCCGAGCAATCCCGACTATCTCACCGCCGTCGTGATGAATTCACTGCTGGGCGGTGAGTTCACGTCGCGCATCACCACCAACATCCGCGAAGTGAAGGGCTATGCCTACTCGCCGCGCAGCGCGCTCGCGGCCCGCTATCGCACCGCCTATTGGGTGGAGCAGGCGGACGTCACGACCGAAGTGACCGGGCCTGCGCTGCGGGAAATCTATTCCGAGATCGATCGCCTGCGGCGCGAGCCGCCGGCCCCGGAGGAACTGCGGGGCATGCAGAACTACCGCGCCGGCATCTTCACCATCCGCAACTCCGATCGTGGCGCACTGATCGGACAGCTCGCGTACATGAACCTGCACGGCTTGCCTGACGAATACCTCACGCGCTACGTCGAGCGCATCTATGCGATCACGCCGGAGCAAGTGAGCACGGCGGCACACACGTACATCCGGCCCGAGGAAATGACGCTGGTCATTGTCGGCGACCTCAAGAAGATCCGCGCCCAGCTCGAGGAGCTGCCGCAGCTCAAGGGCCGACTGCCGCGCGCCTAGGGCGGCCCGAGCATGTCCGAACGCGACGTGATGGAGTACGAGGTGCTCGTCGTCGGGGCGGGCCCGGCGGGGCTCGCGTGCGCGATCCGCCTCAAACAGCTCAAGCCGGACCTTTCCATCTGCGTGCTCGAAAAGGCGTCCGCGGTCGGCGCGCATGCGCTTTCCGGCGCGGTGATGGAACCGGGTCCGCTCGATGCGCTGCTGCCGGCGTGGCGCGAGTCGAAACCCGATATCTGCGGGCCCGCCGGCCGCGATGAGTTCCTGTTTCTCACGCGGCGCCGCGCAGTGCGCCTGCCGACGCCGCCGCAGATGCGCAATCACGGCAACTTCGTCATCTCGCTCGGTCAGCTCACGCCGTGGCTCGCGAGCCAGGCCGAAGGGCTGGGCATCGACGTATTCGCCGGGTTTGCCGCGGCGCGGCCTGTGTACACGGATGAGGGCGCCGTCGGTGGCGTGCAGATCGGCGACATGGGCGTGAAGAAGGATGGCAGCGCGGGTCCCAACTTCACTCGAGGTCCCGAGATTCGCGCGCGCCTCACGGTGCTCGCCGAAGGCTGCCGCGGCAGTCTCACCCAGCAGCTCATTGCACGCTACAAGCTCGATGCCGCATGCGATCCGCAAACCTATGCGCTCGGCCTCAAGGAACTGTGGCACCTGCCCGAGGGCCGCGTGCAGCCGGGACTGGTGCAGCACACGCTCGGCTGGCCCGTCGATTGGCGCACCTATGGCGGCGGCTTCGTCTATCACCTGGGCGGCAATCGCCTCTACATCGGCTACGTCGCCGGTCTCGATTACCTCGATCCGCGCTTCAAGCCGTTCGAGGCCTTCCAGCAGTTCAAGCACCACTCGCACTTTCATGCGTTGCTCGATGGCGGCGAGATCATCTCGGCCGGCGCGCGCACGATCGTCGCGGGCGGCTGGCAGTCGTTGCCCAAGCTCGAGATGCCGGGCGCGGTGATCGTGGGTGACGCCGGCGGCACGCTCAACTTCCCCAAGATCAAGGGCATTCACCAGGCGATTCGCTCGGGCGTCACGGCCGCGGAGCACTATGCCGAAACCGGTTCCGGCGTGGGCTTCGATGCGCGGTGGCGGGCCTCGGCGGGCGGACGCGAGCTGCGCAAGGTGCGCAACATCAAGCCGGGCTTCAAGCGCGGCCTGTGGTTTGCGCTCGCCAACGCCGGAGTCGAGACGCTCACGCTCGGTAAGGTTCCGTGGACGCTGCACAACTCCGCCAACTCGGAGTTGAAGCGGCTCGACGAATTCGAATCGCCCGATCGTGGCTGGAGTGCGCGCGATCTGCCGCCGCGCGACCGGCTGGCGTCGGTGTTCTTCGCCGCCACCCAGCACGACGAGGAGCAGCCGGTGCACCTCAAGGTCGCGGACACCACGATCTGCGCCACGCGCTGCCGCGAGGAATACGGCAACCCGTGCCAGAATTTCTGCCCGGCTAACGTCTACGAGATGGTCGATGACGGCAGCGGCGGCAAGCGGTTGCAGATCAACGCCGCCAACTGCGTGCATTGCAAGGCGTGCGACATCAAGGACCCCTACTGCATCATTACGTGGGTCCCGCCGGAAGGTGGCAGTGGTCCGAACTACCAGGGATTGTGAGAATGCCCTCACCCCATCCCTCTCCCGCACGCGGGAGAGGGAGAGGATCACCCTCACCCCATCCCTCTCCCGCACGCGGGAGAGGGAGAGGATCACCCTCACCCCATCCCTCTCCCGCACGCGGGAGAGGGAG
>DATBMB010000099.1:0-5401 GCA_036555035.1 Burkholderiales bacterium | reverse complement strand
CGCCGCCGCGCCGCCCGCGTCGGCCTGCGCGGTTCCAAAGAGCCCGAAGCGCATGTCCAGCGTGATGACGCTAGAACGCGATCGTGAAACTCAGTTCCGGGTAGGTGCTGTCACACTTGCGGTAGACCGCGGTGCTGCAGTCGAGGTAGGACTCGTAGACGACGCCAAAGCCGAAGTGGACGTTGCGTCCGGCCTGGAGAAGAACGCCTCCTCGCGCGCCCGCGGAATCAATGTCCGGCAGACCATCGACGTTGGTGCGCCGGTAGAAGCCGCCCACGTAGGGCTTGACGCGGTCAACCTGGTAAAAGACGTACGTCAGGGAAGGAGTGATCTTGTACATGCCCGGGTCCGAACCCGACCACGATTCATAAGCGAGACCTGCGCTGAGCCCGTCGATGAGGTAGTAGCTCACCCCGAGCCCGAGGACAAAGTAGGATTCGTCGAAGGCGTAGCCGGAGCCGCCGGTAATGAAGAAGTGCGTGCGGCCCTTGCCAAAGGTTCCGGCCACCTGCTGCGCCGCTGCCGGTTGCGTGAATGCCAATGCCGCGACCGCGGCGACAACGGTGGAAGCAAGCCCGTGTTTCATGGTCATGATCCTTTGCGCAAAAAGCTTGGGCATCGTTCAGCGCGCCAGGTTCCGGTCGAGGAACCGGTTGACGTCCTCGATCGCCTTCAGCCGCGAGGGCTCGTGGCCGCCGACGTACGCGCCGCGGCCGCCGGGCGCCCGCGGATTGAATACCCTGGGCAGATAGATAACCCGCCCGCCGGGTGAGTCGAATCCGTGGTATGCGCCGGGATAGACGATCAACTCCGGCGGGAAGCGCGAGCTCTTGAGCTTCTCGTTCAGCGCGATGCACGGCGCAACAGGCGTCCAGTCGTCCTCCTCCCCGTGCAGGATCAGCATCGGCATCGTCGTCTGGTAGCTCTTCAGCCGCAGCGGCCGGGTGCAGCCCGGGTAGAAGGCGATCGCCGCCCGGAAATGCGGGCCGGTCGCGCGCCGCCCGAGGGCCTCCGGCCGGACGACGCCGGTCACGGTCGAGCCGCCGTGGGACCATCCGGCCACGAGCACGTGCCTCGGGTCCACGTCGGCCCGGGCCACCAGGTAATCCAGGGCGGCATACGCGTCAGCAACGCGCACCTCCCACGGCTGTGCGGGACGCTCGCTGCCCACGATTTCGCAGACCGAGCGGATCCCGCGCGGCGTGAAGCTGTCCACCATCAGCGCAACGTAGCCCCGGCGCGCCATGCGCTCCGCCCAGTCGCGGCGTCCCGCGGGAAGCTGGCCGCGCGAAGTGAACATTCCGCTGCAGCCATGCATCAACACCGCCGCCGGGCGGCGCGCGCCGCCGGCCGCCGCGGAGGCAGGCTCGAAGACTATCCCCGACAGCTCCACGTCCGCCCCGCGGAAGCGCACCGTCTGCTCACGGATCGGCTCCTGCACGGGCCTCGGCACCGCGGCCGGCTTCGCCGTTGCGGGCGGCTTCGTCGCGCATCCGCCCGCCCAGACGACGAGCATCAGCAGGGAAAGAAACGGCGCCAGCGTAAACGTTGGCCGGGTCATACGCCGATGATCGTGGCCACGTCCCGCCAGCGCGCCGAGGGGCTACCCGAGGTTCGGGAGATTCATCTCCACGAGCTCGAGCAATTCGGAGATGCCCGAGTGGCCGGACTTGCCGGCGAGGGCCTTGAGCGCGTCCTTCACTTTCTGCTCGATCTGCGCCTTGTCGGCGCCTTCGAGACCTTCGAGCATCCCGGCAACGTCCGAAAGGCCGACCTTCTGCGCGGCACTGCGCGCTTCGCCGAGCCGCTTCTCGATCCCATCGCGCTTGAGATTGGTCACCAGCTTGAGAGTCTTGTCATGCGAGCTCATCTCGTTCTCCTTCCGCTCTAGAACGGCACCGAGCCGTTCACGGTCACGCGATGCATCAGGCGCCGCTGGCCCTCGCCGTAGTCTCGCACGGCCAGGTGCTGGCAGGTGCAGTTGTCCCACATCAGCACGTCGCCCACGCGCCAGCGGTGCCGGTACTGAAACCTCGGCGCGATCAGGTGCCGGTGCAGCTCCGATATGAGCGGCAGGGCCTCGGCCTCCGCCATGCCGTCGATGCCGGTGCACTCCCCTTCCGTGACGTAGATGCACTTGCGGCCGGTGACCGGGTGCGTGCGGAAGACCGGGTGCGCGATGGGCGGTGTCTTGCTCAGATGCTCCGGCGTGACCTCGCGGGTCAGGCCCACCGCCGCCTTGCGCGCGTTCATCTTGGCGAGGTAGCTGTGCGTCGAGCGCTTGCCGGAGAGGCTCGCCTTCATTTCCGACGCGAGCGCGTCGTACGCGGCGGCAGCGCTGGTGAAAATGGTGTCGCCGAGAACGTTCCCGTCGGCGGCGCGCGGAACCTCGATCGCGTAGAGCATCGAGCAGCGCGGCGGGCAGGCATACGCCGACATGTCCGTGTGCCAGGTCGTTCCCGCGTCGGCCAATCCGATGTAGCGGCCGTTCTCCTTGATGTTCGACACCAGGAGCACTTCGGGATGGCCGGGCAGGCAGGCCTGGGTGTTGACGTTGATCTCCACCTCGCCGAAGCGCCGGGCGAAGGCGATCTGCTGCGCGACGGTGATCCTCTGGTCGCGGAAGAAAATGACGCCGTAGTGATCGAACGCTTCCTCGATGTGGCGGAACGTCCTCGCGTCAAGGTCACGCGCAAGATCCACCCCGCGGATCTCGGCGCCCAGCGCCGCACCGGTGGGCACGATGCTCATACTCCGAGATTCCACATGGTCAAGCTGTTGCATCATAACCCCAGATTACCGCGTTATCTGCTCGCCACGTCCCTGGTCCAGCGCACGATTTCGTCCGCCGAAGCCGTGGGCGTGCCGGTGTGGTCGGCATCCGGCTCGTACAGCCGGGTCAGCGGATTGTCGGGGAGCGAACTGAATAGCGGGATATTCACCTTTCGCAGCCCGGGACGTTCACCCCGCCCGACGATCCACAGGATGGGAATCCGTGGACTTGCGCGGCGGGCCGCGCGCCCCATGTTCATCGCGCCTTCCGTGTCGAACCAGGTAACGTAGGCTGCGGGAACGGCCACGATCGTGTACGTCCCTCGCGCGCCTTCGTAGTCCTCGAGCCGCGCTGGTTCGTTGCCCTTGCCCTCGGCCACGAGCCCCCGGGCGCGCGCCACCGACGCGCCGAGATTCTCCCGGAAGACGCGATTGCTGACATCGCCGCCCGGGGCCATGGCTATGACGCCGTCAGCGATTGGCTTGCTCGCGAGGTGGAGCGCAAATGCTCCTCCCTGACTGTGACCCGCAATAAACACCTTTTTCGCGCCCTTGGCGCGCAGGTCTGTCGCCGCAGCTTCGACCTCCTGCTCGCCGCGCCCGACGGTCACATCGTAGTTCCGTCGGCCGGACCAGGGCATCTCGAGATTGGCGACGAGATAACCCTTCCCCTCCAGCGTCCGGGCGAGATTCGCGACGTATCCGGTTGGCGCTCCACCCTTGCCGTGCATGATCACAATGCCGATCGGGTCTACCTGGGCCGTCGCGGGAAACGGCAGAGCGGCCGCGAGCGCCACCACCGCAAGAAAACGCCCGATTCCCGCAATACTCCCGATTGATTTCACGCGTCTCTTCCTAACGGGCCAACGCCTGTTTCGCAAGTGCCCAGGCCACATGTTCGCGAACGAGGCCGGACGGGCTTAGCGCACGAGCGCGAAGCGCGGCTATTGCGGCGTCGGACCTTGGCGCATTTCCGAGGCCGACTGCGAGATTGCGCAACCATCTTTCGTAACCGATCCGGTGTATCGCGCTCCCCGCCAGCCGCTCGTGAAATTCCGCCTCGCTCCAGCTGAACAGTTCCACCAGCGTCACGTCGTCGAGGCCGTTCCGCACCGCGAAGTCGGGCTCGGCGCTGGTCGAGGCGAACTTGTTCCAGGGGCAGATGAGCTGGCAGTCGTCGCAGCCATAGACGCGGTTGCCGATCAGCGGGCGCAGCTCCTCCGGGATCGAGCCCTTGTGCTCGATCGTAAGGTACGAGATACAGCGCCGCGCGTCGAGCTGGTAGGGCCCGACGATCGCCTGCGTCGGGCAGACGTCGATGCACTTCTGACAGGTGCCGCAGTGGTCGTCCTGGGGCTTGTCCGCCGGCAGCGGCAGGTCGGTGTAGATTTCGCCCAGGAAGAAGTACGAACCTGCTTCGCGATTTAGCAACAAGGTGTGCTTGCCGCGCCAGCCGAGGCCGGCCTTTCCCGCCAGCTCTACCTCCATCACCGGCGCGCTGTCGGTGAAGACGCGGTAGCGATACTCGCCCACTTCCTTCCCGATGCGCTCGGCAAGCTGCTGCATGCGGGCGCGCATGAGCTTGTGGTAGTCGCGCCCGAGCGCGTAGCGCGAAATGAAGGCGCGGGCCCCGTCCTTCATCACCTCGTGGCTATCCCGCGCGCCCGGCGGCGTGTAGTTCAAGCGCGCGGCGATGACGCGCACCGTGCCCGGGACGAGATCGGCGGGGCGCGTGCGTTTCGTCCCGTGGCGCGCCATGTAGTCCATCTCGCCGTGAAAGCCCTTTCCGAGCCAGTCCAGCAGTCGCGTTTCGGCTTCGCCGAGCTCGGCCTCGGCAATGCCGACTTGCTGGAAGCCCAACTCGCTGCCCCATTGCTTGATCCGACGGGCCAGAGCGGAGTACTCAGTCTGTGCAGGTCTGGATTCGACCGTGGGTTTCATCCCCTCACCCTACCCTCTCCCCGCAGGGGAGAGGGAAATAGTACCTGCAAACCACCAGATGAAAAGGCACAGGACGCCGACGGCGACGCCCAGGCACACCGCGAAAATCTGTACGGCGTGTCCGCGAGTCACGGCGGCGGCGCCGCGGATCACGGGTGTGTCCCGGATCACGCGAAGACCGGGCGGCGGAAACCGCTCCGCCCTCAGCACCTTCCTCCCGAGCAGCCAGAGATAGATGGCGAACGCGATCGCCGGCGTGGAAAGGACGAGAATGGACACACTCAACGCCAGCCTGGCCCGACGCGGCGTTTCCGCGGGATCAGACACCAGCCATTCCCGAAAGGGTTCGCGGAAGTGCTCGAAGGCGGATATGAGGAGGCCGCCGATCGCCGCCGCGAAGATCAGCACCAGTGCCGCCCGGCGGCGGGCGTCGGGGTCGGCTTTCTGGACTTCGTTCATCCTGGATTCCCGCATCCGCGGGAATGACAACTCGTCACTGTTGCTTGGACACCTGCGGCAAGGCGCGGATGTCCAGCGCCCACTCGAGGGCAGAGCGGCACCATTGCTGCTTCTTCGGGCGCAATTGGGCGCGCTGGCGTATCGTCCCGATGCGCAGCCCGTAGACCTTCTGGTCGGTGGGCGTCGTGGAATAGATCGGCGTGCCACACTCGGGGCAGAAGCCCTGCAT
>DATBMB010000080.1:0-17251 GCA_036555035.1 Burkholderiales bacterium | reverse complement strand
GGAGGTAGGCCGGCTCGCCGGGCCGAAAGGCTACGTCGAGCTGGTCAGAAAGATCCGCGCGATCGCCGCCCGCGAGGCCGAGGAGATCGAGCACCGCGTGCCGAAGCTCCTGCGCCGGGTCGGCGGCTACAACCTGGACATGCTGAACGGCGCCCCCTTCAACATGGCGCACCTGCTGGTGGGCTCGGAAGGCACGCTCGCCTTCTCGCGCCGCATCCACTTGAAGCTCTCGCCACTGCCGAAGCACCGGGCGCTCGGCGTGTGCCATTTCCCGACCTTTTACAGGGCGATGGAGGCGCCGCGCCGCATCGTGCAGCTCGAGCCGGCCGCGGTGGAACTGGTGGACCGCACCATGATCGGGCTCGCGCGCGGGAATCCCGCGTTCCGCGCGACGGTGGATCAGGCCATCAAGGGCGACCCGGACGCCATCCTGCTGGTGGAGTTCGCCGGCGACGACCGCGACGAGCAGGTGCGCAGGCTCCGGCAACTCGTCGAACTGATGGGCGAGCTCGGCTTCCCGGGAAGCGTCATCGAGATTACCGACGCCCGCATCCAGCGCGACGTGTGGGAGGTGAGGAAAGCGGGTCTCAACATCATGATGTCCATGAAGGGCGACGGCAAGCCCGTGTCCTTCATCGAGGACTGCGCGGTGCCGCTCGAGCACCTCGCCGAGTACACCGACCGCCTGACGCGCGTGTTCGAGAAGCACGGGACGAAAGGCACCTGGTACGCGCACGCCTCGGTCGGATGCCTGCACGTGCGGCCCATCCTCGACATGCGGTCCGACGGCGCAATCAAGATGCGCGCCATCGCCGAAGAGGCGGCGGAGCTGGTGAGGCACTTCAAGGGCGCCTACTCCGGCGAGCACGGCGACGGGCTGGTGCGATCGGAGTGGATCGAGCCGTTCTTCGGCCCGAAGTTGACGCGCGCGTTCGGGGAGATCAAGGATCTCTTCGATCCGAAGGGGCTCATGAACCCCGGCAAGATCGTGCGGCCCTCCAGGCAGGACGACCGCTCGCTCTTTCGCTACCCGCCGGGCTACCGCACGATCCCGATCAAGACCGCGCTCGACTGGTCGGAGCATGGAGCGGGCGCGGGCCACCGCGGGGAGGGCTTCGCCAAGGCGGTGGAGATGTGCAACAACAACGGCCACTGCCGCAAGTTCGACGCCGGCACCATGTGCCCCTCCTACCGGGTCACGCGCGAGGAGCGCCATCTCACGCGCGGGCGCGCCAACACGCTGCGGCTCGCGCTCTCCGGCCAGCTCGGCCAGATGAACGCAAATGAGGCGCTGGCCTCCGACGAGCTCTATTCGACGCTCGAGCTGTGCGTCTCCTGCAAGGGCTGCCGGCGCGAGTGCCCGACGGGCGTCGACATGGCGAAGATGAAGGTGGAATTCCTCCACCACTACCGCCAGCGCCACCGCCTGGCGCTGAAGGATCGGCTGCTTGCGTACCTGCCGCGCTATGCGCCGCTCGCCGCGCGCCTCGCGCCGCTCACGAACGCGATGCAGTCCATGGCGCAGGGCTGGCTCGGCTTTGCCCGCCAACGCTCGCTGCCCAAGTGGCGCCGCGATGCAATTGCGGAAAACCACCCCCATCCCAGCCTTCCCCCTGAGGGGGCAGGGGGTTCCAGCCGCGAAGCGGTCCTACTGATCGACACCTTCAACCGCTACTTCGAGCCTGAGAACGCGCACGCCGCGCTTGCAGTGCTGCAGGCGGCTGGCTACGACGTGCATCTGCCGCAGCCGGTGAATGGCGGCCGTCCGCTCTGTTGCGGCCGGACCTTTCTTGCGGCCGGACTGGTCGAGGAGGCGCGAAGCGAAGCGCGCCGCGTCGTCGAGACATTGACGCCCTATGTCGAGCGCGGCGTGCCGGTGGTGGGACTCGAGCCTTCCTGCCTCCTCGGCCTGCGCGACGAGTTTCTCTCCATGCTGCCGGGCGGGGAGAGCGCCGAGCTCGCGATGAACGCATTTCTGTTCGAGGAATTCCTCGCGCGCGAGCAGGAAGCGGAGCGGCTCGACCTGAAGCTCGCGCCGCTCCCGGAGAAGAAGGCGCTGCTCCACGGCCATTGCCACCAGAAGGCGTTCGACGCCATGCCCGCCGTGCAGAAGGTGCTCGGGCTCGTCCCCGGGCTGGAGGTGGAAGCGGTCGAGTCGAGCTGCTGCGGCATGGCGGGCGCTTTCGGCTACGAAGCCGCGCACTACGACGTTTCGATGAAGATGGCGGAGTTGACGCTCCTGCCGCGCGTGCGCAAGGCGGCCGCGAACGAGCTGATCGTCGCGGACGGCACGAGCTGCCGCCACCAGATCCGGGACGGATCGGGCCGATCAGCGATTCACGTCGCGCGCGTGCTCGAGCGCGCGCTCGCACGCTAGCGCCGCGACCGGCGGTCAGCCCGCCTTGCGCAGGGGCTCTCCCGCGCCGCGCAGGCCGCTCAGGATCGCGAGCGCGCGCGTCATGGAGAAGTCGTAGGTCTGCTGGTGGAACGCCTTCGAGTTCCCCCGCATCATGTAGCCGTGGAGCACGCCGGGAAAGATGTGCACCTCCACGTTCTTCATGCGCGCGGGCACTGCGCGGTAGGCTTTCTGCACCTCGGGCGGCGCCGCATGGTCCTGGTCGCCCCAGATGATGCACACAGGCTGGGTGACGCCGTCGAGGTCCTTGATGAAGTCTCCGAGCTGCGTGCCGTGGCAGGAGACCCCGGCGTCGTAGCCCAGGCGCTTCGGACCGAGGATCGCGTAGGGACCGCCGTAGCAGAAGCCCATCGCCGCCGCGCGCCCGTTGAACTGCGGGAGCCTGCGCACCTCGGCGAGCGTGTCCGCCATGTCGGCTTCCCCGGTCCGGATCTTCTCCAGGCGGGGCTGCGAGCGCGTCTTCGACCGGTCGTCGTCGCGCGCGAGCGGGCCCGGGACGGTCCGCCAGAAGAGATCGGGCGCCGCCGCGATGTAGCCCTGCGCGGCGAACTGGTCGGCAAGCGCCCGCATGTCCTGGTCGACGCCGTGCACGGCGGAGGCGAGCACGATGGCCGGCACTTTCCCGGCGCCGGCGGGCGTGGCGAGATAGCAGTCGAAGCTGCCGCCTTCCTTCGAGCGAATCTTGATGTCCTTTGCAGGCATGCGTTCCTCCTGAGGTGCGGTGAGACGGGGTGCGGGCAGTATGCCACCGCGGAGTTTGGTAGACTAGCGGCTCCTCAATCATGAAAGGAGGTGATCCCGTGAGAGACCTTGGAGGCAGTACCGGTGAGCACGGCTCGAACAGTGGATCAACCTGTAGCGGAAGGACGTTCGACCGGCGCTGAGCCGGCGTGCCTTGGCGAAGACGCCCCGGGGACCCCCTGTCCGCGGGGCGTTTTCATTTCTGCGAGGAGGGCATGGGGACAGGTGGTGAGAACGTGAGGGGAGCGCGGGACCGCAGCGAGCGGCACGGCGTGGCGACATCTGCCGCGGACTTCTCCGGCGTGGGCTACGAGGAGGCGATGCGCCGCGCGCGCGAGCTGATTCCCTTCTTCCGCAGCCACGCCGCGGAATGCGAAAAAGCGCGCAGGCTCACGCCCCCGGTGATGGAGGCGCTCAACCGCAGCGGGTTGATCCGCTACCTCCAGCCCAAGGCGTGGGGCGGGATGGAGCTGCCGTTCGCCGCCTACTACGACATGCCCGAGATGCTCTCGCGCGGCGACATCTCGGTGGGCTGGACGGTGCACAACCTCGCCTCCCACCACCGCACCGTCGGCTGGTACGAGCGGAAGGCCCAGGAAGAAGTGTGGGGGCCGAACCGCGACGTGTGCGTTGCCTCCGGCATCGCCTTCCAGCAGGGCCGCGGCGTCCCGGTGGAAGGCGGCGTGAGGCTCTCGGGCGAATGGAACTTCTCCTCGGGCACCGACCACTCCGACTGGAACCTCCTTGCATGTGTGCTGCGCCAGGGCACCGAGCCCATCGATTACCTGTTCTGCCTGGTTCCGCTCTCCGACTACGAGGTGGTGGACGACTGGCACGTGCTCGGCATGCGCGCGACGAGCAGCAAGACGGTGCGCTGCAAGGACGTGTTCGTTCCCGCCTACCGGACGATCTCCATGCAGGTCGGCAAGCCCGGGCACACCTGGCCGGGGCTGAAGTACAACTCCAACCCCCACTTCCGCATCCCGATCTCGGCGCTGGGCGGCCACGGCATCGGCGGCTGCCTGGTCGGCAACGCGCGCGCGGCGCTGGAGATCACGATCGAGCTGGTGAAATCGCGCAGCACCAGCTACCAGGGGGCGAGGATGCGCGATTTTCAGACGGTGCAGCTGCGCATCGGCGAGGCGGGGGCGAAGATCGACGCCGCGGGGCTGCTGCTGCGCAACGACGTGCTGGAGGCGATGAGTATCTACGAGGCGGGCGGCACGCTCGACGTCGAGACGCGGCTGCGCTACAAGCGCAACGCCGCGATGGCGGCGAAGCTCGCGGTGGAGGCGGTGGACTCGCTGCAGGAGATGGCCGGCGCCAACGGCATCTACGACCACGCGCCGCTGCAGCGCGCGTTCCGCGACCAGCACGCCGCCGCCGGCCACTTCAGCTTCAGCACCGACGCGCAGTTGCCGCCGTGGGGCCTCGTCGCGATGGGCGGGGAGTTCAAGAGCCCCACCCTCTGAATTTTCTCCCGGCTGCGGGTTGCGTGCGCCCTACTTGATGTTGGCCTGCGCGACGACCTTGCGCCATTTCCCGACGTCAGCGCGGACGCGGCCGTGGAACTCCTCGGGCGGGCCGCCGGCGATCTCCAGTCCCTCGGCCTGCATGCTCCGCTTCATGGTTTCGCCGGCGAGCAGCTTCGCGACGATCTGGTTCCACCGGGAGAGGATGGGCTTCGGCGTGCCCTTGGGCGCCCACATTCCGTACCAGTGGGTCACCTCGAATCCCGGGACGGCCTCGCCGATGCTGGCAACATCGGGCAGCACCGGCGAGCGCTTCGGGGTGGTGACGCCGATGGCGCGCAGCCGCCCCGCCCGGATATGGGGAATGGTGGGCACGATGCTCACCGCCCCGATCTGCACCTCGTTGCCGATGACGCCCTGGAGCGCCGGTCCGCCCCCCTTGAACGGGACGTGGACGATGTCGACCCGGGCCAGCAGCCGGAACAACTCGTGCGCGAGATGGCTCACGCTGCCCATGCCGACGGAGGCGTAGTTGAGCTTGCCGGGATTGGCCTTGGCGTAGGCGATGAGTTCCGGGATGCTTTTCGCCGTGACGGTCGGGTGCGTGATCATCAGGAGCCCCGTGGTGCCGATCAGGATGATCGGCGCGATGCCGTCTACCGGATCGTACGAGGGCTTGCGGTAGGCGGCGGTGGCGGCGTAGCTGCTGGAGACCAGTATCAGCGTGTGGCCGTTGGGCTCGGCGTGGGCTGCGATGTCCGCGCCGATCGCGCCGCCGGCCCCGGGCCGGTTGTCGACCACGACTGACTGGCCGAGTGTTTCAGTCGCCGGCATGGCAATGATCCGCGACAAAATATCCGTGCCGCCGCCGGGCGGAAACGGCGCGATCAGCCGTATCGGCCGGGTCGGATACTTGTCAGCGGCCGTGGCAGGGGCAGTCAGCGAGACGAGAACGACGGCGAGAGCGAGCGCCAGGATATTCATGTTCTTCCTCCTCCGAGGTCCGCCCAGTTTATCCCCCGTCCGGACGCAAAAACAGGGTACCGGGTAGAATCCCCGGCGCTTCCACCGCGACACCCATCACCTCAGGGAGGATTCCATGGCCAAGGCCTACTGGATTGCGTTCTACCGCTCGATCAAGAACCCCGATGCCCTCGCCGCCTACGCCAAGCTTGCGGCGCCCGCGGTGCAGGCCGCAGGCGGGCGTTTCCTCGTGCGCGGGATGCCCGCCAAGGTCTACGAAGCGGGCTTGAACCAGCGCACGGTCGTGATCGAGTTCGACAGCCTGGCACAGGCGATCGCCGCGCACGACAGCCCCGGCTACCAGGCGGCCCTGAAGGCGCTGGGGAAGGACGCGGTGGAGCGGGAGCTGCGGGTCGTCGAGGGCGTTTCCTGACGCCGCGCGGGGTACCGCCGCTTCCCGGCTAGGCGGCGCGGCGCAGCGCCCGCATCTGCCGGGCGATGAACGCCTTCAACACCTCGTGCGCGCGATCGGTCTGCGGGCCGGGCTCGGAGATCCACATGTGCTCGCAGCCCTTGAAGATCTCGAGCTCGCACTCGCCGCCGGCCGCACGGTAGGCCTTGGCGAATTTTTCCTGCTGCTGCCACGGCACGTTCGAGTCCAGCTCGCCTTGCAGGATGAGGAGCGGCGGCAGCGAGACCTTCTCGCCGCGCTCGAGGATCTGCTGCGGGTTGGCCTCGATGATGGAGTCCCACGGGTCGAAGTAGAGCTTGCTCTTCTTCACCATGTCCGGGCGGTTCGTTTTCTCCATGTGCTGGCAGCGCGCGAGCGGGTCGCTGATGGGCGAGCGCGTGGCGACGTAGGCGACCGTCGCATCCACCCCCGCCGGCCCGTGCAGGGCGTTGTAGCGCGAGTCGCGCGGGCGCATGCCAACGAGCTCCGCGACGTGGCCGCCGCTCGAGCTGCCCAGGATGCCGAGGCTCGATGGATCTCCCTTCCATTCCGGCGCCCGGGACTTGAGCCACCGGACCCCGTAATTCGCGTCCTGCACCGAGGCCGGGTACGGCGCCTCGGGGGAGTTCGTCATGTCGATCGCCACCACCAGGATGCCGCTGCGCGCGGCCGCCTCGCACATCGGGGCGTTCGCAAGACGGTCCTTGTCGTGCCACGCGCCGCCGTGCGCGTCCAGCAGCGTCGGGAAAGGCCCCGGGCCCTGGGGCTGGTAGACGCGCGCCATCAGCGTCCGCTTGGGGGCGCGCCGGAACTCCACGTCCCATGCCTTGATTTCGAAACGGCCTGCAGGGTTGTAAGCGATGGACATGCCGGATCCTTTCTCCAATTGATTTCCTATCCCCGGAGCTCGAGCTTCGCTTCCTTCACGAGCTTGCGCCACTTGGCGATCTCGGAGCGGATGTGCGCGGCGAATTGCTCGGGGGACGAGCCCCTGGGCGTCGAGCCGTCGGCCGAGAACCGCTTCACCACGTCCGGAGATTTGAGCGCCTCGTTGATCGCGGCATTGAGCTTCCGGACGATGGGCGCGGGCACCTGCGCCGAGGTGAGCACGCCGTACCACTGGTCCACCTCGTAGCCGGGCACGCCGGCCTCGATGACGGTCGGCAGCTCCGGCGCAGCGGGCGTGCGCTTGCCGGTGGTCACCGCGAGCGCTCTCAGCCGGCCGCTCGGCAGGTGGGGCCGCACGCCGAAGAGCGTGCCGAAGCCGACCTGCACGTCGCCGGCGAGCATGGCCGGAATGACGGCGGCGGTGCCCTTGTAGGGCACGTGGATCATCTTGATGCCGGCCACGTGGTTGAACATCTCTCCCGCGAAGTGCTGCAGCCCGCCGGTGCCCGACGATCCGAAATTGAGCTTGCCCGGGTTCGCCTTGGCGTAGGCGACAAGCTCCTTGATCGACTTCACGGGGACCGAGGGGTTGTGGTAGACGACGTAGAAGAGCGAGCTTGCCTGCGAAATCGCCGCGAGGTCCTTGACGAGGTCGTAGGGCAGCTTCGGGTTGACCGCGGCATTGACGGAATGCGAGGCGGAGATCAGGCAGATCGTGTAGCCGTCCGGGATCGCCTTGGCGGTCAGGTCCACCCCGATCGCGCCCGCCGCTCCGGTGCGATTGTCCACGACGACCTGCTGGCCCCACGCTTCGGACAGCTTCAGGGCAATGGTGCGCGCGGTCGTGTCGGTGCCCGCGCCCGGCGCAAACGGCACGATGAAGCGGACGGGCTTGGTCGGATATACCTGCGCGCCGCCGGGCTGCGCGGCGATGAGCGGCTGCGCGGCGAGAGCGCAGGCGAGCGCGGCTGCGCGGACGGTCGGATTCAGGCGGTGCATCGTGTGTCCTCCCTAATTGAGCTGGATGCCGAGCTTGCGGCCGATCCCGCCCCAGCGCTCGGCGTCGGCCTGGATCACCCTGGCGAAGGCCTCGGGCGTGTTGGCGATGACGTCGTTGCCCTGGGCGACGAGGGTCCTGCGCACGTCGGGCTCATTGATGGCCGCGACGAAGGCCTGGTTCAGCCTGCGGATGATCGCCGGCGGCGTCCGGGCGGTCGTCACGTAGCCGTACCAGTTGCTCGACTCGTAGCCGGGCAGGCCCGACTCGGAGATGGTGGGAATGTCCGGAAAGCTCTCCACGCGCTTGGCCCCGCCGTGCGCGATGAGCCGCAGCCGCCCCGCCTTCCAGTGGCCGAGCGTGGAGAACATGTTGGAGAAGGCGACCTGGACCTCGTTCCCGAGCTGCGCCGTGATCGCGGGCGCGATGCCTTTGTAGGGCACGTGCGTCATCGTGAGCCCGGCCATCGACAGGAACAGCTCGGCCGAGAGATGCGGAGAGCTGCCCGGGCCCGAGGAGCCGTAGTTGAGCTTGCCGTGGCTGGCCTTCGCGTAGGCGATCAACTCCTTCACCGTTTTCGCCGGGACCGAAGGGTGCAGCAGCAGCCCGAACGGCGACACGATCGCCTGCGTGATCGGCGTGAAGTCCTTGAACGCGTCGTAGGGCAGCCCCTTCTGGAGAGTGCCGTTGATCACGAAGGTGACCGTGGTGCCGAGCAGCGTGTAGCCGTCGGGCACGGCCTTCGCGACGATGTCCGCGCCGACGACGCCGGATGCCGCGGGCCGGTTGTCGATCACCACCGGCTGCCCCAGCCGGTCCGCGATCCGCGGGCCGAGCATGCGCGCGGTGACATCGCTCCCGCCCCCGGGCGCGAACGGAATGACCAGGCGTATCGGGCGCGAGGGATACTTGTCCTGCGCCCAGGCACCCGCGGATACCGCGAGCGCCCCGGCGAAGGCGATAGCGACCGGCAAGCCGATGTTCATCTTTTCCCCCCCGCGTCGTGAGGGGTAGAGCGTGACTCAAAATGCCCGGCGGGTAAAGCCCGGCCGGTGTTAACCTAGCAGCCGGATAGCTCGAGGAGGGGATGATGAGAACGACCCTGCTTCGCCACGCGGTGATTGCGTTGGTGGCCGCGCTGGCAGCGTTGCCCGCGCTCGCCCAGAAAGTGGACTGGCCCACGAGGCCGGTGCGGTTCATCGTGCCGTTTCCGCCGGGCGGAACGGTCGATCCCCTCGCGCGGCTGGTCGGCGCGAAGCTGACACCCGTGCTGGGCCAGCAATTCATCGTGGACAACCGGACCGGCGCATCCGGCTCCATCGGCACCGGCATCACGGCGCGGGCAACACCGGACGGCTACACCTATGTCTTCGTGTTCGATACGCACGTCGTGAACCCCTTCCTGATCCCCAACCTGCCGTTCGACACGGCGAAGGACCTTGCGCCGGTCATGCTGGTTGCCACCGCGCCGTACGGCATCGTCACCAACCCGGCCAGGCCCTACAAGAGCTTCGGCGACGTGATCAAGGCGGCGAAAGCAAAGCCGGACACCGTGACCTTCGGATCGGTCGGAAGCGGCAGCCTCGGGCATCTCCTGATGACGCTGGTGCAGCAGGCGGGCGGGGTCAAGCTCGTGCACGTGCCCTACAAGGGCGGCGGGCCGATGACCGTCGCGGCGATGGGCGGGGACGTCGAGCTCGCGGTCGGCACGGTCGCGCTGCTGACCCCGTTCGTGAAGGGCGGCAAGCTGCGGCCCGTCGCGACAACCGGCGACAAGCGCGCCAGCACGCTGCCCGACGTGGCGACGGTCGCGGAGCAGGGGTTCCCCGGATTCTCGGCGGTCGCCTGGTGGGGAATACTCGCGACGGGAGGAACGCCGAAGCCGATCCTCGACCGGTTCCACGCGGAGCTCGTCAAGGTCTTCAACCAGCCGGACGTGCGCAAGCAACTCTCCGGGGCGCAGGGCATGGACCTCGTCGTCAGCAGCCCGGCGGCGCTTCAGAAGTTCATCGGCTCCGAGATGGCGCGCTGGGGGAAAGTCGTGCGCGAGAACAACATCCGCGCCGAGTAGGGGCAGACGCTGCCGGGGGCCTCACTGGCCCTTGATCTCGATGGCGTTGGTCACGACCTTGACGCCTTCGACGTCACGCGCGATGACCTCGGCCCGCTGCTTGTCGGTCTCGGTCGGGACGAAGCCGCTCAGCTGCACCTTGCCCTTGAAGCTCGCCACGCTGATGTTGCCGGAGCTGAGGTCTTCGGTGCCGAGCAGCGCCGACTTCACCTTGGCGGTGATGAGGCTGTTGTCGAAGTACTCGCCGGCGCTTTCCTGTGTCGGCGTGCTGGAGCACCCCGCAAGCACTGCGAGTGCCGCCGCCGCGGCAAGCGCGACGACAAGTGTCCTCGATGGATGCTTCGGCATCCGTGATGTGCGGTTCATGATGTTCTCCTGTGTGGGTGACTGACTGCCGTCAGGATCCCCTGACGATGACCATCTCGTTCCGGACGGAGCGCACCCCGTCCACGTTCATGGCGATCATCGCGGCCTGGTGGCTCTTCGCCGCGGAATCCGCTGTGCCGTAGAGCGTGATGACGCCGTCGGTCGACTTGACGTCCACCGTGACCGAGCGCAGGCCCGGTTCGGCGGAGAGAGCGGCCTTTACCCGGGCCGCCAGCACCAGGTCGGTGCCGGGACTGCCGGACTGAGGCTGGCTCGTTCCCCCGTCGTCCGGAATGGCGCGCGCCGGCGTCATTTCGCGATCGCGCCCGGCGTTCTTGACAAGGTTGTCGAAGGACTTAGCGGAATTCTCGGTCTGCGGGCCCTGATCGCAGGCGGCGAGGCCGATGAGGAGCGCTCCTGCGAGCGCCAGTCGGACCGTCGTGCCAGGTGTTGCCGTCGAGTTCGGTTTCATGGTTTCCTCGAAAGGTTGGTTGGTACTGCCCCCGAATCTGGCGCAGCGGACATCGACAGGCTGCGCCGACCGCTTCGGGGGAGGAGCAACGGGTGCGGTGCCGCCGCGGTCATGCGGCATCGCCCGGAACGGCAGATCAAGCCTAGTACGGCTTGTTCTTGCATCGCGGATCGTCCGGCTTCTTCTTGCAGTCGACCGGAGTTTCCTGCGACTGCGAAGGCGTGTCCGCGGTGCCGAGAGTCCCGTCAATGGGCAGCGCCGCAGACGTAGCGGCGGATACCGCGAACGAGACGCTCGCTAGACTGGCGAACAGCGCCGCCAGCAGGATGGAGCGAAGCTTCTGCCATGTGTTCATCGATCATCTCCTTCGTGATTGAAAAGAAATGCTGCGTGGAGCCACGCAGCTCGCGAGCAGGTCCCTGCGACATCCGTGCCAGGGCGGGCAATTGCAGCGAAATCAAGTCGTTAGTCCCGTGCCGCGCTCGGGGGATGGGGCCGAATTCGTCGCCGATGGGCAACGCGCAGGCGCCGCGGGCCGGTAATCGACTGAATCCACGGCAAGTTTGAATTTGCCGATCGGCGACAGATGCGCCCGACGCCGCGCTGCTTCGTGATGGAGTGGCGACGTGCCGGCGTGAGAAAGCTCGTCGACTTGCTGTCGAATCCCTGAGGCGGCTCGCTACCTCGTCGCATTCACGGGAAGGCGCCGAGTCCGATGCTTGACAATCCACAGGGTGGTATCTAGCCTGAACCAAACACAACAAGCAGCATTCCCCGGAGGATGGACCAGCCCACTGCAGCGCGCGGCGTGCCCGCGCCCGAAGCTTCGCAAAGCCCCTGGCTGCTCGAAGTCGAGGACCTGCACGTCCATTTCGTGACGACGCGCGGCGTCGTGCGCGCGGTCGAGGGCATATCCTACAAGGTGCGGCCCGGGGAAGTCGTCGCCCTTGTCGGCGAGTCAGGTTGCGGCAAGTCGGTGTCCTCGCTCGCGATCATGCGGCTCCTCGCGCGCCCTGCCGGGCGCGTCGTCGCCGGCCGGATCCTGTTCCAGGGCCGCAATCTCCTCGAGCTCTCCGAAGACGAAATGCGTGAGATCCGCGGGCGCGACATCGCGATGATCTTCCAGGAGCCGATGACCTCCCTCAACCCCGTGCTCACCATCGGCTTCCAGATCATGGAGCCGCTGCTGATCCATCTCAACATGAGCGAGGCCCAGGCGCGCGCGAGAGCGGTGGAGCTCCTGAAGATGGTCGGCATGCCGGATCCGGAGCGCCGGCTCGGGCAGTACCCGCACCAGTTCTCCGGCGGCATGCGCCAGCGCGTGATGATCGCGATCGCGCTCTCGTGCAATCCCAGGCTGATCATCGCCGACGAGCCCACCACGGCGCTCGACGTGACCATCCAGGCGCAGATCCTGAAGCTCATGAAGGACCTCTCGCGCGATCTCGACATCGCGCTCGTCGTGATCACGCACAACCTGGGGATCGTCGCGCGCTATGCCAACCGCGTGAACGTGATGTATGCGGCGCGGCTGGCGGAGCAGGGCTCCGCCGCCGACGTTTTTGCGCGGCCCCTGCACCCGTACACGGCGGGACTGCTGCGATCGGTGCCGCGCCTCGACAAGCCGCGCGGCAAGAAGCTGGAAACCATCGAGGGCCTGCCGCCCAACCTCCTGGAGCCTCCCCCGGGCTGTCGCTTCGCGCCGCGCTGCCTGGCGCGCCAGGACGCGTGCGTGGCGAGCATGCCGGAGATCGTCGCGGTCGAGCCGCACCGCTATTCCGCCTGCATTCGCGCCAAGGAGATGGCGCGGGTCGGCCCGACCGGGCTCGGGCTGCAAAGCGCGAAGCCCGAGCTGCCCGTGCCCAAGCGGATCGACACCGCAAAGCCGCTCCTGAAGGTGAGCGACCTGCGCACCTACTTCGATGTCGGAGCCGGTATGCAGGTGCTCAAGCGCGAGCATGCCGTGGTGCGAGCGGTGGACGGGCTGTCGCTGGAAATCTTTCCCGGCGAGACGCTCGGCCTGGTGGGAGAGTCCGGCTGCGGCAAGACGACAGTGGGGCGCACGTTGCTGCGGCTCGAGCGCGCGACCGGCGGCAGCGTTGTGTTCGAAGGCGCCGATGTGACGCGCGCGGAAGGCCAGCAGCTGAAGGACTACCGGCGCAAGATCCAGGTGATCTTCCAGGACCCCTACAGCTCGTTGAATCCCCGCATGACGATCGGCCAGATCATCGCCGAGCCGATGCGCGTGTACAAGCTCGTCCCGGATGCCGCGGCGGCGCGCGCGAAGGTGGCCGAGCTGCTGACCCAGGTCGGACTCTTCGAGTACATGGCCGAGCGCTATCCGCACGAGCTCTCGGGCGGGCAGCGCCAGCGCGTGGGCATCGCGCGCGCGCTGGCGATGCAGCCGTCCTTCATCGTGTGCGACGAGCCGGTCTCCGCGCTCGACGTATCGATCCAGGCGCAGATCATCAACCTGCTGGAGGACCTGCAGAGCCGCTACAGGCTGACGTTTCTTTTCATCGCGCACGATCTCGCGGTGGTGCGGCACATCTCCGACCGCGTGGTGGTGATGTATCTCGGGCGCGTGATGGAGATCGCCGACCGCGACACGCTCTACGCGGATCCGCTGCATCCTTATACCCAGGCGCTGCTCGACGCGGTTCCGATTCCGGATCCCGAGATCGAGGCGAAGCGCCAGTACCGGGTGCTCGGCGGCGAGGTGCCGAGCCCGCTCAATCCCCCATCGGGCTGCGTGTTCCACACGCGCTGCCCGCTGGCGGGCGAAGAGTGTAAGATGACCGTCCCGCCGCTGCGGGAGGTACGGCCGAGGCATTTCGCCGCCTGCATCAAACTCTGAATATCAATAATGGAGGAGGGACCATGAAGCAACTGACAGCATTGGTATTGGGCGCGGCCGCGCTCGCCGCCGCGGGGGCGATGGCGGCCGAGACGCCGGTGCGGGGCGGGCTGCTCAAGTTCGCGGTGAGCGCCGAGCCGCCGAACTACGATTGCCATGCGCAGACGTCTTTCGCGTTCATCCACCCGGTGCGGCCGCACTACAACACGCTGCTCGAGTTCGATACCGCGAAATACCCGGCGATCAAGGGCGACCTCGCGGAGTCGTGGACGGTATCGAAGGACGGCCTCACCTACACCTTCCGGGTGCGCAAGGGCGTGAAGTTCCACGACGGCTCGACGTTGACCTCCGAGGACATCAAGGCGACCTACGAGCGGCTGCGCAACCCGACCGGCGGCGCGCGCTCGGTGCGCCAGGCGACCTACGCCGACATCGCCTCGATCGAAACCCCGAACGCCCAGACCGTGGTGTTCAGGCTCAAGAAGCCCAACTCTGGCATGCTGGCGAGCTTCGCGAGCCCCTGGGATTGCATATACAGCGCGGCGAAGCTGAAGCAGGACCCGCGCTTCCCCGAGCGCAACATCATGGGCACCGGGCCGTTTACCTTCGCCGGCCACGTGGCGGGCTCGCACTGGACGGGCCGCAGGTTCGAGCAGTATTTCGAGAAGGGCAAGCCCTATCTGGCCGGCTACGTGGCGATCTTCATCAGCGGCGCGCCGATGGTGAACGCGCTATCCGCGGGCGAGGTGATCGTGGAGTTCCGGGGCCATCCCCCGGCCAACCGCGACCGCATCGTCAAGGCGCTCGGTAACCGGGCGGTGGTGCAGGAGACCCCCTGGGTGTGCTCGCTGGTGGTGACCTTCAACACCAAGAAGAAGCCCTTCGATGACCAGCGCGTGCGTAAGGCGCTCAATCTCGCGATCGACCGCTGGGGCGGCGCCCAGGCGCTGTCACAGGTTGCGCTGGTGCGCCACGTCGGCGGCATCCTGCGGCCGGGCTACGAGCTCGCCGCGAGCGAGAGTGAGCTGCTCGAATATCCGGGATTCTCCAGGAATGTGGCCGCCTCCCGCGCGGAAGCGCGAAAGCTGCTCGCCGCGGCGGGCGTGCCGAATCTCAGCTTCACGCTCACCAACCGCAACGTCGCCATGCCGTATACGCCGGTGGGGGTGTTCCTGATCGACCAGTGGCGGCAGATCGGGCTCGCCGTCAAGCACGAGCAGCTCGAGACGCGGCTCTACCTCGCCGCGCAGCAGCGCGACAAGCCGACGTTCGACGCGGCGCTCGATTTCAACTGCGACTTCATGGACGAGCCCAACCTGCAGCTGCAGAAGTACCTGTCGCATGACCGCGCGCCGATCAACTACGCGCAGCAGACCGATCGCGTGCTGGACGATCTGTTCGACCGGCAGTCCGGCGAGCTCGACAAGAAGAAGCGCAATGCGATCCTGCGCGAGTTCGAGAAGCGGGCGCTCGAGCAGGCCTACACCATCCCGACGATCTGGTGGCACCGCATCATCGTGCACCACAAGGAGCTCAAGGGCTGGCACATCACGCCCAGCCACTACGTGGGGCAGGATCTCGCGGACGTCTGGCTCGACCGGTAGCGACGAAGTGACGAGATACAGGTGACGAGATAAGGGTGACGAGATACGGGTGACGTGCCGACGGCGGCAGTCTTGCGTCACCCATATTCGTCACTTGTAATCGTCACCTGTAATCGTCACTCGTAAGACCGTGCTGCGCTTCATCCTCCACCGCACCCTGCTGATGATCCCGACGCTGATCGGCGTCGCGGTCCTCGTGTTCTTCCTGCTGCGCCTGATGCCGGGCGACCCCGTCGCCACCATGCTGCTGGGCGATGCGGGCGGCGCGAACATTTCGCAGGAAGTGATCGACCAGGAGCGCGCGCGCCTCGGCCTCGACCAGCCGCTGGCGGTGCAGTTCTTCAAGTGGTTCTGGGGCGTGCTGCAAGGGGACTTCGGCGTCTCGATGTGGACCGGGAGATCGGTCGCGTACGAGATCGGCATCCGGCTCGAGCTCTCGCTGCAGGTGGCGGTGATGGCGACGATCCTCGCCGTGCTGCTCGCCCTTCCGCTCGGCACGCTATCGGCCATCTTCAAGGATACGTGGATCGACCAGGCGATCCGCGTGTTCTCGATCGCCGGGCTCGCGGTGCCCTCGTTCTGGCTCGGCATGATCATCATCCTGCTGCTGCTCACGTATTTCTCCTGGATTCCGCCGCTTACCTTCACCTCGTTCGTGGACGACCCGTGGGAGAACCTCTCCCAGCTGATCTGGCCGGCGCTCGCGGTCGGCTACCGCTACTCCGCGGTGTCGACGCGCATGATGCGCTCCTCGATACTGGAGGTGCTGCAGGAGGACTACATCCGCACCGCGCGCGCCAAGGGCGTGGTCGAGCGCCTGGTGGTGGCGCGCCACGCCATGCGCAACGCGCTCCTGCCGGTCGTCACCGTCATCAGCCTGGAGTTCGCGTTCCTGATCGGGGGGCTGGTGGTGACCGAGCAGGTGTTCAACCTGAACGGCATCGGGAAGCTCTTCGTGGAAGCGATCACGCGCAGCGACTTCACCATGATCCAGGCGCTGGTTCTGCTGGTGTCGGTGTTCTTCGTCCTGGTGAACTTCATGATGGATCTCATGTATGCGTTCCTCGATCCGCGCATACGCTACCGCTAAGCCATGAGCACCGCGTCCACGATTGCATACCAGGTGCCGAAGCGCCGGCACCCGGTGCTGCTGTTCGTGACGCAGCAGCCGCTGGGCGCGACCGGCCTCGTCGTCATCGTCGCGATGTGCATCTGCGCGGCGTTCGCGCAGTGGGTGGCGCCGTATGATCCCTTGACGGTGGACTACGCCTCGCAGCTCGCGCGGCCCTCGGCGGAGCACTGGCTCGGCACCGATTCGTTCGGGCGCGACGTGGCGTCCCGCATCATCTACGGCGCGCGCACGGCGCTCGCGATCGGCTTCATCGCCTCGTTCCTGGGGTGCACCGCCGGCGCGGTGATCGGCGTAGCGTCGGCGTACTTCGGCGGCAGGACCGATCTCATCATCCAGGGCGTCATGGACGTGCTGCTGTCGTTCCCGATCATCGTGCTCGCGATCACGGTCGTCGCGGTGCTGGGCCACTACATCGTGCTCGGCATCGACGTCAACCTCATCATCGCGATCGCGGTGCCGATGCTCCCGCGCGTCGAGCGCGTGGTGCGCGCCTCCGCCCTGGCGATCCGCGAAATGCCGTACGTGGACGCGGCGCGCGCGGCGGGCTTCTCGCCGGCGCGCATCATCTTCCGGCACATGGTTCCGAACGTGGTCGCGCCGTACCTGATCCTGCTCACGGCGTTCGTGGCGCAGGCGATTCTGGCGGAGGCTTCGCTGTCGTTTCTCGGGCTGGGGGTGACGGAGCCGACCCCGTCGTGGGGGCTGATGCTCTCCGGGGCGGCTGCGGATTTCTACCAGCAGGCGCCGTGGATGATCGTCTTCCCCGGCATCGCGATCAGCCTCGCGGTGTTCGCGTTCAACCTCTTCGGCGACTCGCTGCG
>DATBMB010000050.1:0-5447 GCA_036555035.1 Burkholderiales bacterium | reverse complement strand
CCCGTCAGAGCGGTCGCGATCTTCTCCGGATTTCCCGCCCACCTGGTCAATTGATCAGGACAACTCCCTAATAGAGCCAGTACCAGTACCGGAAATCCGGAACCAGATCCCAACCGCCACCCGGCCCGCGGGTGTGCTGAGCTGCGCGGGTGGCAGAAGGGTCGGGGTTCGATCCGGGGCTTCCGCTACTGGTATGCACTCGAGAGAACGCGATGGCCAAGTCAAATGCCCGGATGGGCGGGAAGCCTCGGAGCGGGCGCCGACCGTTCTGACAGGACCCGCGCTGTGCCGTATATCTCGTATGCATGCTCATACTGCTCCGTGGATATTCTTGAGACGAGTTCTAGTCACCGGCCTGTCCTGAATCCTGACCTTGCCTGTACTGAGCGTGTAGAAGGGTCGAAGGGTCACCGTTTCACGTCGTTGAGCGCCCAATCGTACTCGAGAAAGTGGATTTCGGCCTTCCGGTCGAGGATCTGCTTTTGATGCGCCGGGCTGTCGGCAAGAAGCGTCGCGTAGGCGGCGAAATACTGCTCGCGCGAACGGATCGGCTCGCGCTTCCCCTCAAAGCCCCGGTAGCCGCTCGTCCAGTCCTCCTTGAACCAGTCGAAGATTCTCGAGACTTCGAGCGCGCCGCGCCTGGCGCTGTAGCGGTTGCGCGAGCGGTCCGAGAGAAAGCGCCGCGCCTGTTCCTCGAGCTGCGCGTCGAGGCGCTCGGCTACGTAGGCTTCCTCGCGCAGCATGGGGCAGCCGATGGATGCGCAATTGACGGCGAAGTGCACGCGCGGCTCGTCGTAGGCGCCGGGCTTTCTCAGCATCTCATGCTCGATGCCGTCGAGCGTTGCGGGCTGCCCGAGCAGGTTGAAGAACCGGTCCTTGAAGGGATTGCCGAAAAACCTGCCGAAATCCCAGATCGAGCGGATGTCCGGGTAGCGGGTGAGAATCTTCTCGACCGTGAAGGCGTTGTAGGCGTTGATCAGGAACGCCATCCTTTGCGCCTTGCTCCAGCCTTCGAACTCCGGCGGCGTCACCTTCGACAGCGAGGCGAGATAGTTCTTGAGCGCGCTGCGATCCTGCTGAAAGCCGGCGTAGCGCACCTGTGACGCCTTGCCGCCATCCACCAGCACGACATGCTTCCTCAGCAGCGCGGTCCATGCCGCGTGCTCGTGGTCGAAGCTCTGCGCCGCCGCGCCGCCGGCGAAAAGCTGCGCGACCATTGCGATAAGCGCAAGCTCCCACCACCCCGCCCGCTTCGCGGGCACCCCTTCTCGGGCAGGAGGGGAGGTTCGTGAATCATCCCCCATGTCTCGGCGTCAGCCGCGCATCCACGCGTGATACCGCTCCACCCACTTGAGTAGACCCGCCGGCGCATGAGCGCGCTTCCATGCGCCCGCGGCGTACTTGTTCGCCTCCGCGAGCGTCGGATAGATGTGAATCGTCCCGAGGATCCTGCTCAGTCCGATGCCGTGCTTCATGGCGGCAATGAATTCGACAATGAGGTCGCCGGCGTGTTCGCCGGCTATGGTGGCCCCCAGGATCCGGTCCTTGCCCGGCGCGGTCAGCACCTTGACCACGCCGTGCGCCTCCCCGTCCGCGATCGCCCGGTCGAGGTCGTCGATGCCGTAGGTGGTGACCTCGTAGGGGATGTTCTTCTCCTTCGCCTCGAGCTCGTTCAGCCCCACGCGCGCAACCTCGGGGTCGGTGAACGTCGCCCAGGGAATGACCGAGTAATCCGCCTTGAACTTGCGGAACCGGCCGAAGAGCGCGTTGACCGCCGCGTACCACGCCTGGTGCGAGGCGGTGTGCGTGAACTGGTACGGCCCCGCGACGTCGCCGCAGGCGTAGATGTTGGGATAGATCGTCTGCAGGTACTCGTTGCTCTCCACGGTGCGGGCCCTGGTTAGGGGGATGCCCAGCTCTTCCAGCCCGTAGCCGCTCGTGTTCGCGATCCGGCCCACCGCGCACAGCAGCTGGTCGAAGGGAATCCGCACATCCTTGCCGCCGGACTCCGCGATCAGGACCTTCTCGCCGTTCTCCACGCGGAACGCCTTGGCCTTGTGGCCGACCCGCACGTCGATGCTTTCGTTCCGGAACTGCCGCAGCACGAGGTCCGAGATTTCGGGATCCTCGCGGATCAGGATGCGCGGGAGCATCTCGACCTGGGTCACCTGCGCGCCGAAGCGCGCGAAGCACTGCGTAAGCTCGCAGCCGATCGGGCCACCGCCCAGCACCACGAGCCGTTTCGGAAGCTGGCGTATTTCCCACACCGTGTCCGAGGTCACGTAGCCGACGTCCTCGATGCCCGGAATCGGGGGCACGAACGGGCGTGCGCCCGCGGCGATCACGATGGCGCGCGTGGTGAGCGTGCGCGTGCCGCTCGCATCCTTCACCTCCACCGCCCACGGCGAGCGGATCTTCGCTTCGCCCTCGATGCATTCCACGCCGAGCGCGCGGTAGCGCTCCACGGAATCGTGCGGCTCGACCGCTTTCACCACGCGCTGCACGCGCTCCATCACGTCGGCGAAATCGAACTCCGCGCTGGCCGAGCGGATGCCGAACTCCCGCGCGCGCCGGATCTGCGCGAGCAGCCGCGCCGACTTGATGAGGGCCTTCGACGGCACGCAGCCGGTATTGAGGCAATCGCCGCCCATGCGGTGCTTCTCGACCAGGGCGACCTTCGCCTTCACCGCAGCGGCAATGTAGGCGGACACGAGCCCGGCCGAGCCCGCGCCGATCACGACCAGGTTGCGGTCGAAGCGCGCCGGGCGCGGCCACCGGGCGTACACCTTGCGCGCCTTGATGACGTCGAGCGTCTTCTTGGCAATCAGCGGGAAGATGCCGAGCAGCGTGAATGCGATGATGAGCTCAGCGGAAATCCGGAACTCGCCGAGCGTGGTGCCGGCGTAGACGTAGACGATGGTGCCCGCCAGCATGCCGAGCTGGCTTACCCAGTAGAAGGTCCAGGTGCGGATCGGCGTCAGTCCCATGGCGAGATTGATGAGGAAGAACGGGAACGCCGGCACCAGCCGCAGCGCGAAGAGGTAGAACGCGCCTTCCTTCTCGACGCCGGCGTTGACCGGCCGCAGCCGCTCGCCGAATCTTCCCTGCACCCAGTCGCGCAGCAGGAAGCGCGAGGCGAGAAAGGCGAGGGTCGCGCCGATTGAGGAGGCGAAGGAGACGATTACCGTTCCCCACAGCAGCCCGAACACCGTGCCGCCGACGAGCGTCATCACCGCCGCTCCCGGGAGCGACAGCCCCGTCACCGCTACGTAGATCGCGAAATAGATCGCGGCCGAGCGCAGAGGGTAGGCGCGGACATAGGATTCGATCTCGAGCTGCCGGTTCTTGAAGAATTCGAAAGTGACGTAGCGCTCCAGGCCGAAGGCGAAGAACGCAGCGATTAACGCGGCGATCAGCAGCAATACGAGCAGCCGGCCCTTGTTCATGACCTGTTGTCCAGCACGAGCGTTGGACGGATATTACGCCGCGATGGGCATTTCGAGTCGAATCGCGTCCCCGGACCGGTAGGAAGGGCCGGCCACGATGCGCCGGTGATAGGAGGCGTGCGCCGGGCTGCCCGCGGGCCAGGTCGCGAGGAACTCGCGCTCGAACGCGGCATGATCGTAGGCGACGGGCAGCGCCTCGACGCGGACGCTCTCGACCGTCGTGCCATAGAGCGCGTCTGGTGCGGGGCTTGCCGAGATGCGGGTGATGAGCCCGTGCCGCAGACCGCTGAAGTTGGGCATGCCGGCAGCGCCGTTGTTGGCCACGACGCAGCGCCCGCGCGGCGTGTCGAGCGCCTGCATGACCGGCAGGCAGGAGTGGCTCGAGGCAAAAACGCGCACGTCGGCAGCGGCGAACCATGCCGCCGCGGCCTCGCGCCGCGCCCGCTCGCGCAGCAGCTCCTGCGAGAATCCCCAGCCCGCGAGCGACTCGGCGTCTCCATGCACGACTCCGATACGCACGCCGCGCACTCTGGCGACGAGGCGGGCAGGCAGCGCGCCGAGGCGGGAACGCAGGCCCGGGAACGCGCGCGCGGTCTCGCGCAGCCGCTCGATGATCCGGTTCGAGCGCTCGACCTCGGCATCGCCCACGAAATCGGGATAACCGCAGCCGCAGCCCGCGTCGTCGTCGTCGCCGGCGAGCTCGGTCTCGACGTTGCCGCGCAACGCGGCGTGCCGCAGCACCTCCTCGTTGACCGCGACAAAGCCGGCCGCATTCGCGTTGAACCAGTTGAAATCGCCGTTGAACACCAGCGTCACGGGCTCGCGCTCGCCGGTGGTGCGTTTCAGGATCGACGCCAGCGCCGGCCCGTTGCCGTAGAGGCCGCCGACAACGAAGAGCGTCCGTGCCTCGAGCTCCGCGGCGTGTGACAGGTCGACCGGCGCGTAGCGGTATGAAAGAGGGCAATTGCGGCCGGGCCGCGGTTCCGGCGCGAGGGAATGATCCATCATCCATGCCCGCCGCGCAGACGCTGCCAGGCGACCGGCAACAGAAATCCTGCGACGCAGATCGCCAGGCCGTAGAGATTCGTGCCGAGCAGCAGCGCGTACTTGCCGGTGCCGATTGCCCACGACTGCGGGATCGCGTTCAGCGTGAGCATGACGCCGAGCGCGACGCCCGGCCAGAACGCCAGATGAAAGCTCCAGGGCGAGTAGCGCACCAGCGGCGCGAGCAGGAACACGGGGGCGAGCCCCATCACCATCGTGCCGCTGATCGTCGTTGCCTTGAGGATGTCCGTGCCCGCGATCATCGGGATATTGCCGAGCAGCGCGATTGCCACCATTGTCCATACCCCGATCATCAGCGCGTTCGAGCCCGGCGCGCGCCCGGCGAGGAGCGGGACTTCCTGGCCGACCAGCTTGGAAACCGAGGCGAACGTGGAGTCGAGCGTCGAGCCGGCGGCGACGATCATGATCATTGTCATCAGGAAGTAGGGAGCCGCGCCGAACGCGCCCGCGACCGCCCCCGGCATGTTGTCGCCCGACGGCAGTCCTTCGAGCTTCGCGTGCACGCCAACGAGGCTGAAGGCAAAAATGCAGATGAACCCGAGGACGCCCGCGACGACCATCGCGCGCAGCATGGTCTTCTCCTCGGTGATGAAGCCGCGGTCGGTCAGCACGGGGTCGTGGAACGGGTAGGAGAGCACCTGCAATGCCGCCACCAGGACGAGGTCGAGCCCCGCTGCAAGCCGGAACTCGCCGGCCGAGAGGAGGGTGCCCGCGCCGTGCTGCGGGATGACAAGCAACAGCACGACCCCGAGAACCACGACGAAAAGAACGCCCTGGACGATATCGGTGACGATGGAGCTGCGCAGCCCGCCCTTGATGCTGTAGAACAGCGTCGCGGCGGTGAAGAGCAATGCGGCGGCGATGAACGTCCACCCGCCCGCCTTGCCGTAATAGGCGCCGACCACGGCGGTGTTGCTCCACACCTCGTTGTAGAGG
>DATBMB010000049.1:0-24104 GCA_036555035.1 Burkholderiales bacterium | reverse complement strand
AGCGTGCGCGCGAGCTGCGCCTGGTCGAGGCGGTAGAGAAAGTAGCTCTGGTCCTTCGTGCCGTCCTCGGCCTTGAGCAGCTGGTGACGCCCTTCGCTTTCCCGCACCTGCGCGTAGTGGCCGGTGGCGATCCAGTCGGCGCCCAGGCCCACGGCGTGGTCGAGGAACGAGCGGAACTTGATTTCCGCGTTGCACAGCACGTCCGGGTTGGGCGTGCGCCCGGCCTGGTACTCGCGAAGGAAGAGGCTGAAGACTTTTTCCTTGTATTCGGCCGAGAAATTGACGACGTCGATCTCGATGCCGATTTTCTCGGCGACCGCGACCGCGTCCACCAGATCCTCGCGGGCGGCGCAGTATTCACCGGTGTCGTCGTCCTCCCAGTTCTTCATGAAGAGACCCGATACCTCGTAGCCCTGCTGCTTGAGCAGGAGAGCGGCGACGGAGGAATCCACTCCGCCCGACATCCCCACGATGACGCGCTTGCCGGACATGGATCTAGTTCGAGTGGCGGTAGATGACGTCGAGCGGGAAGCGCCGGCCGGCGAGGTAATCGTCAACGCAGCGCATCACCAGCGGCGAGCGATGGCGCGCCGACTCGCGCCGGATCTCCCCGGGAGTGAGCCATACCGTGCGGATGATGCCGGCATCGAGGGAGCGGCCGGCCTCGGGACCGGAGATCCTGCCCGTGAATGCGAAGCGGATAAAGGTCACGTCGTCGGCATCGGAACGATATTGATAGACCCCGAGCAGGCCCGTGGGTTCGAAGGCGCAGGCGGTTTCCTCCAGCGTCTCGCGCGTGACGGCCTGGATCAGGGATTCACCCGGGTCGAGATGCCCCGCGGGCTGGTTGAAGCGCTGGCCGCGGTTGGTGTGCTCCTCGACCAGCAGGAAGCGGCCGTCGCGCTCGACGATCGCCGCCACGGTGACGCTGGGTTTCCAGACCATGCAGCCCGGATTCTACCTCCGCGTCGCGCCGGCAACGCGCGCGCGGCGGCGGCGCGCGGCGCCCAATAAAAAAGGCAGGGCGCAAACCCTGCCTTTTCGCAGCAAGAAGCGAAGTTACTTCTTCGGTGCCGACTTCGGCGCCGGGCACTTCACGTCCTTGCCGTCGACCTTGACCATATCGCCGGGCTTCTTCCCCTTACAGGCTGTTGCGACGGCCTTCGCCTGGGCTTTCTTCTGGTCCGCTGTTTGCGCAAAAGCGACTGTGGAAACGGCGGACATTGCAAAGGCTGCGGCCAGAACGATACTGAGTAGCTTGCTCATGAGTGGTGGTCCTCTAGGTGGTGGTTGAACAGTGGTTGTTTGCGGCAAACGACCGAATTCTCGGTCAACGCCCATAACGGTCGAATGTCACAGTTGGTTGACAGGGCGCTCAAGCTGCCTTGGCGTGCCGGGACCTTAGGAAAAACCCATTTTAAATCAGCGATCTGCGACGGGCTAGGCCGCCACCGGCTCGCGCGTCGCGCGGGTCAGTCCCTCGTAGCCGGCGAGGGTCAGGAACTCGGCGTAGTCCTCGCTGGTGACGAGACGCTCGAAGAGCGTCGCGGCCTCCTCGTAGCGGCCCGCCGCCCACCCCTCGGCGCCGAGCAATGCCCGGACCCGGGCGAGCTCCTCGGGCAGCAGCCTGCGGACGAGCTCCCGGGTGACCTTGCGCCCGTCCTCGAGGACGCCTTTCGGGCTGCGGATCCATTGCCAGATTTGCGAGCGCGAGATCTCGGCGGTGGCGGCGTCCTCCATCAGGTTGAAGACGGGCACGCAGCCATTGCCGGCGAGCCAGGCCCCGAGGTACTGGATGCCGATGCTGATGTTGCTGCGCAGCCCCGCCTCGGTGATGGGCTTCTCGGGCTGGAAATCGAGCAGCTCGCGGGGAGTGACCGCCACGTCGTTGCGCTTCCGGTGTATCTGGTTCGGCGCCGGCATGTGCTGGTCGAACACCGCCCGCGCGAGCGCCACCAGGCCCGGATGCGCCACCCAGGTGCCGTCGCAGCCGTCGGTTGCCTCCCGCACCTTGTCGGCCCGCACCTTCTCGAGCGCGGCGTCGTTCGCCGCCGGATCATTCTTGATCGGGATCTGGGCCGCCATGCCGCCCATGGCATGGGCATTGCGCCGGTGGCAGGTCTGGATGAGCAGCAGCGCATAGGCGCGCATGAACGGCGCGGTCATGGTCACGCGGGCGCGGTCGGCCAGGCAGAAGTCGCGATGGGAGCGGAATTTCTTGATGCAGCTGAAGAGGTAGTCCCAGCGCCCGATGTTGAGACCGGCGCTGTGCTCGCGCAGCTCGAAGAGGATCTCGTCCATCTCGAACGCGGCGAGCACGGTCTCGATCAGCACCGTGGCCTTGATCGTGCCCTGCGGCACTCCGAGCTCGCGCTGCGCCGTGACGAAGATGTCGTTCCACAGCCGCGCCTCGAGATGGCTTTCCAGCTTCGGAAGGTAAAAGTAGGGACCGGTATTGCGCGCGAGCAGCGCCTTCGCGTTGTGGTGGAAGAAGAGCCCGAAATCGAAAATCGCGGCGGCGACCGGCTCGCCGTCGACGAGCACGTGGCGCTCCGTGAGATGCCAGCCGCGCGGCCGCACCATGAGGGTGGCCGTCTTCTCGTTCAGCGCGTAGCGCCTGCCTTCGGGACTGGTGTACTCGATGGTGCCGCGGATCGCGTCACGCAGGTTGACCTGGCCCTCGATCATGTTCTCCCACGTGGGCGCGTTGGAGTCCTCGAAGTCGGCCATGAACACGTTGGCGCCGCAGTTGAGCGCGTTGATCACCATCTTGCGCTCCGTCGGCCCGGTGATTTCAACGCGCCGGTCCTGCAGGTCGCGCGGCGGCGGCGCGACGCTCCATTCGGCTTCGCGGATGGACCTCGTCTGCGGCAGGAAATCGGGCATCCGGCCGGCGTCGAACTCGGCCTGGCGCCGCGCGCGGGCCGCCAGCAAATCGCGGCGTCGCGGCTCGAACTTGCGCGCGAGCTTGGCGACGAAGGCGAGCGCCCGGGCGTCGAGGATTTCCGCGCAGGCCGGCGTCAGCCGGCCGTAGAGTTCGACGCCTGCGGGAAGGAGCGTAGAGGGTCTCATGATCGTGTTCCTCGTCGTTATTTGAGCAACAGGGAGCGGAACGGCAACGCGGCTTGCACGATACGAAACGGCGTTGCGCGACCGGTGCTGCAGTGCATTATACATATTAAATCAATACTTCCAAGTGCCGGTGCCGAAAGGAGTTTCCGGTTGATGCATCAGCACATTCCAGGACTCGGAACAGGCCGGGTTTGCCTTAATAAGCACCCACTTACAGCGGACCGGAACCCGCCGCCGAACAACAATAAGGGGGTTGGCAGTATCCGGCGTGCTCGTTGCGAGGCGTTGTTGCGGTTTCCGCCACTCGCCGCAGGTGCGGGCACTTGCATGCGCGGATCGGCGCACGTCGGCGGCTGCGGTGCGGGAAGAGCCTGCGAAAGCATTTGTTATAATTCGCGCTCTTTTCATCCGATTCACGCGTGGCGCTGCAGCACCGCGCCTCCCCCTCGCAACCGCCCCAATCAACCGCATCCGAACGGAGAAGTGGCGCCATGAACGAACGACTCGACCTGTTGAAGATCGCCCGCGAAGAGCAGAGCGGCGACCTGTTCAAGCTGCTCGACAGCCTCTACCGGCGATCCAAGGTTCAGCCGCGGGGCATATCCGACGCGGTCATCTGGGAAGGCGGGAGCACGCACGGCAACGTGAAGCCGGTCGCACATGCGCTGACGGATATGTTCGCGCTCAACGGGACGTTGATGGCGCTCGACGTGCTGGGACTGCCGTTCCTCGGCGTGCCGATGATGGCGCAGTACCGGCACGACACCAGGCTCAAGTGCCTGGAGTGGTTCGGCAAGCTCGACGCCACCTGTATCAAGTGGTCCACCGCGGGCGACTTCCTGGTGAACGAGAACGGCAAGAAGGTCGTCGTCATGGGCAAGTCAGCCAATGCGCCGCTGCGCACGGCGGCCGGCGTCTACTGCAACGTCCGGCCCTACGGCACGATTACCAACGTGCGCTTCATGCCAGGGCTGCCGTACTCGCAGGATGGCAAGAAGTTCCGGGTGGACCGGGATACCGGCAACATCCACTCCGAGATGAACACGCCGGGCGTGCGGATGGCGTACGCGGTGCGCCTGTTCCTCAAGATGGTCCATGAGACGGGATACGTCGGCCGCGTCGCGACGAAGCCGACCCAGGCGCAGGAAGACGCAGTCAACGCGGGCATTGTCCGCTGGCTGCTGCAGGGAACGAAATTCGAGCTGAAGCGGCGCTACGCCGTGGACGCCTACGCCGAGCACAAGGCGAACGTCGATGCGATCATCGCGCTGCTGCCGAAGGACTTCAAGGCCGGCATGGAGAAGTGGGGCGGGGAGATCCACGAGCACATCTCGGACACCAATTTCGGCATCCTGCTGCACGACATGTATCAGCAGAACAACGTGGTCGTGTACTCAACCGACCTGGACGGCGACCGGCTGACCGATCTCATGGCCGATGCGCCCGACGTGCTGCGCGGCTGGGGGCAGGCGATCCTCGACCACGTCAAGGCCGGCACGGACATGAAGAAGGTGTGGAAGGACATGGGCTTCACCATGACCAACGGCAAGGACATGACGAGCGTCATGTACCGCGTGCAGGGCGAGCCGATCTTCGAGCAGACGCTCGGTTCCGCCGACGCGATGCTGCTGCGTTTGCTGGCGGGCGATGAGACGGTGGGCGGCACGAAACAGCCCTATGACCCGAGGATTCACTTCGTTCTGATCAACGAGGCCTACAAGGCCGCGAATCCGGGCAACGAGCGGCTCGCGACGTGGCTCGACGCCCAGCTCGAGACCTTCGACCAGATCTACGGCGGCAAGCGGCCGCGCTACATCGAGGGCTACGGCAAGCTGAAGGAAGCGATCAAGCCCTGGGGCAAGTAGGCAACTGCGGTCGCGCGGCGCGCGACGCTCCATAGACAAAGCCCACGCACCTTTCGGTCGCGTGGGCTTTCTGTTGTCGGTGTGCCGCCGGCCGGGACCGGCGCGGCAATCAGGATACGGCCTGGATGTTCGAGGCCTGCTTGCCCTTGGGGCCCTGCGTCACCTCGAACGACACCTTCTGGCCTTCCTTGAGGGTCTTGAAGCCGCTCATCTGGATCGCCGAGAAGTGCGCGAACAGGTCCTCGCTCCCGTCGTCCGGCGTGATGAACCCGTAACCCTTGGCATCATTGAACCACTTCACCGTACCGGTTGCCATACACCTACCTCTGCTGAGAAAAGAGCGGGTGGGGCGCCCGCACGCTGTTTGAGTTTCAAGATCGCGTACGGGCCGTGCCGGTACTGCGTACAAGCTTGAAGCCAAACACCCATACGCTTTCTAGGGCATTTGCCCTGGGAAGTCAAGTATAGCGCCGATTCCGCCGGAAAAACGCCACTTGATAATTTCGGTATTATGGTGAAAATACCAATCAGGGCGCGGAATTAACTGCGGCACGCGGCATGGCGAATCGGGCTCGTGAAGAAGCGGTTCTCGAGGCGAAAAAAGCCAAGGTCAAGGCGCCTCCGATGTTCAAGGTGCTGCTGTTGAATGACGATTACACGCCGATGGATTTCGTGGTTGTCGTGCTGCAGAAGTTCTTCGCGCTGAGCCGCGAGAAGGCGACGCAGGTTATGCTGAAGGTGCACCGGGAAGGAATCGGCGTTTGCGGCGTCTATCCGAGAGATGTCGCCGCGACGAAGGTGGAACAGGTAAAATCGTACTCCAAGCAGCACCAGCATCCGTTACAGTGCGTAATGGAAGAGATGTGAGATGATCGCCCAGGAACTGGAAGTCAGCCTGCACATGGCCTTCATGGAGGCCCGGCAGAAGCGCCACGAGTTCATCACCGTGGAGCACCTGCTGCTCGCGCTCCTCGACAATCCATCCGCCTCCGAGGTGCTGCGCGCCTGCGCCGCCGACATCGAGGACCTGAGAAAGCAGCTCGCGGAGTTCGTCACCGAGCACACCCCGGTCCTGTCGGGCGAGGAGGCGGACACCCAGCCCACGCTCGGGTTCCAGCGGGTGATCCAGCGCGCGATCCTGCACGTGCAGTCCTCCGGCAAGAAGGAGGTGACGGGCGCCAACGTGCTGGTCGCGATCTTCGGCGAGAAGGACTCCCACGCGGTCTACTTCCTGCACCAGAAGGGCGTCACCCGGCTCGACGTCGTCAACTTCATTTCGCACGGCATCACGAAGGTGCCGCAGGCCGCCCAGTCGAAGGGCGATCACGAGACCGAGACCGAGCAGGAAGCTTCTCCGGGCGGCGCGCTCGAGAACTTCACGCTCAACCTCAACTCGATGGCGCTCTCGGGCAAGATCGATCCGCTGATCGGGCGCGAGCGGGAGATCGAGCGCGTCATCCAGACCCTGTGCCGCCGGCGCAAGAATAATCCCCTGCTGGTGGGCGAGGCGGGCGTGGGCAAGACGGCGATCGCCGAGGGCCTCGCGCGCCGCATCGTGGAGAGCGACGTGCCCGAAGTGCTCAAGCGCTGCCACGTCTACGCGCTCGACATGGGCGCGCTCCTCGCCGGCACCAAGTACCGCGGAGATTTCGAGCAGCGGCTGAAGGCCGTGCTGAAGCAGCTGGTGGACAACCCGAACGCGATACTCTTCATCGACGAGATCCATACCCTGATCGGTGCGGGCGCGGCCTCCGGCGGGACGCTGGACGCCTCCAACCTGCTCAAGCCCGCGCTGCAGGCTGGGACGCTGAAATGCATCGGGGCGACCACCTACCAGGAGTTCCGCGGCGTGTTCGAGAAGGACCACGCGCTCTCGCGCCGTTTCCAGAAGATAGACGTGGTCGAGCCCTCGGTGGCGGAGACGATCGCGATCCTGAAGGGATTGAAGTCGCGCTTCGAGGCGCATCACGGCGTGAAGTACATGCCGTCGGCGCTGACTGCCGCTGCGGAGCTCTCCGCGCGCTACATCAACGACCGGCACCTGCCGGACAAGGCGATCGACGTGATCGATGAGGCGGGCGCGGCGCAGAAGATCCTGCCCAAGGCCAAGCAGAAGCGCATCATCGGCAAGCACGAGATCGAGGACATCATCGCGAAGATCACGCGCGTGCCGGTGCAGGCGGTGTCGGTGGACGACCGCAGCGCGCTGAAGAACCTCGACCGCGATCTCAAGGCCGTGGTCTTCGGCCAGGACCGGGCGATCGATGCGCTCACTTCGGCGATCAGGATGGCGCGCAGCGGGCTTGGCAATCCCCAGAAGCCGATCGGCAATTTCCTGTTCTCGGGACCGACCGGCGTGGGCAAGACCGAGGTCGCGCGCCAGCTCGCCTACATCATGGGCGTCGAGCTCGTGCGCTTCGACATGTCGGAGTACATGGAGCGGCACGCGGTGTCGCGTCTCATCGGCGCGCCGCCCGGATACATCGGCTTCGACCAGGGTGGCCTCCTCACGGAAGCGATTACCAAGCACCCTTACTCCGTGCTGCTGATGGACGAGATCGAGAAGGCGCACCCGGACATCTTCAACATCCTGCTGCAGGTGATGGACCACGGGACGTTGACCGACAACAACGGGCGCAAGGCCGATTTCCGGCACGTGGTGATCGTCATGACCACCAACGCCGGGGCGCAGGAGCTGTCGAAATCCGGAATGGGCTTTACGCCGACCCAGCAGGCGGGCGACGAGATGGCCGAGATCCGGCGCATGTTCACCCCGGAGTTCCGGAACCGGCTGGACGCGATCATCTCGTTCAACGCGCTCGACCGCGCAGTCATCCTGCGGGTGGTGGACAAGTTCCTGATGCAGCTCGAGGAGCAGCTTGCCGAGAAGAAGGTCGATCCCACCTTCACTCCGGCGCTGCGCGAGTATCTGGCGACGAAGGGCTTCGATCCCCAGATGGGCGCGCGCCCGATGGCGCGCCTCATCCAGGACACGATCCGCGCCGCGCTTGCCGACGAGCTTCTGTTCGGGCGCCTTGCCCACGGCGGCGGGGTGACCGTGGATATCGGCCCCGACGAGAAGATCAAGCTGACGTTCGTGGAGGAAGCGGCGCCCGTCGCCTGAACCCGGCCTCAGGTTTCCCCGCAGCCAAGCCCCGGCCCGGCCGGGGCTTTGACTTTGTGCTTGACGCCTGATTGCGCGGGCCGGAAACTTATGTCTGCATAAGAATATTTTCTGAGCGCCCGCGGGAGGCGCCGCTATACTGCCCGTAACCATCAGGAGGGATTCCATGAAGCCGACCGTGATTGGCATTGCGTGCGCGCTCGCTCTCGCCGCGGCAGGTGCCGCCTCTCAGGCGGCAGCGCAGGAAGCGGCCTACGCGCGCAATCTCGCTTCCGCCTGCTTTACCTGCCACGGCACCGACGGGCGCAGCGTCGGCGGCGTGCCGCCCGCCCTGGCTGGCCGCAACCGGGGCGAGCTGCTGGAGATCATGAAGGGATTCAAGTCGGGCAAGCGCCCCGCGACGCTGATGCACCAGCAGGCCAAGGGCTACACCGACCAGCAGCTCGAGGCGATCGCGGGCTATTTCGCCGGCACCAAGCCGGGACCGGCTTCCGCCGCGCCCGCCGCGCGGTCCAACTGAGGGGGAGGGGCCATGAAGCTATCCAGACGCGAATTCGTGAAGTGGATCGCCGCTTCGGGAGGGGCTGCGGCGGTGGCGGGATGCGCGGGGATGGGCGGCCCGTCCGCCGGCCGCGTGGTGGTAATTGGCGGCGGCTACGGCGGCGCGACCGCGTCCCGCTACCTAAAGCTGTGGGCGCCGGACATCGACGTCACGATGGTCGAGCGCAACGACACCTTCGTCTCCTGCCCGATCAGCAACCTGGTGCTGGGCGGCAACACCCAGATGAGCACCATCACCATGGGCTACGACGGGCTGCGAAGCCGCGGCGTGAACATCGTGCGCGACGAGGTGGTGGCGGTGGATGCAGGCGCGCGCCAGGTGCGGCTCGCGAGCGGCAAGACGCTGGCCTATGACCGGCTGATCGTCTCGCCCGGCATCGACTTCATGTACGACTCGATCCCGGGCCTGAAGAGCGCGGACGCGCAGAACCGGGTGCTGCACGCCTGGAAGGCCGGGCCGCAGACCGTGGCGCTGAGAAAGCAGCTCGAGGCGATGCGCGACGGCGGCGTGTTCGTGTTCCAGTTCCCGATGTCACCCTACCGCTGCCCGCCCGGGCCCTACGAGCGCGTGTGCCAGGTCGCGGACTACTTCAAGCGGGCGAAGCCGAAGTCGAAGATCATCGTGCTCGATGCCAATCCTGACATCGTGTCCAAGAAGGGGCTGTTCCTCGCGTCGTGGAACGGGCTCTACAAGGGCATGATCGATTACCGTCCCAACAGCGAGCTCGCGGACGTGGACGTGAAAGGCATGGCGGTGAAGCTCACGTTCGACAGCGTGAAGGGCGACGTGCTGAACGTCGTCCCCCCGCATGGCGCGGGAACGATCGCGCGGCAGGCGGGACTGATCACCGCCAACCAGCGCTGGTGCGGCGTCGATTGGCTCACCATGGAATCGGTCGCGGTCAAGGGCGTGCACGTGCTGGGCGACGCGACGCTTTCCGCGCCGGGGATGCCCAAGTCCGCCAGCATGGCCAACCAGCACGGCAAGATCTGCGCGGCGGCGGTGATTGCGCTGCTGAAGGGCGAGCCGGTCCACCCGGAGCCCGCGGTCATGAACACCTGCTACAGCTTCGTGGACGGCCGCTCGGCGATGCACGTCACCTCGATTCACCAGTACAACAAGGCGCAGAAGACACTCACCCCGGTGAAAGGCGCGGGGGGTGTGTCCACGGCCGCGAGCGACATCGAAGGTGCCTACGCCTGGGGCTGGGCGCGCAACATCTGGGCCGACGCGCTCGGCTGATCCGCGCCGCTCACTGGGTCTCGATCCCGAGATCCTTGATGAGCTTGCCCCAGAACGCGTTCTGCTCCTTCATGAACGCGGCGAATTCCGCCGGCGACGCGCTGGTGATCTGCTGGGCGCTCGCTTTCGCGTAGCGCTCGCCGACCCACGGGTCGTGGACCACCTTCACGACGGTCTTGAAGAGCGTATCGACTATCGGGCGCGGCGTGCCCAGGGGAACGTAGATCCCCTGCCACGATCCCAGGTTCAACTCCGGGAATCCCGACTCGATCATGGTCGGGGTATTCGGGAGCGCCGGGACTCTCTGCTTGGCGACCACGGCGAGGATCTTGATCTTTCCCGTCTGGGCGTGCGGCACCAGGGAGGCCGTGGTGACCATCGTGGCGGCAACTTCGCCGGAGATGGTCGCGATCGTCGCGGCGCCGGCCCCGCCTTTATACGGTACTTGCTGGAGCCTGATTCCCGCCCTGTTCATGAAGAACGCGAACGCCATGCCTTGCGCACTGGCCAACCCCGCGGAGCCGTAGTTGAGCTTGCCGTCGTGCTGCTTCGCGTAGGCGATGAACTCCTTCAGGTTGTTCGGTGGCAGGCCGCCGTGGATACCCAGTGCGCCCGGCACGTCGACTACCAGCGTGATGGCGATGAAATCCCGCAGCGCGCGCACCGAAAAATTCGGAAACATGCTCGGGCCGATTCCCATGGTGCTGACGTTGCCGAGCAGAAACGTGTAGCCATCCGGTGTCGCGCGCGCGGCGTGCTCCACCCCGATGTTCCCCGAAGCTCCAGCGCGGTTGTCGACGACCACCTGCTGCCCGAGCGCCTCCACGAGCTTGGGCTGCAGGATGCGGCCGATGAAGTCCGACGCGCCACCCGGCGCGAACGGAATGATCATGCGCAACGGCCGTGACGGATACTTCTCGGATTGCGCGAGCGCGCACGTGCTCACCGCCAGCATGGAAAGGGCGCCCAGCCCCGTTCCTGCAATGTATCGCCATGTTTTCATTGGATGTTTCCTCCTCCTCGATAATGGTCCTGGCACAAACGCTGTGCACTTCGCCAGCGCGCTTCACTATACCCCGGCGAGGAGTCGTCAAGGAGCCGGCGCCCCGGATCTCCGCGCCGGGCGCACGAAGTACCAGGTCGCCGCGACGACGAGCGCGAACGCGACGTACGCGCTCGTGAACATCCATCCCGGGAAGTCGTAGAACAGCACCCGGTGAATCCAGCGCGCGACGAAGCTCTTTTCCTCATGCACGTTGCGCAGCGCGTCCTCCCAGATCGTCAGCGGGCACCAGATGCCGAGGAGCGCCTCGCCGGCGACGAAGGCGATGGCGGCGAGGTGCGCGGCGCGGAACCAGAAGTTTCTGACCCACTGCCAGCCCGCCGCCGCGCCGATCCAGACGACCGCGAGCCCGCCCACGACGAACGCCACGAACAGGAAATGGACGACCAGCACGACGTCGGCGAGCACGGCGTTCATGCGCGCTTATCGTGCACAAACCGGTGGCGCCCTGCAAGCCGACATGGGCGTGATATCCTGCGGCGTCCCGACCGTGACCTCACAAGAAAGGAGACGCCATGTCCTCACGATCTGCATTCCCTGCCGCGGCGAGAGCCCTGCTGTGGCTTGCCCTGCTGTTCCCGCCGGCGGTCCAGGCGCAGGCGAAGGGCGACCTGTGGGAATCGACCTCCCAGACCTCGATGAACGTGGGCGGCATGTCAATGCCGATGCCCCCGCAGACGCAGCGGATCTGCGCGGCAAGGAAGTGGACGCGGCCGCCGGTGGCGTCAAGCAAGGAGCAGAACTGCACGAATTCGGACTTCGCCGTATCCGGGCAGACGGTCACGTGGACCTCGGTCTGCACCGGGCAGATGAACATGACCGGCAAGGGGGAGATCACCCGGCAGGGCGCGGATGCCTACAGCGGCACCATCAAGTACGCGTTTGCCGAAGGCACCATGACCGTGGCGATTTCCGGCAAGAAACTGGGAGAGTGCGACAACCCGCAGTAGAACAATCCGGACCGGGTTCACTTTTCCATCGGTCGGGAAGGGTCGCTGCACCATTCGCTCCAGGAGCCGGGGTACAGGCGCGAGCCGCCGAGGCCGGCAACCTCCATTGCAAGGAGATTGTGGCAGGCGGTTACGCCGGAGCCGCAGTAGTGGACCACTTCGGACGGCGGGATATCTCCAAGCGCCGATGAAAACTCCCGCCGCAGCGCGGCGGGAGGCTTGAAGCGGCCGTCGGCTTCCAGATTGAGCTTGAAGAAGCGATTGATCGCGCCGGGGATGTGCCCGGCGACGGGATCGAGCGTCTCGTTCTCGCCGCGGTAGCGGTCCGGGCTGCGCGCATCGATCAGCAGGGGCGGCCGCTGGCCGATGCGCGCGGCGATCTGCCCGGCGGCGATCGAGGCATCGCTCCGGACCCGTGGAAGAAAATGCGCGGGTGCGATCACCGGCGCCTGGTTCGTTACCGGCTGCCCGGCCCGGATCCAGGCATCCCAGCCGCCGTCGAGCACGGCGACCGCGCCGTGGCCGAGCCAGCGCAGCATCCACCACAGGCGTGCCGCGTAGTAGCCGCCGCTTGCGTCGTAGGCGACCACCTGCAAGCCGTTGCCGATGCCAAGCTCGCCCGCGCGCATTGCAAGGCGCTCCGGATCGGGCAGGGGATGGCGGCCGTTGCGGCCCGTCAGGGGCGCGGAGAGGTCGTGGTCGAGATGGACGAAGCGCGCGCCGGGGAGGTGCGACACGCCATAGGCGCGGCGGCCCGCTTCGACATCCACGAGATCGTGGCGGCAGTCGCACACGACCCAATCCGGGTGGTCGAGATGCACGGCGAGATCGGCGGCGGAGATGAGGGTGGCAAACATTGGGTTCGAGGACTAATTCGCTTGCGAAATTCCGGTGCCGCCTGGCTGCGCCTGGCGCATTGTCCAGTATGGGGCGGGAGCGCAACCCTGGTCAAAGGCAGAGCTGCACGCAGGGCAGCGGCGCGTCGTGGCGAAGCGCCGCATACCGCCCCCGCACGGCGCTTGCCGCGCGCCGGCGGCTGGAATAGATTGCTCGGTAATCAACCGCTGATCCGGATCACGAGCCACCCGGATCGGGGTCATCTCCCGGGGAGGTAATGATTTACAAGGGCCGCAGCCGCGATACCGCATGGTATGCCACGATCGACAGCGAGTGGCCGGAGCTGGAACGTGCTTTCCTGTGCTGGCTCGACTCGGCGAACTTCGACGCGCAGGAAAATCAGCCGGCGCGGCTGTCCGGCCTGACCGGCACCATCCTCAAGCGGCGCGGGTAGAACCGTGGCGAGGCCGATGTCCCAGCCCGGCGTCGAGTTCTCCCTTGCCCCCGTTCCCGCTCCATCCGGAAGAGATGCGCCGGGCGCCCTGGCCATCCAGGCCGTGTTCTTTCTCTCCGGGATGGGGGCGCTGGTTTTCGAGAACGTCTGGTTCAACCAGACCGGCCTGGTCGTAGGCAACAGCGTCTGGTCGGCGGCGCTCGTGGTCGGGGCTTTCATGGCCGGCCTGGCGCTGGGCAACGGTGTGGCGGTGGCGCTCGCGCGGCGCTGGGGCAATCTGGTGCGAGGCTATGCGTTGCTGGAAGCCGTGGCCGCCATTTCCGGAGCAGCGGTTGTCCTGGCGTTCCCGTATCTGCCCGCCGTGTTTCGCCCGCTGCTCTCCCCGTATCTCGATGACGCGTCGGCGCTCAACGCAATCCGGCTCGGCATCGCCTTTGGCCTGATGGTGATTCCGGCTACCGCTTTGGGGACCACCCTGCCCTTGCTGTCCAAACCCCTGGAAGCGGCGACGGGCAACTATGGTTACGCGCTGGGCCGGCTGTATGGCGCGAACACCCTGGGCGCGGTGGCAGGAACCTTGCTGGCGGAGCTGGTCCTCGTTCCCGGGCTGGGCCTGCGCGCCAGCGGACTGTTTGCCGCAGCCTGTAACTTGTCTGCCGCGCTGATCGCGCTGCGGATCGGCAGGCATCCGAGGTTCTACGGATCGCGGTCCGCGGCCCGGGGTGCTCGCGCGCTGTTCACAGCGGATGGAATGCGCGTCGCAGTGGCGGCGTTCCTGGCGGGCGGCGTTCTCCTCGCCCTGGAAGTGATCTGGTTTCGCTTCCTGCTGTTATTCCAAGTCGGCACCACATTGGTGTTCGCCATCATGCTGGCCGTGGTCCTCGCGGGCATCGGTCTCGGAGGAATGGTCGCCTCATGGTGGTCGCGGCGCGGCTGGTCGCCCGGCCGCGTGGCGCGCCTGGCGGCGGCGGGTGGGGCCGCGGGTGTTGTAACCGGCTACGCCGCTTTCCATGAAGTCTCGGAGATCCTGGTCACGGCCGGGACCGAGTACGGCCTGCTGACGGTGTTGCTGTCCGTCTTCCTGATGGGACCGGTCTGCTTGCTGTCGGGCGTGTTGTTCACGGCGCTGGGAGACCATTTGCGCGCACGCATGACGGATGCCACCACTACCACCGGGGCGCTGACCCTGGCCAACACGCTGGGAGCGTTGGCCGGTTCGCTGCTCGCGGCATTCGTCCTGCTGCCCGGATATGGCCTGGAGCGCTCGTTCTTTATCCTGGCGGCCCTGTACGGCCTGATCCTGATCGCCGTGCCGGACCGTGCAGGAGCCTGGTCGTGGCGGGTGGCGCCCGTGCTGGCCACGGGCATGGTTCTCGCCCTGTTTCCCTTCGGCAGGATGACGGATACGCATTACCGCCGCGTGGAGGCTCATTTCGGCGCGCGGCTCGTGGCGGCGCGCGAAGGGGTCTCGGAGACGGTGTTCTATCTGGCGCACGGATTCAAGGGCGAGACGCTGTACCACCGCCTGGCCACCAACTCCTATTCCATGTCCTCGACCTCCAGTCAATCGCAGCGCTACATGAGGCTCTTCGCTTACCTGCCGGCGGCGTTTCATCCCCGGATTGAACGGGCCCTGCTGATCTGTTTCGGCGTGGGGTCCACCGCCAGCGCGCTCACCGAACTGCCGGATGTCCGGTCCATCGACGTGGTCGACGTGTCGCGGGACATCCTGGAGATGAGCGACATCGCCCATCCCGATGCCCGCCGCCATCCGTTGCGCGATGGCCGCGTGACGGTCCGTGTCGAGGATGGGCGGTTTTTCCTCCAGCAGACCGGCAAGCACTACGACCTCATTACCGGCGAGCCGCCTCCGCCCAAGATCGCGGGCGTGGCTTCGCTTTATACGCGCGAGTACTTCCAGCTGCTGCAGGATCATCTCAATCCGGGAGGGTTAGCTACCTACTGGCTGCCGGTCATCCAGTTGCGGCAGGACGATGCCCTGGCAATCATCCGGGCGTTTTGCGACGTGTTCGAGGATTGTTCGCTCTGGTCCGGAATTGGCCTGCAATGGATACTGATGGGCAGCCGGGGCGGGATCGCGCCCGTTTCCAACGACCGCTTCTCCCGCCTGTGGGCGCTTCCGGAAACGCGCAACGAGTTGCGTCGGATCGGGATCGACACGCCGGAGCAGCTGGTGGGCCAGTTCATGGCCGATGCGAAGGCGCTCCGGGAGCTGACGTCGCGCACCCTGCCGCTGGTGGATGATTTTCCGCAACGCCTCTCCTCCACGCACCCCACCCGGCGCGCCGAGCCCTTGTTCGCCTCGTTGCTGGACGCCGGCGGCAGCCGCGAGCGATTGGAAGCCAGTCCATGGATAGCGGAAAAGCTGCCCCGCTCCCTGGTCGCGCGAAGCGGGGGACGTTTTCGCCAGCGGGAAATGCTGGACGCCGCGTGGTATCCCGAGCTGCGGCGGCCGGACTACAATCTCTGGAACGATCTTGCGGAGTTGATCCGCACCGGTCCGATCACGCAGCTCATGTGGATGCTGGGAAGCGACCCGCGGATGGCGGAGATCGCCGGGCGGCGGGATCCTGGCAATGCCGCAACCGATCCGGTGGTGGCCGAGCACACGGCGATCCACGCCCTTGCGAACCGCCGGTACCCCGCGACCCGGGTGACGGAGAAGCGGTTCCTGGCGATGACGTCCGGCGGACAAGTGGTAACCCTCTTCCATCATTGCATTGCAGGAGAGCGGGCTGCAGCATGGTCGCTGATCGCATGGATACCCGAAGAGCGCCGTGCGCAGGAACCCTATCGCTCGTTTCTGTCCTGGGCGGACACCGGGTGCAAGGCGACAAGACAATAGCAAGACCCGAAGTTCGACAAGGATGCACGTGCTCGCCGCCGACGGGGCGTTTCTTCCGAACGGTCGCTTTGTCGCATTGCCCCGGGTGCCGGAAAAACTTCCTGCCGAGGGCTTTCGGCGCGCGGTGCTCGAAGCACACGAGGCACCGGATAACTCTTGCCACGCGCCGGCGGCTGGAATAGATTGTTCGGTCATTCACCGCTGATCCCGCTCACGAGCCACGCGGATCGCGGTCGTCTGCCGGGGAGGGAGAAGCCGGCATGAACAAGAGATCCGCCACGTGCACTTTGCGCGCCCTTTCGCGGGTGCGGCCGGCGCAAGCGTTCGGCGTGGCGAGATGAGCGCCGGATTGATTTTCCTATCGTTTTTTCCCGCGGAGAAATGAAGACCGACCCGGTTCTGCGAGCGGACGGTTCCGTGAGCTCCTTCAGGATTCCGGGCAGCTGGTTTTCCTTCCGGCCGCTCTACAAGATTCTGCGTTCCGTCGCAGGCGTGAGCGACGTCAGGCGAAACTGGTTCCACCGCGGAGAGCTGTTCAACTTCACGTTCCATGGCGAGCCATTCGTGGTGAGCCAGGAGTGGGGTCAAAGCGACAGCAGCTATTCGGTGGGGCCGAAGGATGCCAAGACATCCAAGCTCGACCTGACCCCGGTACATGAGGCTTTCCGGAGCCATCCTGGCGGGCTTATCTGGCGCTGGATGTCCGACGTTAGACCCGGCGGCGCGACAAGCGATTGGTGGGAGGCGTTTGTTGCGGCGGTGTTTGCCAGTACCGTCTACTTTTTCGCTCTTTCCCGCCTACCTGGCGAGTATTTCCCGATGGTGGTTGCGCTGGTCGCTGTGCTGTTCGCGGTTGTAGGTTGCGGTCTGATTTGCTACCGGTTCGTGCGCGACTCAGGCTCGTCGAAGCTGCGACAATGGATACAGATCGGCAGCGTCGCGATCTTTGCGCCGCTGTTTGCTTTTTTTATTGTGACTCTGTTTTCCATTTGAGTGCGGCGCTATAGGCAGTCCAGGTCACCGTAGTATGACTGCGCGAGACTCCCGTGACCTCCGGTGCCGCCGATTCGCGCCGTGGCGGGCCCTCCTGGCTGTCTTGCTCCTGCTGTGCCTGGGCGCCTGCAGCGCCTTGCTGATGCCGGGCGATGCCACGCTGCCGCGGCAGAACGAGCTCCTCGAGCGAGGTGACCGGGAGATGCGCGCCCGCCGCTTCGGCGCCGCCGCCGCGGCCTTTGGGGAGGCGCTGGCGCTTGCCGAGCGCTACCAGCAGGAAATGTCCCGCCAGGGCTACTCCCCGTCGCCCGCGCGGGTTGCCCTGACGCTGGAGAAGCTGGGGCTCGCGCAATCCGAAGACCAGCGCTTCGCGGACGCGGTCGCCTCCCGCCGCCGGGCGCTGGAGATCCGCGAGCGCACCAACGGGCCCGAAAGCCTCTACGCCGCGAACCTGCTCAACGACCTCGGTTACGACCTGCGCCGGCTCGGCCGCCACGCCGAGGCCCGCGCGAGCCTCGAGCGCGCGGCGAGCCTTTTCGGCAACGCGGGGCAGAAGCCGCGGGAGGCCATGGCGATCAACAATCTCGCGCACGTCGACGACGCGGAAGGGCGCCTGGCGGAAGCCGAGCGGGGATTCTGCCGCGCGTTCATGCTGACGGAGGAAGCGATCGGCGGAACGCCGCAGCCCGCGCACGCCGGCTACCGGCAGTTCCAGCTCCACCTGCGGGAATGCGCCGCCGCCAAGCGCAAGGCTGGCAAGCCCGGCGAAGCCGAGCGGCTCGAAAGGCGCTTCTCCGGGACCTAGGCCTCCCGGAACTGCAGTGACCGGTTGACGAGTGATGAGTGATCAGACTGCTGCGCGGCGAACTGCGAGCAGTCCGGACTCCACGAGCCGCTGGTAGTCTTCGGGGCGGTCAACGTCCCAGAGCATCTCGAGCTCGCGCCAGCGCCAGCCGAGCCCGGTGAGCCGCGCGCGCGTCTGCGCCATCACGGCCGCGCCGCCCCACGCGACATCCTCGAAGAGCCGCGGCTCGACGCGCCGCAGCCCGATCAGGGCGTAGCCGCCGTCCTCGCACGGAACGAACACGGCGTCCACCCCGTCGCGCAGGACGCGGTCGGCCTGCCGCAGGTGGTCTGCGGTAAGGGCAGGGCAGTCGGAGCCCACGAGCAGGACGCGCGGGTGGCGGGCGACCGCCGACTCGAAAGCCGAGCGCATGCGCGCGCCGAGATCGTCGCCGGTCTGCGCCACCAGCGCGGCGCCGGCGCGCCCCGCGCAAGCACTGAAGAAGGGATCAGCGACGCCGGGCGTGCCGTGCAGCTCGATCCGGGAAAAGCCGGCATCATGGGCCGTCTCGAGCGCCCTCTCGACCAGCCGTGCGTGGAGCGCGGCGGCCCGCTCCGGCCCGAGCAGAGGGATGAGGCGCGTCTTGACCGCGCCCGGAGCAGGAGCCCGGGCGAAGACGATGACGACGGTGCCGGCGTCAACCGCGGTCATAGCGCATGGCGAGCTTGCCGGGATCGGCGCCGAGCCAGTAGGCGAGCCGCAGGCGCCACATGAGGAGGATCGTGCGCACGACGCCGTGCTTCTCCCAGCGGCGCCCCGACGCGATGAGGCGGTGCCGGAGGCACAGCGGCGGCCCGAAGCGCTTCAACTGCTTGCAAAGCGCGATGTCCTCCATCAGCGCGATCTCGGGGTAGCCGCCCGCCGCCGTGAAGAGCGAGCGCGTGGTGAAGATCGCCTGGTCGCCGGTGGCGATGCCCGTCAGGCGCGAGCGGGCGTTCATCAGCCACGCCACGACGCGCAACAGCGGGTTGCGGCCGGTGATGACGACGTCGAAGCGGCCCCAGCCGCGGCGCGAGCGCTTCAGTCCGTCGATGATCAGCGTATCGGCGGAATCCGGCAGCCGGGTGTCGGCGTGCAGGAACAGCAGGATCTCGCCGCGGGCGCGCGCCGCGCCGGCGTTCATCTGCGAGGCGCGTCCGCGGGGAGCGCCAATCACGCAGTCCGCGTGCGGCGCGGCACGTTGCTCCGTGCCGTCGCCGCTCCCGCCGTCCACCACGATGACCTCGGCCCCCCGCGCGCGCAGCGGGGCAAGCGCGGCCAGCGCATTGGCGATGCCATCCGCTTCATTCAGGCAAGGGACGATGATCGAAAGCAAGGGTTACCGCTTCGCGTCGTTGAGCGCCCAATCATATTCCAGGAAGCGGATCCGGGCTTTCCCGCTCGCGATCAGCTTCCGGTGCTCCGGGTCATCCGCCAGGAGCGCCGCGTAGCGCGCGAAATACTGCTCGCGTGATTTCCAGTCCTCCTTGAACCAGTCGAATATCCTCGACACCTCGAGCGCGCCGCTTGGCGCGTCGTAGCGGTTGCGCGAGCGGTCGGAGAGGAAGCGCACGGCCTGCCCCTCGAGCTGGGCTTCGAGGCGCTCGGCGACATAGGCCTTCTCGCGCAGCATGGGGCAGCCGATGGAGGCGCAGTTGACGGCATAGTGCACGCGCGGCTCGTCGTAGGCGCCGGGCTTTCTCAGGGTCTCGTGCTCGATGTGATCGAGCGATGCCTTCTCGCCAAGCAGCGTGAAGAACCGGTCCCGGAAGGGATTGCCGAAGATCTTGCCGAAATCCCAGATGGACCGGATGTCCGGATAGCGGGTGAGGATCTTCTCGACGGTGAAGGCATTGTAGGCATTGATGAGGAACGCCATTCTCTGCGCCTTGCTCCAGCCGTCGAATTCCTGCTGCGCCACGCCCGAGAGCGACTGCAGGTAGCCCTTCAGCGCCGCCCGATCCTGCTGGAAGCCGCCGTAGCGCACCTGCGATGCTCTTCCGCCGTCGAGCAGCACCACGTGCTTCTCGAGAAGCGCGGTCCATGCCGCGTGCGAATGGTCGAAGCCCTGCGCCAGCGCGCTGCCGGGCGGCAGCGCCAGCAGCAGGGTGACCGCGATTGCCCGGATCAACCGCGCATCCACGCGTGATAGCGCTCCACCCACTTGAGGAGCCCGGCCGGAGCGTGCGCGCGCTTCCACGCGCCCGCGGCGTACTTGTTGGCTTCGGCCAGGGTGGGATAGATGTGAATGGTGCGGAGGATGCGGTTCAGCCCGATGCCGTGCCGCATGGCTGCTATGTATTCGACGATCAGGTCGCCCGCATGCTCGCCGGCGATCGTGACCCCCAGCACCTTGTCCTTGCCCGGGACGGTGAGCACCTTGACCACGCCATGCGCTTCGCCGTCGGCGATCGCCCGGTCGAGATCGTCGATGCCGTAGGTCGTGACCTCGTAGGGGATGTTCCGTTCCTTCGCCTCGGTCTCGTTCAGCCCCACGCGCGCGACTTCCGGGTCCGTAAACGTTGCCCACGGAATGACCGAATAGTCGGCCCTGAATTTCCGGAAGCGGCCGAAGAGCGCGTTCACCGCCGCGTACCACGCCTGGTGCGAGGCGGTATGCGTGAACTGGTAGGGGCCCGCGACGTCCCCGCAGGCGTAAATGTTGGGATAGATCGTCTGGAGGTACTCGTTGCTGTCCACCGTCCGGGTCTTGGTGAGAGGTATGCCCAGCTCCTCCAGGCCGTAGCCGCTGGTGTTCGCGATCCGTCCCACCGCGCACAGCAGCTGGTCGAAGGGGATGCGCACCTCCCGGCCGCCGGATTCGGCGATGAGGACTTTCTCACCGTTCTCGACCCGGAACGCTTTTGCCTTGTGGCCGACCAGAACGTCGATGCCCTCCTTGCGGAACTGGCGCATCACGAGGTCCGAGATCTCCGGATCCTCGCGGATCATGATGCGCGGGAGCATCTCGACCTGGGTCACCTGCGAGCCGAAGCGGGCGAAGCACTGGGTGAGCTCGCAGCCGATCGGGCCGCCGCCCAGGACCACCAGCCGCTTCGGGAGCTGCCGCAGCGCCCATACCGTGTCGGAGGTGACGTAGCCCACGTCCTCGATGCCGGGGATCGGCGGCACGAACGGGCGCGCACCGGCGGCAATCACGATGGCGCGCGTCGTGAGCGTGCGCATGCCGACTGCGTTTCTCACCTCCACCGTCCACGGCGAGGTGATCTTTGCCTCGCCCTCGATGCACTCGACGCCGAGCCCGGTGTAGCGTTCCGCGGAGTCGTGCGGCTCGACTGCCTTCACCACGCGCTGCACGCGCTCCATCACGTCCGCGAAATCGAACTCCGCGCTGGCGGAGCGGATGCCGAATTCCTTTGCGCGCCGTATCTGCGCCAGCAGCCGCGCCGACTTGATGAGCGCCTTGGATGGCACGCAGCCGGTGTTGAGGCAATCGCCGCCCATGCGGTGCTTCTCGATCAGGGTGACCTTCGCCTTCACCGCGGCCGCGATGTAGGCGGACACGAGCCCGGCCGAGCCGGCGCCGATCACGACGAGGTTGCGATCGAAGCGCGCGGGGCGAGGCCAGCGCGCGTACACCTTGCGGGCCTTGATGACGTCGAGCGTCTTCTTCGCGATGAGGGGAAAAATCCCCAGCAGCGTGAACGCGAGGACGAGCTCGAGGGAGATCCGGAATTCGCCGAGCGTGGTCCCGGCGTAGACGTAGACGACGGTGCCCGCCAGCATGCCCAGCTGGCTGACCCAGTAGAACGTCCAGGTCCGGATCGGCGTCAATCCCATGGCGAGGTTGATGAGGAAGAACGGGAACGCCGGCACCAGCCGCAGCGCGAAAAGATAGAACGGGCCGTCCTTCTCGACGCCGGCGTTTATCGCCTTCAACCGGTCACCGAACTTCCCCTGCACCCAGTCCCGCAGGAGAAAGCGCGAGGCGAGGAATGCGAGGGTCGCGCCGATCGAGGAGGCGAAGGAGACGATCACCGTGCCCCAGAGCAGGCCGAAGACCGCTCCGCCGGCAAGCGTCATCACAACCGCGCCCGGCAGCGAGAGGCCCGTCACCGCGACGTATATCGCGAAGTAGATCGCGGCCGAGCGCAGCGGGTAGGCGCGTACATGGGATTCGATCTCGAGCTGCCGGTTCTTGAAGAACTCGAACGTGAAGTAGCGGTCAAGATCGAACGCGAAGAACGCCGCCACCAGCGCGGCGATCAGCAGCAGCACGAACAGCCGGCCCTTGTTCATGACCTGTTTTCCAGCACGAGCGTTGAGGGAATATTACGCCGCGACGGGCGATTCGAGGCGAAGGGCGTCCGCAGGCCGATAGTCGGGCCCGGCCACGATGCGCCGGTAATAGGAGGCGTGCGCCGGGCTGCCGGCGGGCCAGGCCGCGAGAAAATCGCGCTCGAACGCAGCATGGTCGTAGGGGACGGGCAGCGCCTCGACGCGCACGCCATCGACCGTCGTGCCATAGAGCGCGTCGGGCGCGGCGCCAGCTGAGATCCGGGTGATGAGCCCGTGCCGGGAGCCGCTGAAGTTGGGCATGCCGGCGGCGCCGTTGTTGGCCAGAACGCAGCGGCCGCGCGGCGTGTCGAACGCCTGCATCACCGGCAGGCAGGAGTGGCTCGAGGCATAAACGCGCACGTCCGCGGCGGCAAACCTTGCCGCCGCCGCTTCGCGCCGCGCCGGCTCGCGGAGAAGCTCCTGCGAGAATCCCCAGCCCGCGAGCGACTCGGCGTCCCCATGCACGATGCCGATGCGAACGCCGGACACGACAGCGACGAGCCGGGCGGGCAGCGCGCCGATGCGGGAACGCAGCTCCGGGAATGCAAGCGCCGTTTCGCGCAGCCGCTCGATGATGCGGTTCGAGCGCTCGACCTCGGCGTTTCCCACGAAGTCCGGGTAGGCGCACCCGCAGCCCGCCGCGGCATCGTCCCCGGCAATCTCGGTCTCGACGTTGCCGCGCAGCGCGACGTGCCGCAGTACTTCCTCGTTGACCGAAGCAAAGCCCTCGGGATCCACGTTGAACCAGTTGAAATCGCCGTTGAACACCAGCGTTACGGCGACGCGCTCGTGGCCGGCTCGCTCCAGGATGCATGCGAGAGCCGGTGCGTTGCCATAGAGGCCGCCGATTACGTAGATCGTCTCGGCTTCGAGCCCGGCGGCGCGGGCCAGGTCAGCCGGCGCGTAGCGGTAGGAAACCGGGCAGCCGCGGCCGGGGCGGGAATCCTGCATGAGCCGTTACTCGCGGCGGCTCCGCATGCGCTGCCAGGCGACCGGCAACAGGAATCCGGCGAAGCAGATCGCCAGGCCGTAGAAGTTCGTCCCGAGGAGCAGCGCGTACTTGCCGGTGCCGACCGCCCACGACGCGGGTATGGCATTCAGCGTGAGCAGGACGCCGAGCGCGACGCCCGGCCAGAACGCGAAATGAAAGCTCCACGGCGAGTACTTGACCAGTGGCGCCAGCAGGAAGACCGGCGCCAGGCCCATGACCATGGTGCCGCTGATCGTCGTCGCCTTGAGGATGTCGGTGCCCGCGATCATCGGGATATTGCCGAGGAGCGCGATCGCCACCATCGTCCATACCCCGATCTTCAGCGCGTTCGAGCCCGGCTCGCGCCCGGCGAGGAGCGGCACCTCCTGCCCGACCAGCTTGGACACCGAGGCGAACGTGGAGTCGAGCGTGGACCCGGCGGCGACGATCATGACCATCGTCATCAGGAAATAGGGAGCCGCGCCGAACGCGCCGGCGACCGCGCCCGGCATGTTGTCGCCGGAGGGCAGCCCCTCGAGCTTCGCGTGCACGCCGACCAAGCTGAAGGCGAAGATGCAGATGAACCCGAGCACCCCCGCGACGATCATCGCCCGCAGCATGGTCTTCTCTCTGGTGATGAAGCCGCGGTCGGTCAGCACGGGATCGTGGAAGGGATAGGAGAGCACCTGCAATGCCGCGACCAGGACGAGATCGACTCCCGCATCAAGCCGGAACTCGCCTGCCGCGAGGAGAGTGCCTGCGCCGTGCTGCGGGATGACGAGCAACAGCACGACCCCGAGAACCACGACGAAAAGAACGCCCTGGACGATATCGGTGATGATCGAGCTGCGCAGCCCGCCCTTGATGCTGTAGAACAGCGTCGCGGCGGTGAAGAGCAATGCGGCGGCGATGAACGTCCACCCGCCCGCCTTGCCGTAATAGGCGCCGACCACGGCGGTGTTGCTCCACACCTCGTTGTAGAGG
>DATBMB010000192.1:0-5100 GCA_036555035.1 Burkholderiales bacterium | reverse complement strand
TATTCGAACGGCATGGCGCTCGGCGCCAAGCTCGCCCGGCCCGGGGCAACCGTGGTGCAGGTGGTGGGCGACGGCAGCTTCTATTTCGGCAATCCTTCCTCGGCCTACGCCGTTTCCCGGCAGTACGGCCTGCCGGTTTTCACCGTCGTGCTCGATAACTCGGGCTGGTCGGCGGTGAAGGAGTCGACGCTGCGCATGTATCCCGAAGGCGCGGCCAGGGCGGTTGACGAATTCGGCGCGCGGCTTGCGCCCGACGCGGACTTCGGGAAGATCTGCGAGGCGGCGGGCGGCTACGGCGAGAAGCTGACCGACCCCGAAGCCGTCCCGGATGCGATCCAGCGCTGCCTCGCGCAGGTGCGCGCCGGGCGCCCGGCGGTGCTGCACGCCAGGATCCCGGTTCTGTAGGCATGTACGCCGACGCCTCGTGGATCGAGATCGCGGGGCGGCTGCTCATCGTCGCCTTCTTCGTCGTGGCCGGGCTCTACAACCTGAGCGGGCAGCAGGTCCGGGACCACATCGAGGCCCTGGCGGGCTTCGGGGTTCCGTTTCCGGCGGCGGCGTTCTGGTTTGGCCTTGCCATGCAGTTCGCGGGGTGCGCGCTGCTGCTCGCCGACTGGCATCCCGAGGTGGGTGCCGGGCTGCTGATCGTCTTCACCATCGTCGCTAACGCGCTGTTCCACCGCTTCTGGACCGTCGAGGACCCGGCGCGGCGCAACGTGCGGCGCCTGCTGCTGCTCAACGGCATCGCGATCCTGGGCGGGCTCCTGCTGATACTGGAAACCGTACGGGGATAAAGTCACGCCGGGCGGCCGGGCGGGCTTTTTTCGCAGGAGAGTTTGACTACGGAACGCGCCGGCTGTGGGTCCGGGGGCCTTCCGAAGCCCCCGGCCGTGCCCGATGCTGTGACGCACTACCGTTGGATTCCGGCGGGGAGATGCTAGCCTTGCTGCACGTCGTCAGAACCGGAGTTCAAAAGTGGGAGACAGGGGAATCATCATCGAATTCGTAAGCTCCTGCACGGCCGGCGGGCTCGGCATGTCCGATTGCGGGCCGGTATGGCAGCTCAGCGTCATCGCCGCGTTCCTGGTTGTCGCAGTCACGGCGCTCGTCGTCCTCAGGGTGCGTGCCCTCGTGGGTGCGCGGCTCAGCGCCGAATCCGAATAACGGCCGCCCACCCCCTGGGTGGCTCCGCATCCCGCGGGCTCGATGATATATTGGCGTCCGGCGCTGTAGCGCCGCGATGCCGATGAGCACGTTCAAGATCCTGCAGTTCAACATGCAGTACGGGCAGGCGTGGGACGACGCCGATCCCGACCGCGCGCCGATCAACCTCGACCTCACGCTCGAGGAGATCCGCAGCCACGGCGCCGATGTCATCATGCTGCAGGAAGTGGAGCTTGCGCAGCGCGGCGGCGCGCAGACGAATCCGCCGCCGAACTACACCCGGCTGCGCGCGGGGCTGAACGGCTACCATGGCCACTTCGCCTATCCCAAGGCGGACCCGCGGGAGCTGCCGTTCGGGATCGGGCTGGCGATCTTCTCGAAGGCGCCGCTGCGCGACATCCTGCGCCGCGACCTGCCGTCGCCGCCGGTGGAGTTCGAGTTCGAGGGGGCAAGGCATACGCCGACCGACCGCCTGCTCCTCGGGGCGACCACCACGGCCGCCGGGCGCGAGCTGCGCGTGCTCAATACGCACCTGCTCGCCTTCTTCATGCTCAATACCCGCACTTCGGACTACCCGGTGCAGCGGCGGCTCGTCCTCGACGAGGCGCGCGCCTCCAACGGGCCGACGGTGCTGGCCGGCGATTTCAACGTGGTGAGCCACGAGGCGCTGACCCGGCAGTTCGCCGCCGCCGGCTTGCGCTCGGTGCAGGAAGACAAGCCGACCTGGCGCCGCCATCCCTTCGTGCTCGACCATATCTTCTACAGCCGCCACCTGCGCCCGGTCGGGCACGTGGTCAAGCCCACGCGCGCCTCCGACCACCACGTGGTGGTGGCCGAGTTCGAGTTCGCTGATTGATAATAGCCGACATGGCGACCATCATCGGCGGCATCGGCACCTCCCACGTGCCCACGATCGCCATGGCGTACGACCGCAAGAAGGGCGACGACCCCGACTGGGCGCCGCTGTTCAAGGGCTACGAGCCGGTCGCGCGCTGGATGGCCGAGCGCCGGCCCGACGTGCTGGTGTTCTTCTACAACGATCACGCCACCACGTTCTTCTTCGATCACTACCCGACCTTTGCGCTGGGCGTGAGCGCGGAATACCCGATCGCCGACGAGGGCCTCGGGCCGCGCCCGGTGCCGCCGCTGAAGGGCCACCCGGCGCTCGCGCGGCACATGGTCGAGTCGCTGGTGAACGAGGAGTTCGACCTCTCGGTGTTCCAGGACCTGCCGATCGACCACGGCTGCCATTCGCCGCTCACGATGTTCTGGCCGCCGGCGCCGGACTGGCCCGGGCGCATCGTCCCGGTCGAGATCAACGTGCTCCAGCACCCCCTGCCGACGCCCCTGCGCTGCTACAAGCTCGGCCAGGCCGTGCGCCGCGCGGTGGAGTCCTATCCCGAGCCGCTCACGGTCGTGGTGGTGGGCACCGGGGGGCTCTCCCACCAGATGAACGGCGAGCGCGCCGGGTTCAACAATGAGGAGTGGGACCGGAAGTTCCTCGATCTCATCGACCGCGACCCGGCGACGCTCACGAAAATGACGCACGCGGACTACATCCGGCTCGGCGGCACCGAAGGGGCCGAGGAGGTGATGTGGCTCGCGATGCGCGGGGCGCTCTCCGACCGCGCGAAGAAGGTCCACCAGAACTACTACCTCCCGATGACCGCCACGATGGCGGTCGCCCTTTTCGAGGAGCCCGCATGATCACCGCGATTCGCGCGGTCGCTGCGGCACTGGCGCTGATCTGCGCCGCCGCCAGCGCGCAACAATACCCGGCGCGGCCGATCCGCATGATCGTGCCGAATCCGCCGGGCGGGGCGACGGACAATCTCGCCCGGGTGATCGCGCCCAGGCTCTCCGAGCTGCTCGGCCAGACCATCGTCGTGGACAACCGCCCGGGCGCGGCCGGAAACCTCGCCGCCGAGGCGGCCGTCAAGGCGACGCCCGACGGCCACACGCTGTTCCTCGCCGCCGATGGCCAGATCGTCGTCAGCCCGCACCTCTACCGCAAGCTCCCGTTCGACACGCTGAAGGATCTCACGCCGGTCGCGAGCCTGGTGTCCACCCAGATGCTGCTCGCGGTGCACCCGTCGCTGCCGGTGAAGACCGTCGCGGAATTCGTCGAGCACGCGCGCCGCGCCAGCCCGCCGCTCGTGTACGGCTCGATCGGCAACGGGAGCCAGCACCACCTCGCCATGGAGATGCTGAAGAGCCGCGCCGGCATCAACCTGCTGCACGTACCCTACAAGGGCGGGGGGCCGGCGCTGGTGGGTCTCTTCGGCGGCGAGGTGTCGGTGATGTTCGGCGGCAGCTCGGCCGCCCCGCATGTCCGCGCCGGCAAGCTGCGCGCGCTGGCGCTCGCCGGCAAGCGCAACCCCGCGTATCCGGGCCTGCCGTCGATGTCCGAAACCTATCCGGGGCTCGAGGTGACTCCCTGGCTCGGCCTGTTCTCGCCGGTGGGATTGCCGGCGCCGGTCCTCAAGCGGCTGCGCGACGACACCGCCCGCATGCTCTCGGAACGGGATACGCCTGAGCGCATCCGCAAGATCGCACTCGATCCCTACGCCACCACGCCGGAGGAATTCGTCGCGCTGATCCGCAGGGACCACGCGAAATACGGCGAGATCATCCGGGCGGTGGGCATCAGGATCGACTGACGCCCATGAATCCGCAGTTGAAGGGCGTCGAGTCGCTCCCCGGCACCTACCTCTTCGATCTGCAGCGCAGCGCGCGGGGGCTGCGGCTGAACCGCTTCCTGCACGGGCTCACGCGGCCGGAGAAGCGCGCGCTGTTCAAGCAGGATCGGGAAGCGGCGTTCGAGCAGGCGGGGCTCACGGCCGAGGAGCGCCGCATGGTGAGCGACCTCGACTGGGCGGCGCTGATCCGCTACGGCGCGAGCTTCTTCTGCCTCGAGAAGCTCGCGCGCGTCTCCGGCGTGTCCAACCCGCAGATGGTGGCGGCGTTCCGCGGCGAGACGCTGGAGCAGTTCCTCAAGACCCGCAACGTGCCCGGCGCGCGCTAGTCCGTGCGGGCGCCCGAGGCGCGGACGACCGGGGCCCAGCGCTTCACTTCAGCGGCCAGGAAGTCCGAGAACGCTTTCGGGTCGAGCTGGTTCGGCGCGATGCCGTCGCCGCGCAGGCGGTCGCGCACATCCTGCAGCTGGAGGATTCTCCGCACTTCGCCATTCAGCCGGCTCACGATCTCGGCCGGCACGCCCGCGGGCGCGGAGAGCGAAAACCACACCGTCCCCACGACGTCGCGATAGCCCGCCTCGCGGAACGTCGGCACGCCCGGGTAGTCCGGGAGCCGCTCGACGGAGGAGAGCGCCAGCGCGCGCATGCGGCCCGCGCGGATCTGCGCGCTGGCGGTCGTGACCGTGGTCGAGACGCCGTGGATGTGCCCGGCGACGGCATCGATCACGGCGAGCGCGGCGCCCCGGTAGGGCACGTGCACGATGTCGATCTTGGCGCGCTGCCGGAAGAGCTCCGCCATCAGGTGGCCCTGCGTGCCGTTGCCGGGGGAGCCGTAGGAGAGCTCGTGCGGCCGCGCCCGGGCGAACGCGACGTACGCCTTCAGGTCCTTCGCCGGGAGCGAGGGATGCACCGCGAACACGGACGGCGGCCCGCCGAAGAGCGCGATGTGCGTGAAATCCCGGAGCGGATCGAACGGGGGCTTCGCGGCGAGCGCCGGCGCGATCGCGTGCGACGCGATGCCCGATACCAGCAGCGTGTAGCCGTCCGGCGCGGCCTTCGACGCGAGATCCGATCCGACCAGGCCGCCCGCCCCGGGACGGTTCTCGATGACGAAGTTCTGGCCGAGGCTCTCGGTCAGCTTGGCGGCGACGATGCGCCCGAGCGTATCGGCCGTGCCGCCCGGCGGGAACGGCACCACGAGGCGCACCGGCTTGGCGGGATATTGCTGCGACCACGCCGG
>DATBMB010000171.1:0-2731 GCA_036555035.1 Burkholderiales bacterium | reverse complement strand
CATTCGACGTATACCGCAACACGGTCATGAAAGGGTGCATCGACGCCCTTCAGGCTAATTACCCGGCGGTAGCGCGGTTGGTCGGAGACGAGTGGTTCCGCGCCGCGGCGGCGATCTACGTCCGCGATTCGCTCCCGGCGGATCCGACGTTGCTGCGCTACGGGGCGTCGTTCGCGGATTTTCTCGCCCGCTTCGAGCCGGCGGCGGGGCTTCCCTACCTGCCGGGTGTCGCGCGGCTCGACCGCTTGTGGACCGAGGCACATGCCGCGCCCGACGAGACCGCGATTGATCCCGCGGATATCGCCGGCCTCGCGCCCGCAGCGCTGGCGCGCGCCGTACTCCACCCGCATGCCGCGGCGCGGTGGGCCTGGTTCGAGGAGGCCCCGATTTACACGATCTGGTCGCGCAACCGCGCCGCGGCCGTCCCCGCGCCGGGAATCGACTGGCGGGCCGAGGGCGCGCTGCTCGTGCGGCCGCGCGACGCCGTCGATTGGATCCCGCTCGACGCCGCGGGCGTAGCATTTCTCGACGCCTGCGCGGCGGGCATGCCGGTCCCGCGCGCGGCAGGCGCCGCACTCGAAGCGCGCGATGACGCCGACCTTACGCAATTGATGTGCACGCTGCTCGCCGCCGGCGCTTTCGGCCGAATGAGCTTCATCGACGCCCCGATATCCAGGGAGGAGAACCGATGATTGGAGCGGAGGGAGGCGCGGGAGACGCGCCTCACGGCGGAATTCGCGGCGCCTGGAACCGCGCTGCCGACGCGCTTTCGAGCCTCGTCAGCCATGCCCTGCTCGCGCTCACCGCGCGCGTGGCCGTCGCCGCGATCTTCTTTCTTTCCGGCCGCACCAAGGTCGAAGGACTGTTGACGGTCACGGACAGCGCCTACGCGCTATTCCGGGACGAATACAAGGTTCCATTGTTGTCGCCGGAGCTCGCCGCGCACCTGGCGGCCTACGCCGAGCACCTGTTCCCGGCCCTGCTCCTTTTAGGGCTATTCACGCGGCTATCGGCGCTGGCGCTGCTCGGCATGACGGCCGTGATCCAGATATTCGTCTATCCGGACGCGTGGCCGACCCACCTCTCATGGGCCGCGCTGATGCTCTACCTCATCGGCCGGGGCGCGGGTCCGCTTTCGCTCGACCACGTGGCCGGCTTGAAGTAGCCGGTGCCCGCGCATCTGGCGGTACAATTCGACTCGATCAGGAGATCGGTGCATGCATGCAACGCTACCCCGGCTGGAGGCGAGCGATTTTCCGGCCATCAGGCGCAGGCGGCTGGAGACCCTGCAGGTCAACCTCGGCTACAAGTGCAACCAGACCTGCGTGCACTGCCACGTCAACGCCGGGCCGACCCGTACCGAGATGATGGATCGCCAGACAATCTCGGACGTGATCGCGTTTCTGAAGTCCTCGGGCGTGAAGACGCTCGACATCACAGGCGGCGCGCCGGAGCTTAATCCGCATTTCCGGGGGCTCGTGCTCGCCGCGCGCAATCTGGGGGTGCACGTCATCGACCGCTGCAACCTGACGATCCTGGAGCAGCCGGGGCAGGACGACCTCGCGCAGTTCCTCGCCGCGAACGCGGTGGAGATCATCGCGTCGCTCCCATGCTACCTCGAGGAAAACGTGGATGCCCAGCGCGGCAAGGGCGTGTTCGAGGCGAGCATTCGCGCGCTCCGGACGCTGAACGCGCTCGGATACGGCCGCGCGGGCTCGGGGCTTGCGTTGAATCTCGTCTATAACCCGCAGGGCCCCACCCTGCCGCCCGCGCAGGACCGGCTCGAGGCCGATTATCACCGCCATCTCGCCGAGCGGTTCGGAGTCGAGTTCAATCATCTGTACGTGCTGACCAACATGCCGATCCAGCGCTTCGGCAGCACGCTCGTGTCCAAGGGCCAGTTCGAGCACTACATGGCCCTGCTCAGGAACGCCTACCAGCCGCAGAACCTCGATTCCGTGATGTGCCGGAGCCTGGTGAGCGTCGACTGGCGCGGCTACCTGTACGACTGCGATTTCAACCAGATGCTCGGGCTCCCGCTGCAGCTGAACGGCGCCCCGCGCGTGCATCTGCGCCAGCTCGCGGGCAAGGATCTCGACGACAGCCCAATCGTCGTCAAGGACCACTGCTACGGCTGCACCGCAGGCCAGGGCTCGAGCTGCGGCGGCGCGCTGGCCTGATCCCGGAGGCTGCGCATGTCATTCGACCCGATGATGGGGGTGTATTTCTGGGGCTTCCTCGTGCTCTACGGGGGCGTGATGTACGCGATGTCGCCCACCGCCAATACGGTCAGCAGCTTCTTCCGCGGCACCGACAACGCCGGCACGCCGGCGCGGGAGTGGGCGCTGATGATGAGCATATTCATCAGCTGGATCTTTGCCAAGTCGGTCACCAACGCGGCCAATCTCGGCGCGGCCCACGGCGTCGTCGGCGGGCTCGCCTACGCCACCTACTGGCTCTCGATACCGGTTGCCGGCATCGTCATCTACTGGCTGCGCACGCGCCACGGCGCGACGGGCCTGGTGCCGTTTCTGATCCAGCGCTACGGCCCCGCCGCAGCGCTCGCGTTCGCTCTGGCGATCTTCATCCGCCTCTACAACGAGGTGTGGAGCAACACCGCCGTGGTCGGCGCCTATTACGGCAAGGCGGGCGGGTGGACGTTCATCGCCGCCGCATTGCTCTTCACCGCCGCGACGCTGTTCTACAGCATCAAGGGCGGGCTGCGCAGCTC
>DATBMB010000159.1:0-7999 GCA_036555035.1 Burkholderiales bacterium | reverse complement strand
CCGGCGCCGCGCGGGGTTCATCCTGCGGTAGACTAGCATGCGCGCCACAATCTCCAGTTCAGACTCATGATGCTCCAGCCCGACGGCCTCGTCGTATTCTCCAAGCACGCCTGCCCGACCTGCACGCTGATCGAGCCGGTCATGCAGCGCGTCGCAAAGGCGCTTCCCGCATTCCAGGTAGTCTCGCAGGACGACCCGAAGTTCCCGCCCGGGGTCGCCAATCTCGTGGACGACCGCGAGCTCGACCACTCCTGGAAGCACAACATCGAGTCCACGCCCACCCTGATCCGCTATCAGGGCGGACGCGAGACCGAGCGCGTCGTCGGCTGGGACCGCGACGGCTGGCGGCGGTTGACCGGCATCCGCGACCTCGGGGAGGGGCTGCCCGCGTTCCGGCCGGGGTGAGGCTCGCTGTCACTCTCGCCCGGGGTGGCGGAGCGGCTGGAAGCGAAGCACAAGGGCGGAACGCTCGTCTCGCGCAAGATCGAGTACGCGGATTCGAGTGACCCGGTTGAAGTCTGTTACCAGCGCGGCTGGACCGATGGGCTGCCGGTGACGCCGCCGACCGACGAGCGCGTGCTGGAGATGTTGAAGGGCACGCGGCGGCGCCCGGATGAGATCGTCGGCAGGATTCCGCCCTACCTCGGCACCTGCACGGTGGAAAAGGTTGCGATCAACGCGGTGCTCGCCGGCTGCAAACCCGAATTCATGCCGGTGCTCCTCGCGGCGCTGGAGGCCGCGCTGGAACCGGTCTTCACGCTGCACGGGGTGCTGGCGACGACCTACTTCTCGAGCCCGGTCATCATCGTCAACGGCCCCGTCGCCCGCGCCATCGGCATGAACAGCGGCATCAACGTGCTGGGGCAGGGCAACCGCGCGAATGCGACGATCGGCCGGGCGTTGAACCTCATCGTGCAGAACGTTGGGGGCGGGCGGCCGGGCGAGGCGGACCGCTCGACGCTCGGGGCGCCCAGCAAGTTCACGCTGTGCTTCGCCGAGGACGAGTCCGACCCGTCATGGGAGCCGCTCTCGGTCGCGCGCGGTTTCCCGCGCGGAGCCTCCACCGTGACGCTCTTCCAGGGCCACGGACCGGAAGCGATCGTGGACCAGAAGACGCGCACGGCGGAGGGACTCACGCGCTCGATCGCCTCCTCGCTCGTGAAGATGGGGCATCCGAAGCTCGTCCAATCCGCGCGCGCGGTGCTGGTGCTCTCGCCCGAGCACTATGCGATCTACAAGGAAGCCGGCTGGGACCGCAAGAAGATCGAGCGCGCGCTCTACGAGGCGACGATACGGCCCGGCCGGGAAATCCTGGCGGGGGCGGATGGCGTCGGCGAAGGCGTCCCGGCAGAGCGCGCGAACGAGATGGTTCCGAAGTTCCACGACGACGGCCTGATGATCGTGCGCGCGGGCGGGCCGGCGGGCCTGTTCTCGGCTGTCCTTCCCGGCTGGCTCGCCGGCCGCAACAAGGCGGAGCTGCAGCCAGTTACGAAGGAGATCAAGAACTGAACGTTGTGCGGCTCCTCGCGGTTGCCACAGCCCTCGCCGCGTCGACGGGGTGTGGTGACTGGACCGACGCGGCAACGCGCATCGCGTTTGACCTGGAGGCGGGCACGAGGCAGCTAGGCGGTGCGGACGGCGCGCGGCACAGCATCCGGCACGCGACACCCTCGAAGGCCGGTGAGTGCACCGGGCCCTACAAGGTGCAGATCGACAAGGTGGGCGCGCTGGTCGTCTGGTGCTACGACACCGAAGGCCGCACGGTATCGAGCCACAGCACCACTTACCACTCGCGTTTTGTGGAAACACCGAAAACCTACCACCTTGAGAAGCCGGCGCAGGCTCCCCTGATCATCGACCTTGAAAGGCGAGGGGGTCGGGCCGTCATCATCGATGTCCGTTAGGCTGCCTTGTGGTTTAAGATGTTATCGGCAGATTCCAAACCGGGAGGTTCGAAATGAACTGGATGCGTGATCCCACCGCCGAGACCTCGGCCGTGAAGCGGGCACGGCGCGCGCCGCCGAAATCGCTCGAAGGCAAGACCATCGGCCTCTTCGACATCGGCAAGACGCGCACCCCCGAGTTTCTCGACCAGGTCGAGAAGCGCTTCAACGAGCGTGGGCTGAAGACCAAGCGGTTCGGGAAGCCCACCAACGCCAAGGTCGCCACCACCGAAAACCTGCAGAAGGTCGCATCGGAGGTCGACCTCGTCCTGATCGGGCTCTCGGACTGAGGGTCCTGCACGTCGTGCAGTCTGCACGACCTCATGAACTTCGACAGCCGGGGCATCCCCGGCATCTCGGTCGTCACCACCGGCTTTACCGACGCGGTGGAGTCGCAGTCGAAAGCGCTGGGCTTCGAGCCGGCGGTGCTCTTCGTGCCGCACCCGATACAGAACCGCACGGCGGAGGAGCTGAAGAAGATCGCGGATGACGCGATAGAGCCCGCGCTGCGGCTGCTCACCGCGGCCCGCTAACGCAGCGCGTCGATGTGGCCGGTCATCCGGCGCCGCATCGCCGCATCGGGCAGGCGCCCGCGCCCCGCGTTGAGGTTGTCCACCATGTACTCGGGCTTGTCCGTCCCGGGAATCACGCAGTTCACCGCCTCGCTCGCCAGGATGTACTTGAGGAAGAACTGGCCCCACGTCGCGGCGTCGAACTCGGCCGCCCATTCGGGGAGCGGCCTGCCGCGCACGGCGCGGAACAGGCGGGCGCGGGCGAAGGGCAGGTTCACGAGCACGGCGGTGCCGGTGTCGGCCGCCGCCGGCAGCAGCCGCTCCTCCACGCTGCGCTCGGCCATCGAGTAGTTGACCTGGATGAAGTCGAGCTTCTCGGTGCGCAGGATCTCGATCAGCCGGTCGTTCGCCCGCGCCTGGCTCTGCGAGTGCGTCACGCCGATGTAGCGGAACACCCCGCGCGCCTTCCACTCGCGCAGCAGCGCCAGCTGCTCGGCGATCTCGCCGCGCCCCACGAAGCCGACGTTGTGGATCTGCATGAGGTCGATCTTCTCGGTGCGCAGCCGGCGCTGCGATTGCTGCATCTCGGCGATTGCGCGGTCGCGTCCCGCCGCGCGCACCTTCGTCGCCACGAAGGCCTTGTCGCGCGCCTTCAGGTCGGCGAGCAGGTCGCCGACCACGGATTCGGCCGCGCCGTAGGAGGGCGCGGTGTCGATCAGGCGCGCGCCGCCCGCGAGCAGGGTCTCGATCACCGCGCGGCGCTCGGCGCGCGGCGCGGCATCGTCGCCGATGTCGAAGACGATTGCAGTGCCGAGCCCGACCACCGCGAGCCGCTCGCCCGTGCGCGGAATCGGCCGGGTGAGCACGGGTTGTGCGGGCGCCGTCGCCGCGCGGGCGGGCGCGATTCCGAGCGCGGACGCCGCGCCGAGGCCGGCGGTCATCGCCAGTACTTCGCGACGGGTGAAGAGGCGGGGAGAGGTCTTGTCGCTCACGTCAGGCTCCTTGTCCTTGGGAGGTGGATTTCGGGGTGCGCCGCTCGTGCGTGCGGCCCAGCGCCAGCGCGAGCGCGAGCCAGGCGGCCGTCACCGGTACCGTGACAAGCGATATTGTGCCGGGTTCCATCCCGGCGCCGCGGAGCGCCGCGAACAGCCAGCCGCTCACCGCGTCGCCGCCGCGGAACACCACGAGGTCGATCACGTTCTTCGCCTTGTACTTTTCCTCGCGCTCGAGGACCGTGAACAGCACCTCGCGCGCGGGATTGGAGATCGCGAAGTTGGCGGCGCGCTGGGCGGCCTGGAAGGCGATGACGACCCATAGCCCCGGCGCGAGCGAGAGCGCGATGAAGCCCAGGCAGAAGACCGCGGGCAGGAACGCCGCCGCGGGCCCCGCGCCGAAGCGCTGAATCAGCCGCCCGGTCGCGACGAACTGCACGAGGATGGTCAGGATCGCGATCGCGAGATCGATCGTGGCGAAGATGCGCGTGCGCACCGCGGGGTCGTCGGATGCGGCGGCGACGATGCTCGCCTGCTGAAAGTAGAGGAACGTGCCGGCAAGCGAGAGCAGCGCGACCCAGAGCGCGATCCCGGCGAGGTAGCGCGAGCGAGCGAGCAGCGTGATGCCCGCCAGCCAGCCGCCGCCCATCGCGGCGAACTCGGGTTTCGCGGCGGGCGGGGCGGCGGGCGCCTGCGCTTTCAGGCCCGCTGCCGCCGACTCGAGGCGCAGCGCGCAGAGCACGGCGACTTCCAGCAGCAGCGCGGCGACGATCAGCAGATTGACGTGGCCGAGCGGCACCGCGAGCCCGACGGTCAGCGCGGGCCCGAGCAGCGCGCCGGCGGAGCCCCCGGCGGCGATGAAGCCGAAGAGGCGCTTGCCCTGCTCCGAGGCGTAGAGGTCCGCCATGAACGACCAGAACACGGAGACCGCGAACAGGTTGAAGACGCTGATCCACACGAAGAACACCCGCGCAACGTGGACGGTGCCGATGTCGAGCGCCAGCAGCACCCAGAAGATCGCGATGTTGAGCACGAAGAAGTGGTAGACGAGCGGGACGAAGCGCCGGCGCGGCAGCTTCGCGACCACGGCGCCGAAAACCGGCACCACGGCGAGCATCACGAAGAAAGTCGCGGTGAAGAGCCACGGCAGATTGCGCACGCCGCCCGCGATGCCCATCTCGTCGCGCAGCGGGCGCAGCACGTAGTAGCCGGCGAGCAGGCAGAAGAAATACGCGAACGACCACAGCAGCGCGCGCACCTCGGCGGGGCGCACGGCGACCACCTTGGCGAGCCAGCGGTGGAGCATGTTCTCGTTCACGTGCATACGTCATACCCGCGGAGGCGGGTATCCAGTGCGCCTGGACTCCCGCCTTCGCGGGAGCGACGGGGAAGATGTATCTGACCGTGGGTGGACCGGAAGCATACAGCAAACGTTCCCTCTTCCAGGGCCGTCGGGAAGGTTGACCTTGCCGGTGGCGCACAGGATACTCACGATCTTTCAGCCGCGGGGGAGACTTCCATGACGCGAATAACGCGCTGCACGCTGATCGCGTGCGCAGCAGCGATCGGCCTTCAGGCACAGGGTCTGCTGGCACAAGCCTATCCGACAAAACCGATACGCGTCATCGTGCCGTTCGGAACGGGCGGCCCCGCCGATATCTACGCCCGCTTTCTCGGCCAGCACATGCAGGGACCGCTCGGCCAGCCGTGGGTCGTGGAAGCGCGTCCGGGGGCCGGTTCAATCATCGGCACGGAGATCGTCGCCAAGTCTCCGGCGGACGGCTACACGCTGCTCGTCATGTCGAACACCCACACGGTCAACGAGTCGCTGGTCCCGAAGAAGCCGTTCGTGCTGATGCGGGACTTCACCGCGGTGGCCCCGATCAACTATTCCGACCTGCTGCTGGTGGTGCATCCCTCGGTCCCGGCGAAATCCGTGAAGGAGCTGGTGGCGCTCGCGAAGAAGACCCGGGGCGGCATGAACTACTCCTCGTCCGGGACCGGCACGCCCTATCACATGGCGGGCGAGCTGTTCAAGGCGCTCGCGGGCGTGGACATCCTGCACGTTCCCCACAAGAGCAGCGGGGACGCGCGCACCAGCGTCATGAGCGGGCAGACCGAGTTGATGCTGGACGCCATCACCACCATGCTGCCGATCGCCAAATCCGGCAAGGTGCGGGCGCTTGCGACCTCGGGACGGACGCGCTCCTCGGTGGCGCCCGACCTGCCGACGATCGCGGAAGCGGGCGTGAAAGGCTATGAGACCACCATCTGGATCGGCGTGATGGCGCCGACGGGAACGCCGCGGGCGATCGTCGAGCGGCTCAATGCCGGGATCACGAAGGTCGTGACCCGCGCCGACGTCAAGGAGGTGTGGGCGAAGCAGGGGGCGGTGCCCCTCGTCATGTCGGTGCCCGAGTACGAGAAGTACCTGCATGCCGACATCGCCAAGTGGGCGAAGGTGGTCAAGATCTCCGGCGCGCGCGCCGACAAGTAGATGCGGCTGGTCACGTTCTCGGACGCCGGCGGCCCGCGCGTCGGCGTGCACGACCCGGCGTCCAGCACGATCGTTGATCTGTCCGCTGGCACGCGGCTGCCGCGCGACATGACGGCATTCATCGCGCTCGGCAGGAACGGGATCGCCCGCGCCCGGCGCGCGGTGAGGAGCGGCGAGGGGCGCATTCCGGCGGATCGCGTCAAGCTTCTCGCCCCGATCCCGCGCCCTGCGAAGAACATCCTGTGCGTGGGCAAGAACTATCACGACCACGCGAAGGAGTTCCAGGCGAGCGGGGTCGACGCGACCGGAAAGGAGGTGGTGCCGGAGGTCCCGATCCTCTTCACGAAGTGGCCGAACTCGGTGATCGGCCCGGGGGAGCCCATCCCGAGCGCCAACGACTACACGGATTCCACCGACTACGAAGGTGAGCTGGGGGTGGTGATCGGCGAGGGCGGGCGCGGCATCTCCCGCAACGACGCCTACGATCACGACTACGGCTACACCATCATCAACGACGTTTCCGCGCGCACGCTCCAGAACCGCCACCGCCAGTGGTTCCTCGGCAAGAGCCTCGACGGCTATTGCCCGATGGGACCGTGCATCCTCACCGCGGACGAGGTGAAGGACGTGGGCAGGATGCATCTCACGACGCGGGTCAATGGCGAGCTGCGCCAGGACGCTCTGGTGAGCCAGTTGATCTTCGATATCCCGGCGCTGATCGAGACGATCTCGCGCGTGATGCGGCTCGAGCCCGGAGACGTGATCGCCACCGGCACCTGCGCCGGCGTGGGCATCGGCTTCAACCCCCCGAGGTACCTCAAGAAGGGAGATACGGTGGCAATCACCATCGAGCCGATCGGCACGCTGGAGAACCCGGTGGGCTAGAATTGGAGAGACAGGAGGAAATAACCATGAGAACGACACGCTGTATCGCCGTATTGCTGTGTGCCGCAGCCGCTGCGCCCGCCCTGGCGCAGGAGGCATTTCCGAACCGGGTGATCTCGATGATCGTCGCGTTTCCGCCGGGAGGGGTGGCCGACATCACGGCGCGTCCGACCGCGGCCGCGATGGAGAAGATCCTGAAGCAGCCGGTGACCGTCACCAACCGGCCGGGTGCCGCGGGGGCGGTGGGGAACGCGGTGGTCGCCAATGCCAAGCCCGACGGCTACACGGTGCTGATGGCGCTTTCCAGCATCTCCGTGATACCCGCGGCCGACGCGCTCTTCAACCGCAAGCCGGCGTACTCACTCGACCAGTTCGTCCCGATCGCGCTGATCACCGCCGACCCGACGATCCTGGTCACGCACCCGTCGCTCCCGGTCAAGAGCGTCAAGGAGCTGGTGGCGCTCGCCCGCTCCAAGCCCAATGAGCTGATCTTCTCTTCGTCCGGCATCTACGGGGCGCTGCACATGCCGATGGAGATGTTCATACACGCGGCAAAGATCAGGATGCGGCACCTGCCGACGCCCGGGGGCGGGCCTGCGATCGCGGCGGTTCTCGGTGGACACGCCGCACTGACGGCCGGTGGACCCGCGGCGATCAGCGGCCACGTCAAGGCGGGGAAGATGCGGCCGATTGCGAGCTGGGGCGCGGGGCGCCATGCGTCGTATCCGAACATTCCGACCTTCAGGGAGCTCGGCTACAAGGACGTGGAGTACTACATCTGGGCGGGCTTGCTCGCCCCGCGCGGGACGCCCGATTCCGTGATGAAGGTGCTGCGCGACGCGGCGCGGCGCGCGGTGCAGGACCCCGACTTCAAGAACGCCATGGCCAAGGTGGACTCGCTGGTGGACTATAAGGATGCGCCGGATTTCCAGAAGTACTGGGAAGCCGACGCGAAGCGTCTCGCTGCGCTGGTGAAAATCGTCGGCAAGGTCGAGGTCACGAAGTAGCGCGCCGAGGGGCGGGACAGGGGCCCCGATCCCCTCATCCCCGCCCTTCTCCCCTTGGGAGAAGGGCATGGGATGAGGTACAGGAGAAGGGAGGCTCGAGCCTCCCTGAATCAATGAGCTCTGAATCATCCGGCAGCCGCGGGCTGAAGACCGACCAGTTCTC
>DATBMB010000131.1:0-15801 GCA_036555035.1 Burkholderiales bacterium | reverse complement strand
TGGAACGGAGATGCCGCGATGACGCAGATCCTGCTCAAGGCCGGCGCGGATCCCAACCGGCACGCCCGGGGCGGCTCGGTGCTCGCTTACGCGGGCCGGGGCGAGAACGCCCAGGTCATCGAGTTGCTGAAAAGAAGCGGCGCCCGCTGACAGGCGACGCGGGAATCCAGCGATCGATGAGCGAGACGACCCGGGTTCCCGGGAGCGGCTGGTACATTCTGGCGGGCGCGGTCGCGGCGGGCGGGGTCCTCGCCGCCGCCGGCATGGTCGCGTGGCTCGTGCTCACCTGGGAGAGCAGCGTCCAGTTCCTCGGGCCGGGACGCCAGGCGCTGACGCTCAAGGCCGGGAACCACGTGGTGTGGAGCGACCACGTTACCGTCTTCGAGGGGCGGACGTACAAATCGGACAGGGCGCTTCCCGACGGCGTTCAGGTAACCGTGACCGGCAGCAGCGGCCCGATCGCACTGCGGGCCACCTCCGGCGGGACCTACAAGGGCTCGAGCACCGAGCGCGTCGCGATCATGCAGTTCGACATCGCGCAGCCGGGACGCTACGAGATCGAGGTGCGTGGAGGCTTTCAGCCACGCGTGTTCTCGGTGGGGCCGGATCACGTCGGTGCCGTGCTGTGGACGGTATTCGGTGCCATCGCAGCGCTCTTCGTCGGCTCGGGGACGGGAATCGGGATCGCGGCGTGGACTTTCATCCGGCGCGAGCAGGGACGAGAGTCGGCGCCGCGTGCTGCGCCGGCGGCCGTTTCAGGGGGCGATGCCCGCGAGAAATCTCTGAGACAGCTCGCGATGGCCGTCTACGTGCTCCAGATCGCCAGCGTCTTCATCGGCGTCACGCTGATCGCGGGCGTCATCATCAACTACGTGAAGCGCCGCGACGTCGAAGGCACGTGGCTCGAGTCGCACTTCCGCTGGCAGATACGGACCTTCTGGTGGACCCTGCTGTGGTTCGGGGTCGGGCTCGCGCTCATCGTCATCGTGGTCGGCCTCTTTGTCCTGATGGCGGCTGCGATCTGGCTTCTATACCGCGCCATCAAGGGCTGGGTCGAGCTCGAGGAGCGCCGCCCCATGTACGACTGAAACACCCATGTAGAATGCCGCGATGCCGAAGATGAAATCGAAGACGGGCATGCGCAAAGGCCTCACGGCCTACGGCGACGAGGCGTTCTCGCTCTTCCTGCGCAAGGCCTTCATCAAGGCGATGGGCTATTCCGACGACGCGCTCGAGCGGCCCATCATCGGCATCACCAACACCTTCAGCGGCTTCAACGCCTGTCACCGCACGGTGCCCGAGCTGATCGAGGCGGTGAAGCGCGGCGTCATGCTCGCCGGGGGGCTGCCGGTCGAGTTCCCGACGATCACCCTGCACGAGTCCTTCGCGTACCCGACCAGCATGTACCTGCGCAACCTGATGGCGATGGACGCCGAGGAGATGATCCGCGCGCAGCCGCTCGATGCGGTGGTGCTGATCGGCGGCTGCGACAAGACGGTACCCGCGCTCCTCATGGGCGCGGCGAGCGCCAACGTGCCGGCGATCCTCATGGTGACCGGACCGATGATCACCGGAGACCACAAGGGCGAGCGGCTCGGCGCCTGCACCGACTGCCGCCGCTACTGGGGAAAATTCCGCGCGGGCGAAGTGGACGAGCAGGAGATCAACGCCGTCGGCGCGCAGCTCTGCCCGTCCGCCGGTACCTGCATGGTAATGGGCACGGCCTCCACCATGGCGCTCTGCTCCGAGGCCCTCGGAATGATGCTGCCCGAGAGCGCATGCATCCCGGCGGTGATGGCCGAGCGTATGAGGAACGCCGAGGCGACCGGCGCGCGAGCGGTGGGACTGGCCAAGGAGCGGCTCACGCCCGACAAGATCATGACGCCGGCCGCGCTTGAAAATGCGCTGACGATGCTGCTCGCAATCGGCGGCTCGACCAACGCGATCGTGCACCTCGCCGCGGTCGCCGGGCGGCTCGGAATCGCCGTGGACCTCGCCGCGTTCGACCGCATGGGCCGCAAGACCCCCGTGCTGGTGGATCTCAAGCCGACCGGCCAGCACTATATGGAAGACCTCTACAAAGCGGGCGGGGCGGCTGCGATCCTGAGGGAGCTCACGCCGCTCCTCAATCTCGACGCGTTGACCGTAACGGGAAAGTCATTGGGTCAAAACATCGCCGCTGCGCCGCCGCCCTTCGCGCAGAAAGTGGTGCGCCCGCGCAAGAATCCGATATTCAAGGAGGGCGGCATCGCGCTGCTGAGGGGCAACCTTGCCCCGGGCGGCGCGATCATCAAGCAATCGGCGATGGACCCCAAGTTGATGCGCCACGAGGGTAGGGCAGTGGTGTTTGAATCGCTGGAGGATCTTGCAAACCGCATCGATGACCCGAAACTCGACGTCGAGGCGGGCGATGTGCTGGTGCTGAAGAGCGCGGGACCAAAGGGCGCGCCGGGCATGCCGGAAGCGGGCTACATCCCGATCCCGAAGAAGCTCGCGCAGAAGGGCGTGAAGGACATGGTGCGGATCTCGGACGCGCGCATGAGCGGCACGGCCTTCGGTTCGATCGTGCTGCACGTGACGCCGGAATCCGCTGCAGGTGGCCCCCTCGCGCTGGTCAAGAATGGCGACCGCATCCGGCTCGATGTTCCGGCGCGCAAGCTCGAGCTGAAGGTAAGTCCGGCCGAGCTTGCGAAACGACGCAAGGCCTGGCGCGCCCCGGCGTCAAGGCCCGAAGACCGCCGTGGCTACCGCAAGCTCTTCCTCGAATCGGTCACCCAGGCCGACCGCGGCTGCGATTTCGACTTTCTCGCGCAGGAGACCAGGCTCCGCGTGCCGCGGGTGAAGCGCTGATTGTGGGCCCCTCTCCCTCGGGGGACCGTGAGGATTCGCAGGGCAATCAGGGCCATTTCAGGTGGCGAGAGGCGCATTCGCGATTCGCCTTTACGGGACACCCCCCATTGGCTACTATCCGCGGATAATCAGAAGAAAAGCGGCTGGTCTTAGTTTCACGGGCGTGACGTTGCGGGAGCGGACCCTGTCTGCTCCGGGGGAGTTGTCCATGTGGAATCGCGTTGGCGCCTCGGCTGCCCGTTGCCTGCTTGTACCGTCTGCTTCGTTGATTCCATTCACTTCGTGCGGCCCCGGAATTTTTCCCCCGATGGGGCGTTAACCAAGCGCCCGGCGTTATCAACGAGGAGGATTGCGTGAATCGTTTCCACACTGGATTTAAGAAGTCGATGCCGGTACTGGCAGGCATCGTGCTTGCCGCAGCGATTGCGGCGTCCGCTCACGCCCAGGCGCCGATCCGGATCGGCGCCTCCGTGTCGCAGACGGGCTCGTTTGCCAACCTGGGCCAGAACCAGCTGCGCGGCTTCCAGCTTTGCATCAAGGAAGCGAACGATCGCGGCGGCGTGCTGGGACGAAAGCTCCAGCTGGCTTTCGAGGATGACCGCTCGCAGGCGGCGGACGCCGTAGCGGTCTACGAAAAACTGCTCGGCCAAGAGAAGGTTGATCTCGTCTTCTCACCCTACTCTTCGCCCCTCACCGAGGCGGTGGCGAACGTTACCGAAAAACACCGCATGTCGATGGTGGGCGCCGGCGCGGCGACGACCTCCATCTTCAAGAAGGGACGGAAGTACATCTTCATGCTGCTGTCTCCCGCAGAGGTGTATCTCGAGGGACTGATCGATCTCGCCTCGAAGCGCGGCCTGAAGACGCTCGCCATTCTCTACGAGGACACGCTCTTCCCGAAGGCGATTGCACAGGGGACGATCGAACTGGCGAAGCGGCGCGGCATGAACGTGGTTGTCGCGGAGGCGTATCCGGCGAAGACCAAGGACTTTGCGCCGTTGATCAAGAAGGTCAAAGCGGCAAATCCCGATGTGGTGGCGGCCGCCACCTATTTCGACGATGCCATCGCGATCACGCGCCAGTTAAAAGCGGCAGACATCAATCCCAAGATGCACGCGGTGACCGTGGGCGGCGACCTGCCGAAATTCCACGAGTTGCTCGGCGGCGACGCGGAGTTTGTCTACGGCGCGAGTCAGTGGCTGCCCGAGCTCGTGACGCTGCGCGCCGGTGGCCTTATACCCATCGCCCGCCAGTATCCGGGGGCGGCGGAGTTCGTCGCGGCGCACCAGAAGGAATTTCCGGACGCCGGCCTCTCGTACCACACCGCCCAGGGCTATGCGGCATGCCAGATTCTGCTGGAGGGGGTGAAGCGCGCGGGCTCCCTCGATCGGGATCGCATACGAGACGCCATCCTGAAGCTGGACACCCACACCGCTTACGGCGCGTTCAGGGTCGACTCGGACGGATTCCAGACGGCTCACAAGATGGTGCTGTTCCAGTGGCAGGACGGGAAGAAAGTGATCGTGTGGCCCGAAGAGCTTGCCGCCGACCGGCCGCGGTTCCCGACGCCGCCGTGGGGCAAGCGCTAATGCTTTCCATGCGCGGCGACTTGATCAGGGCATTCGGCACACTCGTCACAGTTGCGATCCTGTCTTCAACGGCGGCGGCAGCGCAGCCTACCAAGCCGTTCCGCATCGGCGTCCTGAACGAGGCCTGGGCCGCGAATCACCCGGCCGTCGAGGGGTTGCGGGCCGGGCTGCGCGAGCTCGGTTTCGAGGAAGGGCGGGACGTCGTATACGACATCCGCTTCACCCAGGGCAAGCCGGAAGCGACTCCGGCCGCCGCCGAGGCGCTCGTCAAGGCGGGAGTGGACCTGATTTTCACCAGCAACGAGGCCGCGACGCGCGCCGCGAAGAACGCAACGCGGACGGTCCCGATCGTGTTCACGCTCGTCGGCGACCCGGTTATCGGGGGTATCGTCAGGACGATCGCGAAGCCGGGAGAAAACCTCACCGGGGTCTCGAGCCTCACGACCGAGCTCGCCGCGAAGCGCCTGGAACTCCTGACGCTCCTCGCGCCGAAGGTCCGCCGCGTCTGGGCCATCCACCACGGCGATGATCCCTCGTCCATCGCCGCGATCTGGACCGCCGAGGCGGCCGCAAAGCAGCTCAAGGTCGAGATCCTGTCGCGGCCGGTTTATAACGCGGAGCAGCTCAAGCACGCGGTCAAGAGCATCCGTCCGGGCGACGCATTGCTTCCACCAGAAGTCGGGACGCTCGACATTCCGGCCGCTCTGCTCGAGCTGTCCATCTCCTCCCGCATCCCGGCCGTGTTCGCGACCTCGCTCTATGTCGGCCACGGGGGCCTGGTGTCGTACGGGTCGGACTACTACGCCGAGGGCGCCCAGGCTGCGCGGCTCGTCGCCAAGATCCTGCGCGGGGCGCGGGCCGGGGACCTCCCGGTGGAGGGCGCGGACAGGATCGACCTCGCGGTGAATCTCAAGACCGCGACTTCGCTCGGCCTCGCGGTGCCGCGGAAGCTTCTGCTGCGCGCAGACACGATACGGCGATGAGCGACGCGCGCCCACGCGGAAGGCTGTTCCGGAAGTACGTCGTCTTCCTGGTCATTCTGGTGGGCGGCCTGTTGGTCGCGAGCGGCCTCTTCGAGCTGTATTTTTCCTACCAGGAGGCGCAGCGCGCGCTGGTGCGCCTCGAGCGCGAGAAAGCCCTGGCGGCGGCGGAGCGCATCGGCGGCTTCATCGGCCAGATCGAGCGGCAGCTGCGGGCGACGACGTTCGCCGCGTCCGATGTTCCCGCGGTGGCGCCCGCCGGGCCCAAGGCCGGCGCGTTCCGGCAGACGCTGGCGAGCGCCCTCATCGAGCAGCGCGAGCTCGACTTCCTGAGGTTCCTCCGCAGCGTGCCGGCCGCGCGGGACATCCGGCACCTGGACATCGGGGGCAAGGAGCAGCTGCGCGTGTCGCGCTTCGCGCTGGATGCGATCGGCAGCGGGGAGGACTTCTCGCAGGCGCAGGCATTTCTCGGCGCGAAGGGCGGAAAGACCTTCTTCAGCCCGGTTTACTTCCAGAACGACTCCGAGCCCTACATGACGATTGCGGTGCCCTCGGGCCAGTACGCCGTCGAGGTGACCATGGCTGAGGTGAGCCTGAAGGCAATCTGGGATGTCGTCTCTCACGTGCGGGTCGGCCGGCTCGGCCACGCCTACGTGATCGACTCGCGCGGCCACCTCATCGCGCACCCCGACGTCAGCCTGGTGCTCCAGAAGCTCGATCTATCCGAGCTTGCGCAGGTCGCGGAGGCGCGGGCCGCGCGCACGAAGCCCGATACGGACGAGGCCCGGCTCATGATCGCGAAGAGCGTAGACGGCACGCAGGTGCTCGCGGCGCATGCTCCCATCGATCCGCTGGGATGGCTGGTATTCGTGGAGCAGCCGCTCGCCGAAGCGTTCGCGCCGCTTCAGGCATCGATGCTGCGCGGAGCCGTGATCCTCGTGGTGGGTCTCCTGATCGCGGTCCTCGCGAGCATCGTCCTGGCGGGCCGCATGGTTGCGCCCATCCGCGTATTGCAGGCGGGAGCCGCACGCATCGGCGCCGGGGAGCTCGGCCATCGCATCGAGGTTCGCACCGGGGACGAGCTCGAGGCGCTCGGCGACGAGTTCAACCGCACGGCGGCGAGGCTCCAGGAGTCGTATGCCGGCCTCGAGCAGAAGGTCGCGGAACGCACGGAGGAGCTGACACGCTCGGTGGCCGAGCTGCGCGCGCTCGGGGACGTGGTGCAGGCTGTCAATTCCTCGCTCGACCTGCAGCAGGTGCTCGTCACCATCGTCACGCACGCCGTGCAGCTGTCCGGGGCCAAGGAAGGCACCATCTACGAGTATGACGAAGCAAGCGGCATCTTCGAGCCGCGTGCCAATGTCGGTGCCAGCGCAAACATGATTGCGGCCCTGCGCGAGTCGCGGATCCGGATAGGGGACACCACGGTCGGGAAGTGCGCCGAGACGCGCGCGCCCGTGCAGCTGCCGAATGTGGAGGACGGGGCGGGATACCGCCTGCGCGATCTTCTGCTGCGCGAGGGCATTCGCTCGGTACTGGCGGTGCCCCTGCTGCGCGAGGACCGGGTGATCGGCGCGCTCGTCATCCGGCGGAGCGAGGCCGGCGAGTTCCCGCAGCCGGTGGTGGAACTGCTTCAGACCCTTGCGGCCCAGTCGGTGCTCGCCATCCAGAATGCGCGGCTGTTCCGCGAGATCCAGGAGAAGGGCGAGCAGCTCGAGCTCGCGAGCCAGCACAAATCGCAGTTCCTCGCCAACATGAGCCACGAGCTGCGCACGCCGCTGAACGCGATCATCGGCGTGACCGAAATGCTGCAGGAGGATGCGCGCGACTTCAAGCGCGAGGACGAGCTCGAGCCGCTCGATCGCGTGCTGCGTGCCGCGCGCCACCTGCTCGCTCTCATCAACGACATCCTCGATCTCTCGAAGATCGAGGCGGGCAAGATGGACCTGCACCTCGAATCCTTCTCCTTGCCACCGCTGATCGAGGACGTGCGCAAGACCATCGAGCCCCTGGCGGTGAAGAACGGCAATGCGCTGACGGTGAGCTGTCCCCCCGGCGTCGGGTCCATCCGCGCCGACCAGACGCGCGTGCGGCAGGCGCTGCTCAACCTCGTGAGCAACGCAAACAAGTTCACGGAGCGCGGGAAAGTCGCGATCGACGTCCACCGCGCGGCAGGGGCGGGCGGAGAGTGGATCACCGTGGCGGTGGCGGACACCGGAATCGGCATGACGCCGGAGCAGATGAGCCGCCTGTTCCAGGAGTTCGTGCAGGCCGATGCCTCGACCACGCGCCGCTACGGGGGCACCGGCCTCGGGCTCGCCATCAGCCGGCGCTTCTGCCAGATGATGGGGGGCGACATCACGGTCGAGAGCGCGGTCGGACGCGGGTCGACCTTCACTATTCGTCTGCCCGCGGAAGTCGTCGCACCGCAGCCTATTCCAATCGAGCGGCCCGCACCGGCAGTGCAGGCGGCGGCGTCCGCGGCTTCGCCGGACGTGCTCGTCGTGGATGACGACGTCACCGTGCGCGACATGGCCGAGCGCTATCTCACGCGGGAGGGCTTTTCGGTGGTCACGGCGGACGGCGGCAAGGAAGGGCTGCGGCTCACGCGCGAGCTGCATCCGTCGGCCGTCACGCTTGACGTGATCATGCCCGACATCGACGGCTGGACCGTGCTTGCCGCGATCAAGGGCGATCCGGCGCTGGCGGACATCCCGGTCATCCTCATGACGATCATGGATGAGAGAAACCGGGGCTATTCCCTCGGCGCGGCCGACTACATGGTGAAGCCCGTGGACCGCGAGCGGCTCGCTGCGGTGCTGCGCGGGATCGTGCGGCCCGGAGGCCGGTCCGTGCTGGTGGTTGACGACGACGACTTCGTGCGCCGCGGGATCGCGCAGGCCCTCGAGAAGGACGGATGGAAGGTGAGCGAAGCCGAGAACGGGCGGGCGGGCCTTGCCCGCCTGACGGACGCGGTCCCCGACGCCATCGTCCTCGATCTCATGATGCCGGAAATGGACGGATTTGAATTTCTCGAGGAGCTGCGCCACCGCGCCGAGTGGCGCGAAATCCCGGTTGTCGTGGTGACGGCCAAGGATCTGACGGAGGAGGACCACCGCCGCCTCAACGGCGAAGTCGAGGGCGTCCTGGAGAAGGACGCGCCGACACGGGACGCGATGTTGCGGGAAGTCGGCATCGCGCTGACGCGGTGCCTGAAGCGCGACCACGCGCGGAAAGCGGCGGCAGGAACGTGATGAAGAGGAGAAGGTGAGATGAGCAGAATTCTCTGTGTCGAGGACAGCGACGACAACCTCTACATGCTGCACCGGCGGCTGAGCCGCGCCGGATTCGACGTGAAAGTTTCGAGCAACGGCGCCGAGGGCGTCGAATGGGCGAAGACGCTGCAGCCCGATCTCATCGTCATGGATCTCAACCTGCCGGGGTTGAACGGCTGGGAGGCGACGCGCCGCCTGAAGAGCCAGCCGGAGACGAAGCACATCCCGGTCATCGTCCTGACCGGGGAGACGTCGAAGCAGAGCCGCGAGGAGGCGATGGCCGCCGGCTGCGATGACTTCCGGCTGAAGCCCATCGACTTCGGGGGCCTCGTCGAGAAGATCAATTCGCTCGTCGGTGGAGGGCCAAAACCGTGAGGATTCTCTACGTCGAGGACGACGACGACAGCATCTACTCCGTGAAGCACCGGCTGGAGCGCGCCGGGCACACGATCCTGGTGGCGCGTGACGGCGAGCGGGGGGTAACGATGGCGCAGGCCGAGAAGCCCGATCTCGTCCTGATGGACCTCAGCCTGCCGCACCTCGATGGCTGGGAGGCCACGCGCCGGCTCAAGGCCGCGCCGGAAACGAAGGGGATACCGATCATTGCCCTGTCCGCGCACGCGATGCGTGGCGAGCTGGAGAAGGCCCTCGGCGCGGGCTGCGACGATTTCGACACCAAGCCGGTCGACTTCACGCGGCTGCTCGCGAAGATCGCAGCGGCTTCGACCAACAAGGCGAGCTGATTCAGCAATGGCACGTATTCTTTACGTCGAGGACAACGAGGACAACATCTACGTCGTGAAGAACCGCTTCGCGCGCGTCGGCTACACCGTGCTGGTCGCGACCGACGGCGAGCAGGGCGTCGCCATGGCCGCGGCCGAGAAGCCGGATCTCATCTTGATGGACCTGAGACTCCCGGGCATCGACGGCTGGGAGGCCACGAAGCGCATCAAGGCGCAGCCCGACACCCGGCATATCCCGGTGATCGCGCTCACCGCGCACGCCATGATGGGGGACCGCGAGAAGGCGCTCGAGGCGGGCTGCGATGATTTCGACACCAAGCCGGTGGAGATGCCGCGGCTGCTGGCGAAGGTGCGGGCGCTGCTGCCGAAGAAAGAGGCGCCATGAGCGTGAACCCGGGCGCGCTGCTCATCGTCGATGACAATGAAGACAACCGCTACACGCTGACCCGGCGGCTGCAGCGCGAGGGCTACTCCAACTTCACGACCGCTGCCGACGGTGAGCAGGCGCTCGAGTTGCTCGGCAAGCAGCGCTTCGATCTCGTCCTGCTCGACGTCATGATGCCGGGCCTGAACGGCTACGAGGTCCTGCAGCGCATGCATGCCGACAGCCGGCTGCGCCATGTCCCGGTCATCATGATCTCGGCCCTGGACGAGATCGACAGCGTCATCCGCTGCATCGAGCTCGGCGCCGAGGATTACCTGTCGAAGCCCTTCAACCCGACGCTGCTGCGCGCGCGCGTGGGCGCGAGCCTCGAGAAGAAGCGCATGCGCGACGAGATCGTCTCCTACCTCGACCAGATCGAGCGCGAGCTCCAGGCCGCGCGCCAGATCCAGTTGAGCATGGTGCCGACCGAGTTTCTCGACCCGACACCGGAGCGCCCGGTGGAGGTCTATGCCACGCTCGAGCCAGCGCGCAGGGTCGGCGGCGATCTCTACGATTTCTTCTGGGGCGAGGACGGAAGAATGTACTTCGTCGTGGCGGACGTGTCCGACAAGGGTGCGCCGGCGGCCCTCTTCATGGCGCGGACGAAGACGATGATCCGGCTCGTCTCGACGCTCTACCGGCTGCCCGGCGGCGTCCGCATGGAGCCCCACCAGATCATCGAGAAGGTGAACGAGGGCTTGAGCCTCGAGAACGAGCAGGGCATGTTCGTCACGGTCTTCCTCGGAATTCTCGACCCGGCGACCTCGACGCTGTCGTTCTCCAACGCCGGGCACAATCTTCCCTATCTGCTGAGGGCCTCGGACGGCGTGTCCGCGCTGAACGGCGCGCGCGGCAAGCCGCTCGGCATCCGGCCGACGTTCACCTACCAGTCGGAATCATTGAAGCTCGCGCCCGGCGACGGCCTGTTCGTCTATACCGACGGCATTACCGAGGCCCTGAACGCGGCGAACGAGCTGTTTTCCGAGGAGCGCCTCGAGCAGGCGCTGAAGCCGCTCGCCGCGGCGTCCGCAAGTGACGTGGTCAGCGGGGTGATGGAGCGTGTCCGGGCGTTTGCCGCGAACGCGGTCCAGGCCGACGACATTGCCGCGATGGGGCTGCGCTTCGTAAAGTGAGCCAGGCTGCCGAGACGACGATCCGCAACCGCCGCGAGGAGTTTGCGCGCGTGGTCAGGACCGTCGACCGGCTCGCGGCCGAGCACCACCTCGCCGCGGACGTCGTGAAGGACATGCAGGTCGCGCTCGACGAGGTCCTGACGAATATCGTGTCCTACGGCTACGCTGACGAGGCGGAGCACGAGATCCGGGTCCGCCTGAGCGTGCACGACAACCTGCTTGAAGCGACGGTCGAGGACGATGGAGCCCCATTCAACCCGCTGGAGGGTCCGGTCCCGGACACCCGCGCGCCGCTGCGGGAGCGCAGGATCGGGGGCCTCGGCATGCACTTCGTGAAAAACCTGATGAGCGAGGTCAGCTACAATCGCGTCGGCGATCGCAACCGCCTCGTCCTGAGAAAGAGGCTTGCCGCCTGAGGAGGCATGTTGATGGATCTGAGGGAAGAGCAGGTCGGGGGCGTCACCGTGGTGCAGATCAAGGGACGGCTCGACAGCACGACCTCGCCGACGCTGGGGGAGCGGTTGAGCGCAATGCTGGGCGCCGCCAAGGCCCGTATCGTGGTGGACTTCAGCCAGCTCGAGTACATCAGCAGCGCCGGATTCAGAGTGCTCCTGCAGGCGGCGAAGCGTGCCGACCAGAACGCGGCGAAGCTGGTGCTCTGCGGCGTATCGGGCAAGGTCCGCCAGCTCTTCGAGCTCGGAGGCTTCCTTGATCTCTTCGCCATCTCTGCCTCCCGGGACGAGGCGATCACGAGCGCCGGATAGCCCCACGCCGGCCGTGCGCAAGCCGCCAAACATCGTCTACGGGGTCGAGGACCGGCCTCCGCCCGGCGTCACTGCATTTTCCGGAATCCAGCACGTCGGGTTGATGTCCATCAACCTGGTTTACCCGGTGCTGATCGCGCGCGAGGCGGGAAGCTCGCCCGAGACGGTCGTGCAGATCGTGAGCCTCATCATGATCGTGCTGGCGCTGGGTGCGATCCTGCAGGCTTTCCCGCGCGGCCCTATCGGGTCCGGATTCCTTTGCCAGCCGGTACCGACCGCCGCATACCTGCTTCCCTCGCTGCTGGCTGCGCGCGAGGGCGGCCTTGCGCTCGTATTCGGCATGACGATCGCTGCGGGCCTGATGGAGATCGCACTTGCACGCGGGCTTCGCTTCTTGCGCCCCTGGTTCCCGCCCGAGATCGCGGGACTTGTCATTGTCCTGATTGGAATGACGACCGCGGCGGTTGGCCTCCGAACACTCCTGGAGCCAGGGACCGCAGCGCCGCTCGGCCCCACCCACGCCCTGGTTGCTTTCGTGACGCTCGGGACGATGATCGCCCTGAACGTGTGGTCAAAGGGGGTACTGCGCCTCTTTTGCGTGCTCGTGGGCATGATTGCGGGTTACCTCGCGACGGCGATCCTGGGCGGATTCACAGGGGTCGATGCGATGACACTTGGCGCAGAGCCCTTTCTGGCGATTCCGAGCCTGCGGCACCCGGGATGGTCGTTCAGCCCGGAGCTCGTCCTTCCGTTCGCCGTGGCTGCCGTGGCGGCAACGCTCAAGACTGCCGGAAACGTGACCACCTGCCAGAAGCTGAACGATGCGGACTGGAAGCGCGCCGACATGCGGTCGATCAGCGGCGGCGTCGTTGCGGACGGCCTGGCGACGGTGACCGCGGGGGTTGTCGGCGCCAGCGGGGTGAACTCCGCCACGATGAACGTAGGACTTGCGAGCGCGACCGGCGTCCTCAGCCGGCGTGTCGCCTACTCCGTGGCGGGAACGCTGGTAGTGCTGGCTTTCTTCCCCAAGCTTGGCATCGCTCTCTATCTCATGCCGCCCAGCGTCGCCGGCGCGGCGCTGCTGTTCGCGGCATCGTTCATCATCGTGAACGGATTCGAGATCATGACCTCGCGCCTGCTCGACGCGCGCAAGACCTTCGTGATCGGGCTGTCGTTCATTGCAGCGCTCGCGATTGATTTCTACCCGCACGCCTTTCGCAATTTTCCGGAATGGGCGCAGCCCTTCGTTGGCAGTTCCCTCGTCCTCGGCATTCTTTCCGCGCTGCTGCTGAACATGCTGTTCCGCTTCGGAGTGCGGACGACTCGATCGCTCGTCGTCGAACCCGGCAGCATTGATGCGGTGGCGATCGAGGGGTTCATAGAAGCGCAGGGCGCGGCGTGGGGAGCGCGGCGCGACGTGATCGACCGCGCGAGCTTCAACCTTGCGCAGTCGATCGAAGCCATAGTGGAGGGATGTCACCCCGAGGGAGCGCTGACGATCGAGGCGAGCTTCGACGAATTCAACCTCGACGTTCGAGTCTCCTACGTAGGCCCGCCGCTCGAACTGCCCGAGAAGCGGCCGACCAACGAGGAAATCATGGAATCCGACGAGGGGCAGCGGCGGCTCGCCGGCTTCATGCTGCGGCGCTATGCCGACCGCGTTTCGTCAACGCACAGGGGCGGGCGCTCGACCATCCTCTTTCACTTCGACCACTAAGAAAAGGTGTCAGGAACCTTTTTTGCCATGCACCTGCGAGGCGCTTTCGAAAAAGGTTCCTGACACCTTTTCTGCGCCTACTGCGGCTTGATGCCCGCCGCCCGGATGAGCTTGCCGAGCCGCTCGGACTCGCGGATCGTGATGCGCTGATACTCCTCCGGCGAGCTGCCGACCGCGTCCACGCCCAGGTTCACGAAGCGCTCCTTCACCGGGGCCGGCTCGAGCGCACGCAAGACCTCGGCGTTCAAACGCGCGATGAGAGGCTTCGGTGTCTTCGCCGGGATCGTGAGACCGAAGCGTGCCGTCACCTCGTAGCCGGGAAGCCCGGCTTCCTCGATTGTAGGGACGTCGCGAAGGAGCGGCGAGCGCGCGGACGACGTGACGCCGAGCGCGCGCAGCCTGCCGGCCCGCACGTGCGGAATCACGACCGGGATGTTGTCGAAGGTCATGTGGATCTGCCCGCCGATGAGATCCACGAGGGCGGGCGCGGCGCCCTTGTAAGGCACCCGCGTGAGCTTCACTCCAGCGATCTGGCCAAAGAGCTCCCCGGCGAGGTGGCTGCTCGATCCGTGCGCGGCCGATCCGTAGAGCAACTCGCCGGGCCGGGCGCGCGCGAGGTCGATCAGCTCCCGCACCGTTTTCGCGGGGGTCGCCGGCCCCACGACGAGCGCGTTGCCGCTGGTCGCGACCAGCGACACGGAGGTGAGGTCGCGCAGCGGATCGTAGGACAGCCTGGCGTAGAGGTGCGGGTTCGTCGCGCGCGAGGTGCCGGCCATGAACATCGTGTGGCCGTCGGGTGTGGCGCGGGCGACGTACTCCTCCCCGACCGTGGTGGACGCCGCGGCGCGGTTTTCCACGATCACCGGCTGCCCGAGGCCTTCGCTCATGCGCTGCGAGATCGTGCGCGCGATGATGTCGAGCGTGCCGCCGGCCGAAGCGGGCACGACGATGCGCACCGGCCGCAGCGGAAAGGCGTGGGGTGCGCCGGCCGCGGTGCCTTGCGCGAACGCGGAATCGGCGAGCGCGACGGCGGCGGCAATCCCCGCGATCAATGCAGCGCGGGAAAAGGTGTCAGGAACCTTTTTTCCAGGTTTCCTGCGAAACAAAAAGGTTCCTGACACCTTTTCCTCCTTATCCCTTGGGGATGTCCTTCTTCGGGTCCACGAAGGGGCGCGGCACGACCTTGGCCTTGCGCGTCCCGATCCCGGGGATCGTGACCGTCAGCGCAGTACCCAGGGCCGAATAGGCGATCGGCATCATCGCGTAGCCGATGTTTCGCTTCAGCCGCGGCGAGTAGAGGGCCGAAGTCACCCGGCCGGTGCGGCTCCCGTTTGCCGCGACCGCCCACCGGATTGCGTTCATCTCGATGCGCACGCCCTCGATCTCGATGCCTGTGAGCTTCTGCTTGACGCCCTCCGCCTTGATGCGCTTCAGCGCGTCGCGCCCGATGTAGTCCGTGCTCTTGCCCCCGTCCACGAGGTAGTCGAGGCCGACCTCATATACGCTGTTTGCAGCCGTCATATCGGCGCCCCAGTTGAGGATGCCGGCCTCGACGCGGCGGATGTCGGAGGGCCCGGTGGGGCGGATGTTGTGAGGCTTGCCGGCCGTCATGATGCGCTCCCACAGCTCATCGCCGCGCACGCCGTCGCGGAGATACACCTCGTAGCCCACCTCTCCGGTCCAGCCGGTGCGCGTGACGACCACCGGGATGCCGTCGAGCTTCGTCTCGAGAAACCAGTAATAGCGCAGCTTCGTCGCAGCATCGCCGAAGAGCGCCTGCACGACATCCTTCGCTTTCGGGCCCTGGATCTGCAGCGGCGAGACGTCGGGCTCGGTGAGGGTGACGCGCAGCCCCGATTTGAGCGCGACCCCCCGCGCCCACAGCAGGACGTCGCTGTCGGCGAGCGCGAGCCAGAAGTGGTTTTCGCCGAGCCGCAGCAGCACCGGGTCGTTGATGATGCCGCCGTCCTCCGCGGTGATAACCACGTACTTGCCCTGGCCGACGGAGCATTTCGAGAGGTCGCGGGGTGTGAGCATGTTGGTGAAGGCGAAGGCGTCGGGCCCGGTGATTTCCACCTGCCGCTCGACTGAGACGTCCCAGAGCGTGACGTGGTTGAGCAGATGCCAGTACTCCTCCTCGAAGTCGGCGAAGCACGTCGGGAACAGCATGTGGTTGTAGACGGTGTAGCCCTTCGCGCCGTGGCGCTGCGTGGCTTCGAAGAACGGGCTCCTGCGCAGCCGCGCGCCGCGCTGGACGAGCGACATGTCGAATGTCATAGAAGCGTAATGGGTGATCAGTGATAGGTGATAACTGGCTAGATTACAC
>DATBMB010000098.1:0-23225 GCA_036555035.1 Burkholderiales bacterium | reverse complement strand
CAGACCTCGGTGCGCGGCGTGCCTTTCTCGATGGTGAGGATCGCGATGCGCCGCAGCGCCGTCATGCGCTCGTGCAGCGTCACGCGCTTGACGCCGCGGATGCCGAGCGTCGTGCGCAGGTGGGTGAGAAACATCGGCTCGAGGAGACACGCTTGATGGCGCTCGACTCGCTCGGCGTCACCTGGCTCAGATACGAAGCGACGACCGCGTTCCTGCGATGCGTGATCGCGGTCACCCGCATCGGCATGTTGTATTCCTCGGGCGCGATGTGGCCGTGCGATTCGCCGAACGGCCCCTCCGGCTCCAGGTACCCGGTGTCGATCAGCCCCTCGATCACGATCTCGGCTTCGGCCGGCACGAGCAGGTCCACCGTCTTCGCCCGCACGACGTTGATCGGCTGTCCCGCGACGGCGCCCGCGACGCCGATCTCGTCGAGGCCGATCGGAAGCTTCATCGGCGCGACGAACGCGACGCAGGGCGGCGCGCCGAGCACGATCGCGCACGGCATAGTCTTCGCCTTGCGCTTCTGGTGCTTGAGGTAATGCTGGTAGCCGCCGGCGCCGCCCACGCGCGTGGACATGCGGATGACGCAGCGGTCGGGCGCCTTCAGCCCTGCGCGATAGGTGCCGTGGTTCTGGACACCGGTCTCCGGGTCCTTCGTGATGACGTTGGTCGCGGTCAGCGTCGGCGCGCTGTCGAAACCCGGGGTTGAGACCGGGATCGGCAGCGCATCGAGCCCCCTGCCCTCGCCCTTCAGAGCCGCGCCCTGGATCACGACCTCCTGGCACGGCGCTTTCTCGACGATGCGCGGCGCGACCGGATGGGCGATGGCGTGATCCCACCTGGGCTGGACCTCCTCGGGCTTCGCGCGCATGCCGATGCAATAGATGGCGCGGTTGCCGGCGTAGGCGCCGACCACGACCGGGAACTTGTAGCGGCGGCCCCGGCCGTCGACCACCCGGGTGAACAGAAACGCCTTGCGCTCGTGCTCTTGGACCCCGCCGACATACTGCCAGCGCACGAGCGGGTGCAGCACCGCGTCCTTGTCGATCTGCCGGTCGATGGTGAGCAGCAGCCCAGCCTTTTTCAGGGCGGCGAGGTGCTCGTGCAGATCGGCGTAGCCGCGCTCGGCCCTGCCCGCAGGACGGCTGGCGCTCGACGACGGACGGCGCCTCGCCGGCTTTCTCGCCATCAACATGTGCGTCGTTTCTAATCCGCCTTGATCTTGGCCGCCTTGACCACCCGGGCCCAGCGCGGCAGCTCGGCTTTGACCAGGTCACCGAGCCGCGAAGGCGGGCCGCCGGCCGGGTCCATGCCCAGCTTGGCCATGGACGCGCGAATCTCGGGCAGCCGGAGGAGGTCGTTCATGTCCGCGTTGATGCGGTTCACGATGGCCGCCGGGGTACCGGCGGGCGCGAAGGCGCCGTACCACGTGTAGATCTCCATCCTGGGCAATCCCAGCTCCTTCATCGTGGGAACTCCAGGAAACGCAGCCGACCGTTCCGCGCTCATGATCGCCAGCATGCGCAGCCTGCCGCTCGTGACGAACGGGTGCGCGCTCTGCAACGCCGAAACCATCGCCTGAACGTGCCCGGCCACGGCGTCCGAAATGGCCCCGGCGAACCCCTTGTACGGCACGTGCACGATGTTGATTCCGGTCTCGAGCTTGAGCAACTCCATCGAGAGATGCTGCGGCCCGCCGTTGCCGGGCGAGGAGTAATGGAGCTCCCCCGGTCGGCGCTTGGCGAGGTTGATGAACTCCCGCAAGGTCTTCACCGGCAGCTGGGGGTGAACCACAACGCCGAGTCCGCTCGTGGCGAACAGCATCACCGGCGCGAAGCTCTTCTCCGCGTCGAACTCAAGATGGCTGCGCACGGCCGGGACCATGCCAAAGGAGGTTGCAATGAAGAGTAGCGTGTGCCCGTCCGGCGCCGATTTCGCCACGTGCGCGGAAGCGATGGCGCCGGTCGCGCCCACCCGGTTTTCGGTAACGACGGAAGCCTTCCAGCGCTCGGCGAGCCGGGGCCCGAACAGGCGGGCGAGAATATCGGCACCGGTGCCCGGCGAGTAGGCCACCACGAACTGAACGGTGCGGGTCGGATAGGCGGCGTCCTGCGCGGCGGCGCTTCCGCCGCAGCACGCCGCGGCGAGCCCCGCGAGCGCGCACACCAGGCGCCAAGGGTGGCATGAACGATTCCGGCTGCTCGTCATCTGGGGCCTCCTCGGAAAAAGTTTGTTCTAGCGGCAGGCCTATTATAGGGTCACGGCGATTCCTGGCGCGACCCGCTTCGGATTGACACCGGGCGACGGTCTTGCGACGCTTGCGGCCGGACGCGAGGGGCGGGATACGTCATTGATCGAGACGCAGGTACTCATCGTCGGAGCGGGTCCCGTCGGGCTGACGCTGGCGCTCGACCTGGGCCAGCGGGGCGTGCGGTGCGCCCTGATCGAGCGCAACGAGACCTCGATCCAGCTTCCGAAGATGGAACGCTGCAATGCGCGCACCATGGAGATCTACCGCCGGCTCGGCATCGCCGAGAAGGTCCGCGACGCCGGCCTGCCGCGCAGCGCGCCGATGGACGTCTTCCTTGCGACATCGATGTCCGGGCCGCCGCTCGTGCGGCTGCCCTACCCGTCGGTCGCGGATGCCAAGGCCGAAATCGCCGCGCACAACGACGGACGCCCGCTCGAGCCCTACCAGCTGATCTCGCAGTACACGCTCGAGCCGCTCCTGCGAGCGATCGTGGAAGCGCAGCCCTCGGTGACGGTGCGCTTCGGCTGCGAGCTCGTCTCGTTCACGCAGGATGCCAGCTCGGTGTCCGCGCGCGCCATCACGTCGAAGGGGCAGGAAGAGACGATTCGCGCCGAGTACCTCGTCGGATGCGACGGGGGCGCCAGCACGGTCCGCAAGCAGCTTGGCATCCGGCACCAGGGCCAGGGCAACATCCGTGATCTGCGGCAGGCGCTGTTTCACTGCCCGGAGCTCTACGAGCGCATCCCCATGGGCAAGGGCCGGCATTACCACATCGCCGAGGGCCCGCTCTTTCCGTTCATCATCCTGCAGGACAGCACGCGGCACTGGACGCTCCACGCCGCGGCCGCGAGCGATGCCGAGATGGCGGAGATTTTTCGCAGGTCGCTCGACATGCCGATCGCGTTCGAGATGCTGTCGGTCAACGAGTGGACGCAGCACCTGCTGTGCGCGGAACGCTACGGCGAGGGGCGCGTCTTCATTGCCGGGGATGCGGCGCATCTCGTCATCCCGACCGGGGGGCTCGGGATGAATACCGGCGTGGGCGACGCGACCGATCTGGCGTGGAAGCTGGCGGCGACACTGGCGGGATGGGGCGGGCCGCAGCTGCTCGCGTCCTATGAGCGTGAACGCCGCGCCATCGGATTGCGCAACGTGAAGACTTCCGGCGCCGCGATGACCGGGCGCCTGAGCTGGCGCGCCGCCTGGCACCCCGACATCCGCAGAAACACGCCCGAAGGCGCGGCCATCCGCGCGGAGATCGCGAGCCGCTTCGACGTCGAGCAGCGCAAGGTGACCGAGATCCTGGGAATCGAGGCGGGCTATCGCTACGTGGATTCGCCCCTGATCTGGCCCGAGGCGGGCGACGGCCCCGACCCGGACAATGTCGCCTACAATCCGACCACCTGGCCGGGCGCAAGAATGCCGCACGTGTGGCTGGACGACGGCTCGGCGTTGCATGATCGCCTGGGTCCGGGCTACACGCTGCTGCGCCTCGGCGGATCACAGGCGGACGTCTCCGGCCTGAAGCGGGCATGGCGCGATGTGGGCGCGCCGCTGGATGTGCTCGATTTCCGGGACGCGCGGGTGCGCGAGATCGCGGGCTTTGACCTGCTGCTCCTGAGGCCCGACCTGCACGTCGTCTGGCGCGGGAACCGCCTCGTTGACGACCCTGCATCGCTCGCGGCAGTTGCGACCGGACACGCGAGTCAGCGTGCCAAGGTGCCACACGATGCAAATTGATCGCGCGCCCGAACCGGTGGGCCGCAAGGCCCGCGTGCGCTGGCTCGGCCGCTGCGTTTTCATCGCGGTCCTTGGCGGCGCCACTCATACACACGCCCAGATTCCGCCGTCCGCGGAGGAAAAAGCAGGCTACCGAGGGCTCCTTGCCGCTGTCGCGCGCGGCGATGCGGCCAACATCAAGGCGCTCATCGCGAAGGGCGCCAGGCCCGACGTGCGCGACGGCTACGGGCGCACGCCCCTGCACGTCGCGGCCTACGGCAGGCACCACGAGGCGATGCGCGTGCTCGTCGCGGCCGGCGCCAATCCCAACGCGCTGGAGCGCGACCGCTACGACATCGTCACCATCGCGGCGGTCGCGAACGACGTCGCCACGCTCAGGCTCGCGCTCGAGCTGGGCTGCAGCGCGAAGAACGTCACCAGCCGCTATGACGGCACCGCGCTGATCGCCGCGGCGCATCTCGGGCACGCCGAAGTCGTGCGCACGCTCATCAAGGCCGGCGCGCCGCTCGACCACGTCAATAACCTGGGCTGGACGGCGCTGATCGAGTCGATCGTGCTGGGCGACGGCGGCCCCCGCCACACGGATACGCTGAAGGCGCTGGTCGAGGCCGGCGCGAACGTGAATCTCCCCGACCGAAACAAGCAGACGCCGCTTACGCTCGCGCGGCGGCGGGGATTCGCGGAGATGGTGAAGATACTGGAGCGCGCGGGGGCGCGGTGACCTCCCACCACCCCGCGCCCTCCGGGCGCACCCCTCCTCGGGCAGGAGGGGAGTTGATTAGGACCGCTCGGACTTGAGGCGGGCGAGCGCTTTGGCGCGCCAGAGGGGCCAGGCGCGGTTGTAGTCCTGCACCGGGACGGAAGCCTTGACCTCGGCCTTGTCCAGGCCGGTGATCTTTCCGCGGGGACCCGCCAGCAGCATCGCCTGGGCCTGCATCTTGGCGCTCATCTCGAGGTAGATGCTGCGGCCCACCACGCGCGGCAGGTTCTCCCCCACGATGACCGCGCCGTGGCCGCGCATCAGCGCCGCGGGCTTGCCCCCGAGCGTTTTCGCCAGGGCCTGTCCGAGGTACGGGGTCTTGACCAGGAGATCGGTGCCCTTCTGGGCATCGCGGATCTCGAAGTTCGGCAATCCATCGCCGATGAAGGCCGCCATGTGAAAGATCGCGCGCATCTGCACGGTCGTGATGCTGAAGGGAACCACCGATTGCGAATGGCTGTGGACCACGGCGGTCACCTCCGGGCGCGCCTTGTAGACCTCCCCGTGGATGAAGCGCTCGCGCACCGATTCCCGCCCGCGCGCGTCCTGCGGGTTGCTGTCCAGGTCGTACTCGATGATGTCGTCCTCGGTCACGAGCTCGGGCGCCCGGTGCCCGGCGAGAAAATAGCGATTCGGGTCGCGCGGCGAGCGGATGCTCACGTGCCCGTAGGCATCGATCACTTCGTGCTCGGCGAGCACGCGGTAGGCCGCGACCAGGTCTTCGAACTGACTCATTGCGTCTGACTCCTCACGGCTTGAGCGCGCGCCGCTTCCACGCCTTCCACGCGCGCCCGAGCCCGTAGCCCTCGCGCGCCTCGATCAGCCGCGCCTCTCCCGGATCGAGGTACGTGATCGCCCCGCCCTGCGCCATGATCATCGCCTGCGCCTGGAGCTTGGCATTCAGCGCGAGAAAGATGCTGCGTGCGACGACCCGCGGGATCGAGGGCCCGACCACCGTCGCGCCGTGGCCGCGCATCAGGACGGCGGGCTTGTCCGCGATGCTCCGCGCAAGAGCGCGGCCGAGGGCGGGATCGCGGATCAGCATGTCGGTAATGCCCGCGGCGTCGCGAATCTCGAATACCGGGACGCCGATCGAGATGAACGCCGCGCGGTGATACATCGGCTGCAGCGGAATGCTGGTGACGCCGAAGGGAATAACGGGCGGCGCGTGCGTGTGCACGATCGCCTTCACGTCCGGGCGCGCCTTGTAGATCTCGCCGTGGATGAAGCGCTCGCTGTAGAGATCGCGCTCCATCACCTCCACCGGGGCGTTGTCGAGGTCGAACTCGAGAATGTCCTCCGCGGCGACGAGCTCGGGGGCGAGCGAGCGCGACAGCAGGTAGCGGCCGGGGTCGCGGTCGTGGCGCACGCTCACGTGACCCCAGCCGTCGAGCACGCCCTCCTGCGCGAGGATGCGATTCGCCGCGACCAGGTCCTCGATCAGCAGCGGGTCCGCGGGACCCGCCGTGGGAGAGTGGCTCGTGGCGCGTGACTCCTGATACGTGGGCATGGGCCGTCACTTCCTGCGGGCCCGCGGGGCGGATCCTCGCGCCGGCGCCGCGGGCAGCTTGAGTCTCAACATCCGGATTGCGTTGCCATGATAAACCTTGTTGCGGACCGGCGCCGCGAGCTTGAGCGAGTCGATCGCCCGGATGCTCTCCCGTATGAAGGTGGGCCCCCCTTCGGGATCGAACGGGCAGTCGGTGCCGAACAGCACGCGGTCGGGCCCGAAGAACTCGAGACCGCAGCGGATCGCCGGCGCGGAGCCGTTGACCGAGGTGTCGCCGTAGAACATCTTGAAATAGTCGAGCGGCCGCTTGCCAAGGCGCTTCAGCAGCGCGCCGTAGTCCTCGTCCACCGTGCGCGCGCCCATCTGGTCCATGCCGAGCCCGATGCGCTCGTCGAAGAACGGCGCCATCGCGCCCAGGTGGTGCGTGATCACCTTCAGCTGCGGCAGCTTTTGCAGGATGCCCGAGAACACCAGGCGCGCCATGCAGACGCTCGTCTCGTAGGGCCAGCCGAAGAGCCACCAGATCTCGTACTTCGACTTGGTCTCGCCCGGGTAGTCGAGGAATTTCGAGGTGCGCACCGGGTGCAGCCAGATCGGAAGATCGTACTTCTTCACGCTGTGCTCGAAGACCGGGTAATACTCCGGGTCGTCGAGCGGCCGCCCGTTGACGTTGGTGAAGATCTGCACCCCTTTCGCGCCGAGCTTCGTGATCGCCCGCTCCATTTCCTCGAGCGCCGCCGGAACGTTATTCATCGGCAGCGAGGCGACGAACGCCGGGAAGAGGTCAGGGCGCGCCGCGACGATCTCCGCCATGCCGTCGTTGGCGAGCCGCGCCAGCGCGGGAGACTCCTCGGGCCCCGCCAGGAACTCGATCGCGGGAAGCGAGAGCGTCAGGACCTGCTGGTAGCCCCGGAACTTCCCCATCATGCGAACGCGCGCGTCGAGGTCCCAGAGCACCGGGACGTTGAGCCAGCGCTTGATCGAGGCCGCGAGCGCGGGATTTCCTTCCGCGATGCGCTTCATGCGGTCGAAAAAGGGCCGCGGGAAGATGTGGGGAAAGATGTCGAGCTTGAGATCGTTCTTCATCAGTTATTCTGGATTCGGGAAGCAGGGTCGAACATTAGACGATCTCGCAGGCCCCAGCAACATCTTGTAACACTTTGTTACCCGGACGGCTTGCGTGCTTTGCTAGTCTTGTCGCAGTAACGTGAGCGAGGAGGATTCGGTCATGAGCAGGATCAGGTTGATCGCTCTCTCGGCCGCCGCGCTGCTCACCCTGGCGGCGAGCTTTTCCGCGCTGGCTCACGGCGGCCGATATTACGGGCACCCGCGAGTGAGTGTCGGCTTCGTGTGGGGCGGCCCGGGCTATTGGGGTTACCCCGCCTATTACTATCCCCCGCCCTATTACTACTATCCGCGCGTGGTCGGGATGCCGGCCGAGCCGACGACATACATTGAGCGTGGCGATGCGTACGCGCAACCGGGCGAGGCGCAGGACTTCTGGTACTACTGCGCCGATGCGAAAGCCTACTACCCTTACGTGAAGCATTGCGCCGGAGCCTGGCAGCGCGTCCCGGCGCAGCCACCGCAGATCAGATGAGTCTTGGAGGCAAGAGATGAACCCTATCTTTTCTTGGCGTGCTTGGCGTCTCGGCGGTTCGACTCTTGCTCTATTGGCGCTCGGTGCGTGCGTCACCGTGCCCAGCGGCCCGAGCATCATGTCGCTGCCCGGCACGGGCAAGTCCTTCGATCAGTTCCGCGCCGATGATTTCGAGTGCCGGCAGTTCGCATCCGTGCAGTCCGGCGGGCCCGCTCCCAACCAGGCTGCAACCGACAGTGCCGTAAGGAGCGCCGTCACCGGCACCGCCGTCGGCGCCGCCGCGGGCGCCCTCATCGACGGCGCGAGCGGCGCCGGGGTCGGCGCGGGCATCGGGCTGCTGATGGGCTCGGCGATCGGGTCGAGCACCGCGAACGCATCGGCCTACGCGGCGCAGCAGCGCTACGACATGGGTTACACGCAGTGCATGTACGCCAAAGGCCACAAGGTGCCGGTCTCGGGACGATTTGTCGCGGCAAGGGAGCGGCCGGCGCCACGGCGCTATTACGCGCCGCCACCCCCGCCCCCGCCGGCTCCCTGAGGTCGCCTTACAGTCCGAGGATGCGGCCGATCTCGGAGATGTACTGGCCGGTCCTGATACCACTGGCGATCGCCACGTCGATCGCATCCTCGAGCACCGTCCGCACGCCGTGCAGGCCGTCCCTCACCCAGTGATGCCGGCGGATCGGTGAGCTGAGGACATTCTTCAGCGTTTCCACCTCGTCGCGCAGGCGTTGCACGTCCTGCGAGCCGCTTCGCACCTGCGCGAGGTCGCGCTCGAGGGCCTCGACCAGCCGGGCCACTTCCTCGAGGTCGATTTCCCGGGCGCCGCCGCCCTTTGCGTCATGCTTCTCCAACGTGAACCCCCATATCGAATCCCGTCGTCGGCGCCTGGAAGGCGCCGCCTGTCCAAGAGTACTATCGGTGGCGGCCCACTGCCAGCATCTGCGCGGGCCCGGCGCGAAAGCCGGCGCATCGCGAATGATATAATTCGCCCCACTTCTCGCGCCCGTAGCTCATCTGGATAGAGTACTTGGCTACGAACCAAGGGGTAGGGGGTTCGAATCCCTCCGGGCGCGCCAGACACCCGGCAGAGAAGGCCAGCGGTTCCGCTGGCCTTTTTGCTTACCGCCCCGCACGGTTCACCCAGTTCGCGGCAAGCGCGGTCTGGTCTTTCTCCGCGAGGCCGCCCCGCGCGGCTTCCTCGAAGCACTTGAGCGCCGTCTCGGCTGCCGGCAGCGTGGCCCCCAGCGCTTTCGCCTCCGCGATCATCGTCCTCAGGTCCTTGCACACTCCGTCCACGGCGAAGTTCACCGGGCCCGGGTCGCGTCCGGCGATCTGCGCCGCGATCATCGGGCTCCGCACCTTGAGCACGTTCGCGCCGCCTGAGCTGTCGGCGAAGATGCTCAAGAGGCGCTCCGGAGTGAGGCCGAGGGGGCGGCAGAGCAGCAGTGCCTCTCCGAGCGCCTGCCAGTAGATGAAAAGAGGAAGATTGACCGCAAGCTTCATGCGCGCGCCGGACCCGACCGGGCCGACGTGCTCGACGCGGCGGCACATCTGCTCGAGCAGCGGGCGCGCCCGCGTCACGTCAGCGTCGGCGCCGCCGACGAAGCCAAAGAGCTTGCCTTCCCGCGCGGGGCCGGTCGTCCCGCTGACCGGACACTCGACCAGGGCCGCGCGCTTCTCCTTCACCTTGGCACCGAGCGCGATCTGGGTTTCCGGCCTCACGGTGCTCATTTCAAGAAAGAGCCTGCCGGCCACATTGCCTGACAGCAATCCCCGCGGCCCTTGGTAAAGCGCCTCGATCGCCTTGTCGTCGGTGACGATGGTGATGATCACCTCAACGGCTTCGGCGAGCGCGGCGGGCGAGGCCGCGACACGAGCGCCTGCAGCAGCGAGACCCTTCGTCTTTTCCGGGGTGCGGTTCCATGCCGTCAGATCGTGCCCGAGATCCGTCAATCTCGCTCCGATGGCTGCCCCCATCCTGCCGGTGCCAGCGATGCCAACCTTCATGTTTTGCTCCTTTCCGGTGGCGCAAGTTGACACACCGTCCACGCCCGGGTCAAATCTCCAACTTCCCTCTCCCGCGGGATGGGGATTGGACGATCTCAAGCAAGGAGGAGAGATGAAGTATTACGGATTCTGGCGCTCCCTCGCCGCCTGCCGCGTGCGCATCGCGCTCGCGCTGAAGGGCATCAAGGCAGAGGAGATCCCGGTCAATTTGATGCAGGGCGAGCAGCTGAAGCCCGAGTATCGCGCGGTGAATCCCCTCGGCGTGGTGCCCGCGCTCATCACGGACGACGGCGGCACGCCGCTCTTCGAGTCCATGGCGATCATAGAGTACCTGGACGAGACCCACCCGCAGCCGCCGCTCCTGCCGAAGGACCCGAAGGGACGCGCTCGCGTGCGCGGCCTCGCCCAGATCGTCGCCTGCGACGGCCATCCCCTGCTCGTTCCGCGCGTCCGCAACTATCTCGAGAAGGAGCTCAAGGTGGACGAGGCCGCGCGCACCCGGTGGTGCCAGCACTGGATCATGGAGGCGCTGTCGGCGGTCGAGTCGCATCTCGCGAAAGAGAAGGAGACGGGCCGCTACTGCCACGGCAACGCGGTCACGCTCGCCGACGTCTGCGTCGCGACCCAGGTGTTCGGGGCGCGCTTCTTCAACTGCGACACCGCCCCGGTGCCCACGGTGATGCGCGTCTTCAACGAGTGCATGAAGCTCGAGGCATTCGACAAGTCACATCCGTTGAAGCAACCGGGAGCGCCGAAGGAACTTAAACACTAGGAGCCGGGACATGAATACAGTCACGATGAACCGCTATGACATCACCCTGGAGGACGTCGAATACCTGCGCCACGGCGACAAGCCGCTGCTCGCGCGCGTCTACAAGCCGCGCGGCACGGGGCCCTTCCCGCTGATCGTGGACGTGCACGGCGGCGCCTGGTGCAACAAGGACCGCACGACCGATGCCGGCACGGACGAGCCGCTGGCGAGAAGCGGAGTAACGGTGGTGTCCCTCGACTTCCGGATGCCGCCTGAAGCGCGCTACCCGGCCTCGCTCGCCGACATCAATTACGCGATCCGCTGGTGCAAGACGCGGGCGCGGGCGCTCTACAGCCGGCCCGAGCTAGTCGGCATCCTCGGGGTGTCGAGCGGCGGCCACCAGGCGATGCTGACGGCGATGCGCCCGAGCGACGCCCGCTACGGCGCGATTGCTCTTTCCACGCAGACGCCGGTTGACGCCTCGGTGCGCGCCGTGGTGCTGTGCTGGCCGGTGATCGATCCGCTGGGCCGCTACCGCTACGGCAAGGAGAACCAGGGCGGCACGCTCAAGAAGCAGGCGGAGAACTGGATCCTGTCCCACGACAAGTACTGGCCGGACGAGGCGGCCATGGCCGAAGGCAATCCGACGATGGCGCTCGAGCGCGGCGAGAAGACGCCGCTGCCGCCGGTGCTCTACCTGCAGGGCACGGCCGACGTCGCGCACCCCGCCGCGCACCGCGACCGCTTCATCGCGGGCTACCGCAAGGCGGGCGGCCGGGTGGAGCTGCAGCTCTTCGAAGGCATGGGCGAGGCCTTCATCACCAACGACCCGACCTCGCCCTCGGCGCTCTCCGCCATCGACAGGATCATCGACTTCGTGCACCGCGAAATCCCGGTGTGACGGCGATTGTCCTGCGATTCGGCGGCTACCAGGAGCCGGAGTCCGTCCACAACCGCGCCGCCGCGCGATTCGGCGCGCTGCTCGAGGAGAGGCTCGGCGACCGAGTCGCCTTCGAGCTGATCGGCAGCATTCTCAAGCTCGGCTACCGCTCGGGCGACCTCGTGCCGATGGTCGAGCGCGGCGAGCTCTCGTTCTGCTACATGTCCACCGTGCGCTTCTCGAAGGCGGCGCCCGAGCTGCAGCTGCTCGAGCTGCCGTTCGTGGTGGGCGACCGCGCTAGCGCGTTCAAGGTCCTCGACGGCGCGTTGGGTGAGCGCGCGCGCCGCGAGATCGAGGCGAAGACCGCCTGCCGCGTGCTCGGATACTGGGACAACGGCTTCCGCCACCTCACGAACCGGGTGCGCGCGATCCGCACGCCCGCGGACTGCCGCGGCATCCGCATCCGCACCCAGATGAGCGAGCTCCATGGGGAGACGTTTCGCGCGCTCGGATTTGAGCCGCTTGCGATCGACATCAAGGAGTTTACCGAGCAGGTCAGCGGCGAGCGCATACAGGCGCAGGACAATCCGCTCACCAACATCTACCACTTCGGCGTCCACAATCACCACCGCTACATCACGCTCACCGGGCATTTCTGGGGCGCGAGCGTGCTCGTGTGCAACGCCGCGCACTATCGGAGCTGGCCGAAGGACGTGCAGGCCGCGGTGGACGCCGCCGCAAAGGACGCCACCGCGTATCAGCGCAAGCTCGCAGCGGCGGAAGACGAGGCAATCCTGGCGAAGCTCGACCCGGCGCAGAACGAAGTGATCCGGCTCACCGACGCGGAACGTGCCGCCTTCATCAAGGCCGTCGAGCCCGTAATCCAGAAACACCGCAGCCGGCTCGACACCACCCAGCTGTCGCGCGCCGCCGGCTAGATGCCGAGGTAGCTCGACTTCACGCTCTCGTTCGCCCAGAGCTCCTGCGGGGAGGCGGAATAGACGACCCGCCCCTTGCTCATCACGTGCACGTAGTCGACGAGCTTCAACGCGAGGGCCGCGTTCTGCTCCACGAGCAGGATGGAAAGCCCCTCCCCCTTCAGCTTCCCGATCGCGTCCCATACGCCCTGGATCACGATCGGCGCGAGCCCCTCGGAAGGCTCGTCCATGATCAGGCAGTCCGGGTTGGTCATGAGGCCGCGGCCGATGGCGAGCATCTGCTGCTCGCCCCCCGAGAGCGTCTTCGCGCGCTGGTCTCGCCGCTCCTTCAGCCGCGGGAACAGCGCAAAGACGCGTTCGAGGCTCCAGCCGCGGCGTCCATTGCCGTGCTCGGCCACCTTCAGGTTTTCCTCCACGCTCAGAGAGGGAAACACGCGCCGGCCCTGGGGCACGAGGCCCATCCCGCCGCGCACCGTTTCGAACGAGGTGACGTGCGTGATGTCCGATCCACGGAAGAGAATCCGCCCCCGGCGCGGCGGATTGAAGCCCACGATCGAGTTGACGAGCGTCGTCTTGCCCACGCCGTTGCGGCCCAGGAGCCCGAGGATCTGCCCCTGCTCGAGCTTGAGCGACAGCCCCTGCAGCACGTAGGCGTCGCCGTAGTAGGTGTGGATGTCCTCGACTTCGAGTATCGCCACGGCTCAGCCCGTCCCCAGGTAGATCTCCTGCACCTTGTGGCTCCCGCGGATGCTATGCGTCGCGCCCTCTTCCACCACCTGGCCGAAATGCAGCACGGAGATGTGCTCCGCGAAGTCGAACACCACGTCCATGTCGTGCTCGATGAGCAGGATGGCGAGCTCGGGATCGAGGCGCTTCAGGAATGCCGTCATCTCCTGGGATTCGCCCGACGCGAGCCCCGCAGCGGGCTCGTCCAGCAGGAGGATCTTCGGGTCGCTGGCCAGTCCCAGCACGACCTCGACCTGCCGCCGCTCGCCGTGGGAGAGGTTGCGCACCTCGACGTCCCTGCGATCCCAGTAGCCTGCGCTCTCCAGCAGCCGGCGCGCCTTCTCGTGCACGTCGTGATAGGACGACAGCGGCCGCCACATCACGAATTTCGACCGGCGCAGGCCCTTGACGGCGAGAAGCACGTTCTCGAGCACCGTCAGCTTCGGGAACAGGTTCGTGATCTGGAAGGTGCGCGCCATGCCCAGCGCGGTGCGCCGGTGGCTCGCCCAGCCCGTAATGTCGCGGCCGAACAGCAGGACCTGCCCCGCCGTCGCGGGAAGCACGCCCGTGATGACGTTGAAGAGCGTCGTCTTGCCCGCGCCGTTCGGGCCGATGATGGCCTTGCGGTCCCCGGGGAATATGCTCAGGTCGACGGCCTGCACCGCGTGCAGGCCGCCGAAGCTCTTGCTGAGCCCCTTCAGCTCGAGGACCGGAGCCCCTGTGTCATTCACAGTACTTGCACGGCGGATAGTCGCGGCTGTACACCGGCTGCTTGAGGAACTCCTCCTTCTTGTACTTGTAGAACTGCCCGACGTTCGGGTAGGTCTTGATCACGGTGTTCCACAGCTCGTCCTTGTCGTAGCCGTGCTCCTTCTTCTTTCGCACCATCCGGATGTAGATGTTGTGAACCGGGTTGCGCATCTCGTCGAGGCGCACCGGACCGCGCGGCGTGTCGAGCTGGATCGTGGAGAGCAGCTTGACGAACTGCGCCGCGCCCGGCCACTTGCCTTTCGTCTTCTTCATCACCTCGTGGATCATCTGCGCCGTCGAATAGTTGGACTCCGAGTAATAGGACGGCACCTTGCCGTACTTCTCTCGGTACTTCTTCACGAACGCGACGTTCTTCGGGTTGTCCAGGGCGGCGCTGTACTGCAGCGCCGAGACGTGCCCGATGACCTCATCGCCCATGGCGGGAAGCACGAACTCGTCGTAGCTCGTTCCGCCGCCGAGGACCGGCAGCCGGATCCCCGCCGATGCGAGCTGCTTGGGAAACTGGAGCGACATCGGCCCGACCATGAGCGTGAAGATCGCGTCCGCATTCTTCTTGATGGTCGGGATGTAGGGCCCGAAGTCGATCGTGCCGAGCGGCGGCCAGATCTTCTGGATGATGCGCCCGCCGCAGTCCTCGAACGCCTTCTGGAATCCGCCCACGACCTCGTGACCGAACGCGTAGTCCGCGCCGATCGCCACGATCCTCTTGTAGCCCTGCTGGCAGGCCCACTCCCCGAATGGATGGTTGGGCTGGGAACTCGTCCAGCCGGTGCGCACCATCAGGGGATACTTGCCGGCGTCGCGCTGCGTCAGGTCGTCAGCCGCCGGAATCGACGCGACGTAGACGGTCTTGAGCCGCGTGCTGACCGGGGCGATCGCGTAGCCGGTCGAGGCCAGGAGCCCCCCTATGAACATGTGGACCTTGTCCTGGCGGATCAGCTTCTCCACCTTGCGCACGGCGACCGGCGGCTTCGCCTCCTCGTCCTCCACGATGAAGGTCACCTTGGCGCCGGCGAAGTTGCCCCCCACCTCGTCCAGGTACATCTGGAAGCCGTTCACCATATCCCGCCCGATCTGGGAGAACGCCCCCGTCGTGGGCGCCACGAAGCCGATCCGCAGCTCCTGCGCCGCGCCGGCGGGCGGCGCGCCCATGAATCCCGCAAGAGCCAGTAGCCCGGCGATCCATCCCCACGTGCTGCTTCGTCCGATCTGTTTCAACATGGCGATCCCTCCTTTAGCGAGACTCGGATTGCAATACCTTTGCCTCTGCCGTTCCGGCCGGCTTGGCGCGCCGGCTCCGGATCCGCTCCGGCAGGCTCAGCAAGCCCCCCGGTAGATATAGTATCGTCAGCACATAGACTCCGCCCAGCACGTACTGCCACCACGGCACGAGCGTGCTCAGGTACTCCCGCAGGAATACCACGATCGCGGCGCCGATCGCCCCGCCCACCAGGGTCCCCGGCCCTCCCAGCACCACCATCAGCAGCGCGTCCACCGAGGTCGCGAGCACTACGTCCTCGGGGCTGACCAGGCCGTGGGCATGGGCCCACAGCACGCCGGCCAGCCCGCCGAACCCGCCGGCGATGATGAACGCGACGTACTTGTGCAGCCAGGTGTTGTATCCCAGGATGCGCATGCGCAGCTCGTTCTCCCGGATACCGACCAGGCTGCGCCCGAACGGCGACCGGACCAGCACATAGAGCGCCGCCAGGGACGCGACGAAGAACGCGAATACGAGATAGAAGAAGGTCACGTCGTCGGCCAGCTGGATGCCGAAGGAGGGCCGCGGCGGCAGCACGATGCCGTTATCCCCGCCGGTGAGTGAATTCCACCGGTAGGCAAGCCCCCAGACGCACATTCCGAGTGCGAGCGTGATCATCAGGAAATACACGCCGCCCGCGTGCACCGCGAAAAGCCCGAAGAACGCCGCCGTTGCGGCGCCGATCAGGATCCCCAGCACGACCACCACCCAGAACGTCCAGTCGAGACCGAACTGCAGGCGGGTGGCGAGGATCGCCGTGAGGTAGGCGCCCATGCCCAGGTATGCCGCCTGTCCCAGCGAAGGCAGCCCCGTGAAGCCCAGGAGAATATCCAGGCTCATGGCGAGAATAGCGAAGACCAGCGCGTGCGTGACCAGCACCATGATGTAGGAGCCGGAGTGCGGCGTCGCCAGCAGGACCGCCAGCAGCGCGGCGATGACGAGGAGGAGCTTGCGCCGGCCGTCCATCCTCACTCCCGCCCGAAGAGGCCCGTCGGCTTCAGCGCGAGGATCAGCACCATCGGTGCATACAGCGTGAAGTACGAGACCTCGGGAAACAGCGCCTTGCCGAAGTTGTCCGCGAGCCCGACCAGAAGGCTGCCGACGGCCGCCCCGGTCAGGCTTCCCATGCCGCCGATGATCACGACGGCGAAGGCGATCGGCAGGATCGCGAAATCGAGCCCCGGATAGACTCCGAGGAAGGCCCCGCCGATGACGCCTCCCAGCCCGGCGAGGAACGCGCCGAGCGCAAAGATGAACATCGACACGAGGGAAGTATTGATGCCCACCCCGCGCGCCATCTCGGCGTCATCCACCGTCGCGCGCACCATCGCGCCCATGCGCGTCTTCTCCATTGCGAGCCACAGGATGATGCCCACGACGACCGCCATGCCGATCATGAAGGCGCGGTAGACCGGGAAATAGAACCCGCCGATGACCGCGCTTTCCTTCAGCACGGCGGGCGGTGAGATATCCAGGTTGTCTCCGCCCCATATGTCGAGCGCCGCCTGCTGGAAGAGATAGGCAAAGCCCACGGTCAGAAGTACCTGGCGCAAGGGATCGAATCCCAGCGGCCGCAGGAATACCCGCTCCATCAGCAGCCCCACCACTGCAATCGCCAGTGCCGCCGCCGGAATGGCAAGGAACCAGGAGCCGGTCGTCCAGATCACCGTCAGCGCAACGTAGCCCCCGAGCAGGAAGAAGGAGCCGTGCGCGAGGTTGACGATGCGCATGACCCCGAAGATGAGGGAAAGCCCGCTCGCAAGCAGGAACAGCAGCGCCCCGTACGAGACGCCGTTAAACGTCTGGATGACCCAGAAGTTGGTGTCCAACCCCTCCCCTTCAACTCACTGCGGCTCGATCTTCGCCGCGCGCGTGATCTCCGCGTAGCGCTTGAGATCGGCCTGGAACAGCTTCGCCCACTCCGCAGGCGTGTGCCCCTGCGGCTCGTAGCCGTTGTTCACGAAGTGATCGCGCACGCGGGGCACCTGCAGCGCCTTGTGGATCGACTCCTGCACCTTCTTCACGATCGCGGGCGGGGTTTTCGCCGGCGCGAACACGCCGTGCCAGCCGGCGTCCGCGAGGAAGCCCGGAATCGTTTCGGCCACGGTCGGAACGTCCGGCAGCGCGGTGAGCCGCTTGTTCCCCGTGAACGAGAGGCCCCGCAGCCGGCCGGACTTGACGTGCGGGATGCCGACCGCCGGAGCCGGGAAATGAAGCTGCACCTCGCCCCCGATGACCGCCGTCACCGCCGGACCGCCGCCCTTGTACGGGACGTGCAGCATCTCGATGCCCGCTTTCGCGGCGAACAGCTCGCCCGCGAGATGCTGCCCGTTGGCCACTCCCGCGGAGCTGTAGCGGACCTTGCCCGGCTCCCGCTTCGCCAGCGCGATCAGCTCCTTCACCGTCTTCGGCGCGAATCCGGGATTGGACACCATCAGGTAGCCCGTGCCGAGCGCGACGTCGGTAACCGGGGTGAAGTCCTTCACCACGTCGAACGGCATCTTCTTCACGATGGACGGGTTGACCGCGAACGAAAACGACACGTGGAGCAGCGTGTAGCCGTCGGGCGTGGCGTTCGCGACGATGTTCGAGCCCAGCATGCCGTTGGCGCCGCCGCGGTTGTCGATCACCACGGTCTGCCCCAGCGCCTTCTCCACCTGCGGCCACAGGACGCGCCCGAACACATCCACGTTGCCGCCCGGCGGGAACGGGATGACGACCCGGACCGGGCGCGCGGGGTAATTCTGCGCATACGGCGCGCCGGCGATCACCAGCGCGGAAAGTGCGGCGGCGGCGGCAAGAAGGTAACGCGGCATCATGTTTTCTCCTCGATTTGTTATCACTCCGGTTCCACGCCTGCGAGCTTCACCAGCTCGGCGAAGCGCTTGATGTTGTTCAGGACCAGCTTCCGGTACTCGTCCGGCGTGCTGCCGATCGGCTCGAGCCCGATCGCGACGATGCGCTCCCGCGTCCGCGGATTCTTCATCGCACCCTGCACCTCCCCGGCGAGCTTGGCAAGTACCGCCGACGGCGTCCTGGCCGGCGCGAGCATCCCGTGCCAGCTCGGCGGCATTTCCGTCCCCTTCAGCCCCGATTCGATGACCGTCGGGACATCGGGCAGGAACGAAGCCCGGCGGACGGAGTTGTAGGCGATGGCGCGAAGCTTCCCCGAGCGGATATGGGGCAGCGACAGCGGCGCGGTCGCGAACATGACCTGGATCTCTCCCCCGAGCAGCGCAGTGATGGCGGGTCCGGCGCCCTTGTAGGGCACGTGGACCATGTGCGTACCCGCGCGCAGGTTGAACAGCGCGCTCACGAGATGGATCGTATTGCCGACGCCGGGGGAACCATAGGAGACCTTGGCGCCCGGCTTGCTAGCATGGGCGATCAGCTCCTTCACCGTCTTCACGGGCAGCGCGGGATTGACGACGATGATGTGCGCCTCGCCCTCCGTGAGCTGCGACACGGGCGCAAAATCGCGCACCGTGTCGTAAGGCAGCTTGCGGTGGATGCTGGGATTCACTACGAACGAGCCCGAGGTCACGAGCAGCGTGTGCCCGTCCGGCGTCGCCTTCGCGACGAGATCGGCGCCGATGATGCCGTTTGCGCCAGGCCGGTTGTCGACGATGAAGCTCTGGCCGGTCCGCGCGGCGAGCTGCTGGCTCACGATCCGCGCCACCGTGTCCGGCCCCCCGGCACCGAATCCCACGATGACCCGCACGGGACGCGCGGGATACTGCGCCGACGCAGTGGTCCATGACAGCGCGGCCGCAACCGACAGCGCAACGGGCAGCAATCTCAGCTTCGCATCCACGCGCTGCCCCAGTAATTGAGCGTGTACTCGGTGTTGGGCCAGACGCGGGGCGGGTCGCCGGGGCCGAAGGTCTCGAGCTCCGCAGAGAGCTCGAGCTTGTTGCCGTCCGCGTCCTTCACCATGAAGAAGAGATTGTTGCCGGGACCGTGGCGGCCAGGTCCCCAGAACATGGGGATGCGTGCCTTCCCGAAGCGGTCGGCCCAGTCGCGGATGTCGTTCCAGCACGTCGTCTCGTAGGCGTGATGGTCGAGCTCGTTCTTCGAGCCGACGAAAAACGCCAGGCTGTGGTGCTCGTGATCGGAGCGCAGGAAGAACGCTGCGAGCGAGCCGTCCTCGTTCACGACCCGGTCCGAGACCGCGAACCCCACCCGGTTCACGTAGAACTCCACCAGCGGATCGATCGCGGTGGTCTGGAACACGACGTGCTGGAGGCGCCCCGGCATCGGGTCGAGGTAGCCATTCGCCGGCGCCACGCCGAACACGAGGCGCCGCCCTTGGGGATCGAGAATCGCGAACGAGCCCTCGGAAAACAGCGGCGAGCGCACCGCCTCGAGGCTGCCCACCGTGGCCGCGAGTCTCCCGCGCAGCCGCTCGAGCGCCGCGACATCCTGCACCGCGAAGGCGATGAACGCCGGCGTTCCATCCGGCCCCCTGCTGACCAGCAGGCAGCGCTGGCCGCCGGTCAGCACGCAGGTGCCGTCCTCGGCCCGCGAGGTCTTGAGGTCGAGCAGGCTTGCGTAGAAGCGCGACAGCCGCTCGGGGTCCGCGCTGTTGAGATGCAGGTGATGCAGGACCGCGGGCGTCGTCGTCTGCAGCGTGTCCATGAATCCCCGCGCCTATTCGGCCTTGATGCCCGCCGCCTTTATGATCCTGCCCCAGCGCGCGTGGTCCTCGCGTATCAGCTGCGCGAGGGCCTGCGGCGAGCTGGTCTCGATGTCGACGCCCTGCGGAGCGAGCTTCGCCTTGACCTCCGGCACGTTGAGCACCTGGGCGATGCCCTTGCTCACCTTCGCCACGATCGGCGCGGGCACTTTCGCGGGCATGGTCACGCCGAGCCAGATGTCGAGCGCGTAGCCGGGATAGCCGGACTCGGCGATCGTGGGTGTCCCGGGCAGGAGCGGGGAACGCTTCGAGCTCGCGGCCGCCAGCAGCCGCACGCGGTTATCCCGGATGTGCGGCAGCAGGGAATTGGCCGCGCCGATCCACACCTGGATGCGGCCGGGAAGGAGGTCGTTGATCGCGGGCGCCGCGCCCTTGTAGGGGACGTGCAGCATCTGGATGCCGGCATAGTGCTGCAGCATCGCGGTGCCCAGGTGCTGCGGGCTGCCGTTTCCCGATGACCCGTAGTTGAGCGCGCCCGGCTTCGACTTCGCGAGCGCCACCAGCTCCTGCACCGATTTCGCCGGCACGGACGGATGGACCACGAGCAGGAAGAGGATGCGCGCATGCTGCGTGACCGGCGTGAAGTCCCTGAAGGGGTCGAACGGCACTTTCTCGATATGCGGATTGACCGTCAGGATGTTGTCGGTCGTGAGGAGCCACGTGTAGCCGTCGGGGTTGCTGCGAGCGACGATCTCCGCGGCGAGGTTATGGTGCGCGCCCGGACGGTTGTCCACCACGATCTGCTGCCCCCACGGGCCCGACAACCCGCTCGAGATCGTGCGCGCGGTGAGATCGGGCGAGCCCCCGGGCGGCAAGGGCACCACGAACCGGATCGGCCGCGTGGGATACTCCTGCGCGGGCGCCGTGCCGGCGGCGAGAAGCAATGCAGCGACAAAAAGAATGATTCGCATCCCTGCCCTCACATTTTTGCGTTGAGTGTATCATCCATCCCGCGCCGGGGAAGAAGTCCGATTGCGATGCGGCTGTGCCGATTTGACAACGACCGTCTCGGGCTCGTCGAGGGCGACGGGCTGCGGGACGTCACCGCCGCGCTCGACGTACTGCCCCGGCACGCCTATCCCCTGCCGCGTTTCGACCCGCTGATCGCCAATCTGCCGGCGGTGCGCGCGCGCATCGAGTCTATTTCCGCCAGCGCACCGCGCCGGCCGCTCGCGGACGTCAAGCTCCTCAGCCCGATCGCCAACCCCGGGAAGATCCTCGCCGCGCCGGTCAATTACCGCAAGCATCTCGAGGAGGCGCGGGGAGACCCGGCCATCCACCACCAGAAGCAGGTCGCCGAGATCCAGAAGGTCGGGCTCTTCCTCAAGGCAACGAGCTCCCTCGTGGGGCCCGGCGAGGGCGTTACGCTGCGGCACCTCGACCGGCGCAACGACCACGAGATCGAGCTTGCGGTCATCATCGGCAAGGCCGGGCGCGATATTTCGCGCGCGCAGGCTTTCGAGCACATCGCGGGATACTGCATCGGCTTCGACATGACCGTGCGGGGACCGGAAGAGCGCAGCCTGCGCAAGTCCGTGGACAGCTTCACGGTCCTGGGTCCATGGTTCGTGACCGCGGACGCAATCGCCAACCCCTCCGCACTCGACCTGAAGCTCACCGTCAACGGCGAGCTGCGCCAGCAAGCCAATACGCGCGACCTGATTCTCACTATCCCCGAGCTGATCGAGTTCGCGACCTCCTTCTATACGGTGCACCCGGGGGATATCCTTCTGACGGGCACCCCCGAGGGCGTCGGTCCCGTGCAGCCGGGCGACCGCCTGGTCGCCGAGATCGAGGGCATCGGCAGGATGGAAGTGGCGGTCCGCGCTCGCTTCCCGTAACATCGTCGGCCTGGAAAACAAACGGAGGGGTCCATGCGTATCAAGCATTTCTTCGCATTGCTCGCTGCCGGTGCGGCGCTCCTGCTGGCTGCGGCGGCGCCGGCACAGACCATCAAGGTCGGAGTCATCAACAGCTACTCCGGCCCGTTCGCGACGCTCGGGGACCTCATGGACAAGGGCATGAAGCTCTACATGAAGCTGAATGCCGGCAAGCTTCCGCCCGGCGTGAAGATCGAGCTCATCATCCGCGACGACGGCGGCCCGAACCCCGACAAGGCGAAGCAGCTCGCGCAGGAGCTGATCGTGCGCGACCGGGTCCAGTTCATCACCGGGGTGGTGTTCACGCCCAACGCGCTGGCGATCGCGCCGCTCACCCAGGAAGCGAAGGTGCCGTTCTTCATCGGCAACGCGGGCACTTCGGTGATCACCGAGCGCTCGCCCTATATCGCGCGCTTCTCCTTCACGCTGTGGCAGTCGTCCTATCCTCTCGGCGCGTGGGCATCGCGCCGCTACAAGCGCGCCTACATCGCGGTCAGCGACTTCGCCCCCGGCCACGACAGCGAGGCAGCATTCGAGCGGGGATTCACCGAGGGCGGCGGCAAGATCATCGGCAAGGTGCGCATCCCGCTCGCCAACCCGGACTTCGTGCCCTTCATGCAGCGCGTCAAGGACGCCAAGCCCGACGTGCTGATGGCGTTCACGCCGGCGGGCCGCCAGGCGACCCAGATGATGAAGGCCTACGGCGATCTCGGCCTCGACAAGGCGGGCATCAAATTCATCGGCCCGGGCGACATCACGACCGACGAGGAGCTGCCCAACATGGGCGACGTGCCGCTCGGCGTCATCACCATGCACCACTATTCGGCCGCCGCCACGCGTCCCGCGAACAAGGCCTTCATCGCTGCGTGGAAGAAGGAGTATGGCGCGAAGTCCTGGCCGAGCTTCATGTCGGTAGGCCAGTGGGACGCGATGGACGCGATCTATCACGTCATCCGCGAGCAGAAGGGGAAGGTGGACCCCGACCGCACCATGGCGCTCGTCAAGAAGTACAAGAACCCGAACAGCCCGCGCGGGCCGATCATGATTGACCCGGGGACCCGCGACATCATCCAGAACGAGTACATGCGCGAGGTGAAGCGGGTCGGCGGCGTGCTGGCGAACGTCGAGTTCGAGACCTTCGAGATGGTCAAGGACCCCTGGAAGGAACTCAAGAAGTAGCTGCCATCGATCCCCTCTCCCCCAGTTGGGGGAGAGGGATCGGGTGAGGGGAAATATATGCGGTTCTCGTTCCTCCCCTCACCCCAACCCTCTCCCCGTTGACACGGGGCGAGGGAGCATTCTCTCGTGATGGAAGCGTTCCTGTCCTCGCTCGTAAGCGTGGCCTTCCACGGCGCCGCTTACGGGATGATCCTCTACGTGATCTCCGTCGGCCTGTCGGTGACGATGGGCCTCATGGGATTCGTCAATCTCGCCCACGGCGTGTTCGC
>DATBMB010000127.1:0-4101 GCA_036555035.1 Burkholderiales bacterium | reverse complement strand
GCTTTTCGGCATCCACATGGTGATGGCGATCGGCGGCGCGGACATGCCGGTGGTGATCTCGATGCTGAACAGCTACTCGGGCTGGGCGGCGGCGGCGACCGGCTTCATGCTCTCGAACGATCTTCTGATCGTGACCGGCGCGCTGGTCGGCTCGAGCGGCGCCATCCTCTCCTACATCATGTGCCGAGCGATGAACCGCCATTTCCTCAGCGTGATCGCGGGCGGCTTCGGCACCGGGGAGGGGGCCGCTGCGTCAGCCGGCGCGCAGCCGGCCGGGGAGGTGTTCCCGATTTCCGCCGCCGAGACCGCCGAGCTCCTGCGCGGAGCGAAGAACGTGATCATCGTGCCGGGCTACGGCATGGCCGTGGCACAGGCGCAGCACGCGGTCTACGAGATTACCCGGTTCCTGCGCGAGAAGGGCGTCAACGTGCGCTTCGGCATTCACCCGGTGGCCGGCCGCATGCCCGGGCATATGAACGTGCTGCTCGCCGAGGCGAAGGTGCCTTACGACATCGTGCTCGAGATGGACGAGATCAACGCGGACTTCCCGGATACCGACGTCGCCATGGTCGTCGGCGCGAACGACATCGTGAACCCGGCGGCCCAGGAAGACCCCACGAGCCCGATCGCCGGCATGCCGGTGCTGGAAGTGTGGAAGGGCAAGACCTCGATCGTCATGAAGCGCAGCATGGCTTCCGGCTACGCGGGTGTGGACAATCCCCTCTTCTACAAAGAGAACAACCGGATGCTGTTCGGCGACGCGAAGAAGATGCTCGACGAAGTGCTCGCCGCCCTCAAGGTCTGAAGGAGAGTAGGCGCAGGGCGGGAGGACTCAGTAGCTTGCGCCGAGGAAGCGGGCGCGCGATGACTCGCGAACGGCGCGCCGCCATTCCCAGGGCGCGACGGGCGCGGGATCCTGCCACAGTCCGCGGTGGGCCGTGCGCGCCTCGTTCTCGAGGGCGAAGAGGGGGGAGTCCGGCCGGGCGTAGCGGACATAGGTCCACGCGTAGCCGCGGCGCACCTGCTCGGCGTTCGCGTCCGCGCCGGCGCAGGTGACGCGGGCAAGCGTCCGGTTGTAGCGGTCGTGGCCCCGCACGTCGAGCGATGCCACCTTCCCGAAGCACAGCGTGGACAGCGACTGGCGCGAGCGCGTGCCGAACGGCTGGCGCAGCTCCGGCGCGTCGATGTCGATCAGCCGCACCCGGACCTGGCGGTACTCGATGAGGACCGTGAGGGTGTCGCCGTCATGCACGGACACGACCTTGCCGCGCACATCGGCGGCGGTGGGGAAAGCGGTGAGAAGAAGGGTAAGGAAAAGAGCTGCTGAACGGATTCTGCCCAAGACCGTCACCGGAGCAGGGCGATCCGGTCGCGCGCCAGCGGCGGATTCTTCTCGAAGTAGCGCTTGATGCCGTTGAAGATCGCATCCGCGACCTTGTTCTGATAGGCGGGGCTGCGCAGCCTCAGCTCCTCGTCCGGATTGCTGATGAAGGCCGTCTCCACCAGGATCGAGGGAATATCGGGCGCCTTCAGCACCGCGAAGCCGGCCTGCTCGACGTTCGACTTGTGCAGGGCGTTGATGCCGCCCAGCTCGGCGAGCACCGCGCGCCCCGCTTTCAGGCTGTCGTTGATCTGCGCCGTCAGCGAAAGATCGGCGAGCGTCATCTTGAGATAGCGGTCCTTGCCCTGCATGTTCACGCCCCCGATGAGGTCCGCGGCGTTCTCGCGGTCGGCGAGCCAGCTCGCCGCGGCCGAGGTCGCGCCCCGCTCCGAGAGCGCGAACACCGAGGCTCCGCGCGCATGCGGGCGGATGAACGCGTCGGCATGGATCGAGACGAAAAGGTCGGCGCGCACGCGCCGCGCCTTCTCCACGCGCATCTGCAGCGGCAGGTAATAGTCGCCGTCGCGCGTCAACACCGCGCGCATGTTGGGCTCCCTGTCGATGCGCGCCTTGAGCTTCTGCGCGATCGCAAGCGTGACGTTCTTCTCGTGCGTGCCGCGGCGCCCCAGGGCGCCCGGATCCTCTCCGCCGTGGCCGGCATCGAGTACGACGATGATGAGGCGCGCAGTATCGGGCCGCCGCGGCGCCGGCCGCGCGGTGGGCGCCCGGCGCGTGGAATCGGCGCCGGCTGACGGCGTGCCGTCCTCGTCCTGCGCCTGCAGCTTGTCCAGGAACACGAGCAGGGGGTCGGGCGGCTCGAGGGGATAGACATCGATCACCAGGCGGTGGCCGTAGTCGCCGACCGGCGCGAGCGTGAAGACCTGGGGCTTGATCTCGCTCTTCAGATCGAACACCAGCCGCACGACCCCGGGCTTGAAGCGCCCGATGCGCATGCCCTTGAGGTAAGGATCGTTGGCGCCGATCTTCTCGGTCAGGCCGGTCAGCGCCTCCGTGACCTCGATGCCCTCGAGATCCACCGCCAGGCGCTCGGGATCCTTCAGGCTCAGCACCGTGTACTGGAGCTGCTCCTGGCTCTCGAGCGTAATCCGCGTGTAATCCGGCGCCGGCCACGTGCGCGCCGCGACGATCGGCGTTCCGGATTGCGCCGCCACCGGGGCGGTCAGCCCGGCCTGAAAGCCAACAGCAAGGGAAACTAGGGTGAAGAAGACTGACGGCCGTGCCAGCGCGCGGCCGCGGGGGAACCCTAGTGTTTCAGTCGCTCCAAACAACGCCTGCCAGCCTCCGTGTCGGCGTCGATCTCCAGCTGCCTCCCCGATCCAGCGACCTTCAGCCGGATCCGGATATCCGCCGGGGGCACCACCCCCGCAGCGTTCTCGGGCCACTCCACCAGGCAAACCGTTTCGGGATTGAAGTGCTCCCTGAAGCCGGCTTCCCCCAGTTCCCTGGGATCAGTGAACCGATAAAAATCAAAGTGATATAAGTATAACCTAGAAAGAACATAAGGTTCAACCAGGGCGAACGAGGGGCTTTTTACCCGCCCGTCATATCCGAGCCCCCGGAGGATGCCCCGGGCGAGGGTGGTCTTGCCTGCCCCCAGCTCCCCGGAAAGGTAGATCACCAGTCCGGGCTGGAGGCGCGGGGCGAGCTCAGCGCCGAGGGCGAGGGTGTCCGCCTCGGCCGGAAGATATCGAGATATCAATGGCATCGGCGCATTATCATCTAACTACCTTCTCCCCTCCTTTCGGAGGGTGAGCCGGGAATTCGAGGACCATGTGTCCGAGCCGGCGAACGACCGCTGCGATGCAGCGCGGCGGGACGGACGTGGTCGCACCGCGAAGCGGCGGGGGTGGTGTGAGGACTTGGAGCTGGATAACGCTCTCTTAGCGAAGTGAGGCCCAAATGAAAATCGACGGCGGCTGCCACTGCGGCAACATCACTTTTACAGCGGAAATCGATCCGGAGAAGGTATCGATCTGCCACTGCACGGATTGCCAGAACCTGACGGGGTCGGCGTACCGGGTGGTCGTGCCGGCGCCGAAGGAGGGGTTCAAGCTGAGCGGGCAGCTCAAAACCTACCTCAAGACGGCGGAGAGCGGGAACCAGCGCATGCAGGGCTTCTGCCCCGAGTGTGGCACGCCGATCTATTCCACGACGCCCACCGACCAGAAGGTCTACGGGCTGCGCATCGGGACGATACGCCAGCGCGCCCAATTGCGCCCGAAGAAGCAGCAATGGTGCCGCTCCGCGCTTGACTGGGCATTGGACATTCGCACCCTGCCGCAGGTGGCGAAGCAACAGCAATGAATGGTCATTCCCGCGGAGGCGGGAATCCAGGATGAACGAAGTCCAGAAAGCCGACCCCGATTCCCGCCGCCGGGCGGTACTGGCGCTGATATTCGCGGCGGCGATCGGCGGCCTCCTCATATCGGCCTTCGGGCACTTTCGCGAGCCCCTTCGGGAGTGGCTTGTTTCTGATCCCGCGGAGACGGCGCGTCGGGCCAGGCTGGCATTGAGCGTGTCCATGCTCGTCCTTGCCGCGCCGGCGATCGCGTTCGCCATCTATCTCTGGCTGCTCGGGAGGAAGGTATTGAGATCGGAGCAGTTCCCGCCGCCCGGTCTTCGCGTGATCCGGGACACACCCGTGATCCGCGGCGCCGCCGCCGTGACTCGCGGACACGCCGTACAGATTTTCGCGGTGT
>DATBMB010000067.1:0-26674 GCA_036555035.1 Burkholderiales bacterium | reverse complement strand
AGGTGGATGCGGGTGTCCGCATGCTGCATGTGCACCGCCGAAGCGTTGAGCGAATGCTGGAATTGCTTCGCTAGCGGGTCGAAGTCGCAGACCGTGGTGCCCTTCTCCACGGTGCCCACGCTGGTGATGGCCCCGGCCCTGGCGAGCAACGCCTCGGCAAGCGTGGTCTTGCCGGCGCCGCCATGGCCGGTCAGCGCGATGGTGCGGATTGCTTCAGGGGAAAACTTGGGCATGGCCGAATCCTCCGACCCTGTTTTCTCAGGCGTGACTGGGGGGTTAGTCGAGTATAAACGGGGGCGAGCGGCAGGTTCAAGCTAACCCCGATCGGTCGATTCGTGCGTTTAAGGGGAGACCATCGCAATCCCGAGGAGGCGTCATGAATCACCGACTTATCTCAATAGGAGTGGTGTTGTGGGCGGTTGCCGGCCCGGCAGGCGCCGTCGGCAATCTGGTGGACGTCACGGTGTACGACCGGGCGGAACGGCGGATCCTTCCCGTCCACGTTCACGAGGGCCGCCACTACGTCGTCGGCAAGCCCGGCAACGAGTACCAGGTCCGCGTGCGCAACCGCACGGGGGGCGACATCCTGTCGGTGGTCTCGGTGGATGGCGTCAATGCGGTGAGCGGCGAGACGGCCGCCTGGCACCAGACCGGCTACATCCTCGGACCGCAGCAGAGTTTCGACGTCAAGGGCTGGCGCAAGAGCCTCGAGCGAGTCGCGGCGTTCTTCTTCACCGAGCTCCCGAATTCGTATGCAGCGCGCACCGGCCGGCCGGACAATGTCGGCGTGATCGGCGTCGCAGTGTTCCGCAGGAAGGTGGAGCCCGCCGCGCGCATCGAGCAGTTGCCGCCGCGGAGCGAGCCGGCCGCCGGTGACCGCGAGGACAGCCCCTATCCCGCGCCCGCCGATGCTGCGTCGTCATCGAGCGCCCCCCAGCAGGCGCGAGAGAGCGCAGCCGCCCGCCTCATCACGCCCGATGGGCAACGCTCGATGAAGTCGCCCTCGCTCGGAACCGGCCACGGCCGGGCCCAGACGTCTCGCGTCCAGTACGCCCGCTTCGAGCGGGCGACGGAGCGGCCGGAGGAGGTGATCGCGATCCATTACGACACATACAGCAACCTCGTGGCGCTGGGCGTCATCCGGGCGCCGCGGATCGCCTCGCCCTTTCCGGGGCAGTTCGTTCCGGATCCGAGATGAACGCGAATGGAAGGCGCAGCCGTCCGCCATTTACCGGCGGGTTGGCAGGGGGCATACTGCCAACCCGCCATGGCCTGGAGCGCGGAGGCGAGCGATGAAGAGCTCATGTTGCACTATCGCGACGGGGATGCGGGCGCGTTCGACGCGCTGTACGTGCGCCACAAAGGCGGGGTCTATCGGTACCTGCTGCGGCAGTGCCGCGATGCAGCGGTGGCGGAGGAGCTGTTCCAGGACGTGTGGATGAACCTCATCCGGGCGCGCGCCGGCTACACCGTCCAGGCCCGGTTCGCGACCTATCTCTACCGCCTCGCACACAACCGGCTGATCGATCATTACCGCAAGCACAGCCATGGCGCGCCGGTCTCCCTCGATCAGGACGACGGCGAGGCGATCGCGGACCCCCCGGACGAGCGGGAGCGGCCGCAGGACGAAGCGCTCGACGCGAAGCGGCAGGCTGCGCGGCTGCTGGAGCTGATCGCGGAGCTTCCTGCAGAGCAGCGCGAGGCGTTCCTCCTGCAGCAGGAGGGGGGAATGAGCGTCGAGGAAATCGCGCAGGCGACCGGCGTCAGCCGGGAGACGGCGAAGAGCCGGCTGCGCTACGCGATGTCCAAGCTGAGACGAGGCATGCTGGAATGGCGTTGAACGAACGCGATGTGAACGATTCGCGGCTCGAGCGCCTCTACCGCGACGCCGCGCGGGAAGGGCCGCCGGCGCATCTGGATGCGGCCATCCTCGCCGCGGCGAGCCGGGAGGTCGGGGCGCGTCCGCGCGCCTTGTCGTCCGTATTGCGCCGCTGGCACGTGCCGGTCTCGATCGCAGCGGTCGTCGTGGTGAGCGTCAGCCTGGTCATCCTGGTACGGGAGGAAGGGGGCGAGCGGATCGGTGAGACCCGCATTCCCCCCATTACGGCTCCCGCCGAACCGTCCGATGCGGCGCCGCGGCTGTCAGCGTCGGCCACGGCTATGGATCGGGCGGCACAACCGCGGGTCGAAGCTCCCGCACCCTTGGAGCGTCACGGGTTGCGCGACGATGCGAAACGCTCCAATGCGCTTGGCAAGCTGGAAGACGCAGCCCGGGGTGCGAGCAGCTCGCCCGCGGTGGGGGGCACAGGACCTGCTGGCGGTCCCGAGGCTGCCGCTGAACCGCGGCCGTTCGTAGCTGCACCGCCCCGCCCCGCCCAGGAGAGTGTGGCCGCGCCGGCATCACCGGCGACAGTTGAACAGCGATCCGCCGCCCCCGCCGCCGATGCCCTATCGGCAAGGCCCATGGCGCGGGCACTCGCGGTGGAGCCTGCCGAGCAGGACCGGCCGCCGGTCTGGCAGGGCTTGGAGAAGGAGCCTCCCGAGAAATGGATCGGACGCATCGAGGAGTTGATGCGGGAGGGGCGTGCGACCGAGGCAGAGGAGATGCGGGCCGAGTTCAAGCGCCGCTTTCCCGAGCACCCCCTGGCCCAGGGCGCGAAGTGACCCGGCCCAGGGGCTGTTGTGGCGCCTGAAACCCGTGAAAAAAGCCCCAAAATACCAGCGATATAGGACCCCAGTACTAGGGATATTGCGACGCAGCATTGGCGGGGGCTGGTAGTAGTAAACTATTGACAAAACAATGGGTATCTAGCAGAATCCGCCTGTGCTGCATAGCAGCATGTGCGGCGTGGCGTAGAGTGAGGGGCAGGGTTCGCAGAATGGATTGCATGGAGAACCCCTAACCACTAGAATTAGTCACCTTTCCACTCCACCCCGCAATATATTGTGGCCATGACTTGGCCGGTTCCAAAGCGAGGGGTTCCGATGCCGCGCCGTAGCAATTCCTGGGCGGCACGCCTAAAGTGCACCAGCAGGGGAAAGGCGGTTGTCATGCGTATAGACAGGCTCAAACTGGCATCCATGGAAGACTCCCTCCAGGTCAAAGGCGGCCCGTGGGGGCGCCGGCTTGTTTCCACCGTGGTTCTGCTTGCCAGCGTGGCGGCCTTGACGCTCATCCTCACGGATCCCGGCAGCAAGAGCCGTGTGCGCCCAGCCGAGGCGAGCCGGTTCCCGGCCGCCGAGATCCCCGCCCAGGCAGGTCCCGAGCGGGAGCCGGTGACGGATTTCGCGCTGATGGAAGCCGAGGAAGGCCGCTATCGCGCTCTGTCGTCGTTCGTGGCCAAGCGCTACCGGGTGTCCCAGGACGTGGCGTTCGATCTCGTCACGGTCGCCCACACCGCCGGCCGCCAGCTCCAGCTCGATCCCCTGCTGATCATCGCCGTCATCGCCATCGAGTCCCGCTTCAATCCGATCGCGGAGAGCAGCGCGGGCGCCAAGGGACTGATGCAGATCATCCCGAAATACCACGGCGACAAGCTCGAGGAGTTCGGGGGCGAGCAGGCCGTGTTCGAGCCCGAGGCCAACATCCACGTCGGCGCCCGGATCCTCAAGGAATACCTGCGGCGCACCGGCAATCTCGGCATCGCGTTGCAGATGTATGCCGGCGCGCTCAGCGACAGCGAGGACCAGTACACGCGCAAGGTGCTGAGCGAACGGCACCGGCTGCAGCAGATCGTTTCCCCTTCGCGGCAACGTTCCGGCCCTCCGGCCGCGGTGCGGACCGCATCCGCCCCCGCGACCCACCCCAACGTCCTTCCCTCCGCTCTCGACTGAGCGCCGCAGGTCCGCCCCGGATGGCGAGGGTCCGGATCGCCTGGCAGGGCGGCGAAGTGACCGCTCACTTGCGGGACACACCCACGGCAAAACAGCTACTTGGCGTGCTGCCGTGCGACGGCCGGGCCCAGACCTGGGGCGATGAGGTCTATTTCGAGGTGCCACTCAAGGCGCAGCTCGAATTAGACGCCCGGCAGGTCGTGGATCCCGGCACCGTGTGCTTCTGGGTTGAGGGCAGCGCGCTCGCGCTGCCGTTTGGTCCGACGCCCGTTTCGAAGGGCACGGAATGCCGGCTGGTGACCCGCTGCAACGTGCTGGGAAAGATCGAGGGCGATCCGCAGCGGCTGAGACCGGTGAAGGCGGGTAGCCGGATCCGCGTCGAACGCTTGCCTGACTAGCGTGACGCCTTGCGCGGCATCAGAGCTTGTGTGATCCGATCATCAGCCGCTTGAACACCGAATAGCGCTCGCCTACGCCGTCCACGCTCGGCTCCCGCTTGACCGTGATCCAGACCTCGGCGGGGAAGCCGCCCGCGAGTTCCGCGGTGTAGGCGCATTCGTCGGCTGCGGCGGCCCGCGCGGCTTCCAGCGAGGGCGCTCCCAGCTCGGCGAGGAAGAACCGGGCCAGATTCTCCTTCAGCTGCTCGAGCATCGATTCGCCGATCTCGGCCACCTCCGCGATGGTGCACCGGCGGCGGCTGCCCGCGGCGATGAACGTGGTGTCGCAGTGGCAGCGGGGTGTGCGGTGACCCTGCGCGAGATCGCACACTGCGTATCCTCCGGACACGACCCACTCGCCGTCCTGCGCCGCGCCGCCTTCCTCGGCGAGGATGCGCGCATCCGAATCATCGAGCCGCACCGCTTTGAGAAATTTCATCGTCCGATTGACCCTATAATGGGGACGGGCGCAAGCGTCCGACAGGAGCGCACGATGGCACAGGAACCGGAACTGCCGAAGGACTGGCTCGAGTTCATGCAGAAGATGTGGAACCCGATGTCATTTCCGATGCCGGGAATGGCGATGCCCACCGTCAACGTCGGAGACATCGAGAAGAAGATCGCCGAGCTGAAAGCGGTGGAGAACTGGCTCACCATGCAGGTGGGTTTCCTGCAGATGACGGTCAAGACGCTCGAGATGCAGAAGTCCGCGCTGGAATCGCTCGCCGCCGCCGCGCCCAAAGGCAGGCCGCAAGCCTAGGAAGCAAGGGTCGCCGGATCGAAGAACGGCCGGTCACCCTTGATCTGGGTGCGGTGCATCAGCCGCCGCGAGGCGGGATCAAAGGCATCCCTGCGGTGCATGGCGCAGCGGTTGTCCCACATCACGAGATCGCCCGCCTTCCATTTCTGGTACCACGCGAGTTCCGGCTTGCCGGCGTGGGCCCAGAGCTGCTTCAGCAGGTCCTCGCTCTCGTCGAGCGGCAACCCCACGATGTACGCGTTGCGCCGGCGCCCGAGAAAAAGCGCGTTGCGGCGCGTCGCCGGATGCGTGCGGACAACGGGATGCACCGCTCCTGGCGCATCGCGCGGGTCGGAGACATCCTTGAACCCCTTGCGCAGGTCGCCGACGCTGTTGCGGCTCGAGTCATGCTTGCAGGATTTTCCGACGATCGCGCGCTTCAATTCCGCGGGCAGCGTCTCGAACGCACGGTACATGTTGCTGAAACCGGTATCGCCGCCCGCCGGCGGCACCTCCAGCGCGTAGAGCAGGCTGCCGATCGGCGTCGTCTCGTTGTACGACATGTCGGTGTGCCACTCCGCCTCGTAGTGACCGAGGTTGCCGATCGGCTTGCCGTCGACCTTGATGTTCGACATCACGGTGATCTCGGGGTAGGGATCGGCGTCGGCATCGCCGATCGCGTGGACCGGCGCGTGGTCGAGCTCCCCGAAGCGCCGCGCAAACGCGAGCAGGCCGGGATCGTCGAGGCGTTGGCCGCGGAACCGCAGCACGAGATGCGCGTGCCAGGCGTCCTCGATCACCTTGAAGGTGGCGGCATCGATGGGCCGGGCGAGGTCCACGCCGGCGACGTCGGCGCCCAGTGCGGCTCCGGTCGGGGTGATGGTCGGGCGTTTGCCTTCGGGCAGATCCATGGCGGGCTCCGCTGGGGGTTACGCGCATGCTAATGCCGCCCGGATTCCCCCGCAAGCCACGTGATTTCGCAAAACAGGCGGAGCATACTATTCCCTCCCCCCATTGAACTTTCAGAGGAGGCATCGATGGCCACCACCGTACGGAAATCCGCCTATTTCAGCATGAAGACCCCCAACCGCGCCGGCCAGGGCGCGCGGATGCTCTCCGCGCTCGCCGCACACGGCGTGAATCTTCTCGCCTTCACCGGCTTTCCCAACGCCGGGCGCGCGCAGGTCGATTTCATTCCCTACAACGTTCCCAAGTTCATCCTGGCCGCCCGCAAGCTGGGCATGAAGGTGAGCAGGAAGAAGACGGTGTTCCTCGCGCAGGGCACGGACAAGTCAGGGGCGTGCGCCGCGATCTGCAGCAAGCTCGCCAAGGCCGGCATCAACATGGTGGCGATGGACGCGGTCGCGGCCGGGCAGGGGCGCTTCGGCGCGATCTTCTGGGTCAAGCCGCGCGATGTCGCGCGGGCATCGCGGGTACTGCGCGCGCGTTAGCGCGAAATATGGTCTAATCCCGCGCGCCCATCACGGCGATCCAGCAAGGAGAATTCCCATGCCTCACGCAATGCGCGTCTACGAGCACGGCGGCCCGGAAAAACTGCGCTGGGAAGAGGTTCAGGTCGGCGCGCCGGGCGAGGGCCAGGTGCGGGTGCGCAACACCGCAATCGGGCTCAACTTCGTGGACACCTATCAGCGCAGCGGGCTCTACCCGATGACGCTCCCGTTCACGCCGGGGTCGGAGGGCGCGGGCGTCGTCGAGGCGGTCGGCCCGAAAGTGAAGGAGTTGAAGGTCGGCGACCGGGTCGCGTACTCGGGCCCGGTCGGCGCCTACGCCGAGGTGCTGCTGCGGCCCGCCGCCCGGCTGGTGAAGATTCCCGCCGGCATCGACGAGCGGACCGCGGCGGCCATGATGCTAAAGGGCCTCACCGCGCAGTACCTTCTGCGCCGCACCTACCGCGTCAAGAAGGGCGACACCATCCTCATGCACGCCGCGGCGGGCGGCGTCGGCCTGATCCTGTGCCAGTGGGCGAAAGCGCTCGGGGCCACAGTGATCGGCACTGTCGGCAGCGACGAGAAGGCCGCGCTCGCGAAGAAAGCCGGCTGCAAGCATGTCATCGTGCTCTCGCGCGAGAGATTTCCAGAGCGGGTAAAGGCCATCACCGGGGGCAAGGGCGTCCCGGTGGTCTACGACGGCGTGGGCAAGGACACTTTCATGGACTCGCTCGACTGCCTCGCGCCCCTGGGACTCATGGCGAGCTTCGGAAATGCCTCGGGCGCGGTCACCCAGTTCAACCCGGGCGTGCTCGCACAGAAGGGCTCGCTCTTTCTGACTCGCCCGACGCTCAATACCTACGCCGCGGCGCGCGAGGACCTGGTGAAGGGCGCGGCGGAGCTCTTCGCCGTGGTGAAGAGCGGCAAGGTCAGGATCTCGATCAACCAGACCTATCCCCTGCGCGAGGCGGCGCAGGCTCAGCGCGATCTCGAGTCCCGCAAGACCACCGGATCCACCGTCCTGATCCCCTGATCAGCGGCGGCGCTTGAAGCGCTCGGTCGCGCGCACCAGCTCGGCGCTGATGCCGGGCTCCCACGCCGAGTGGCCCGCGTCCGCGACCACGATGTACTCGGATTCGGGCCATGCGCGGTGCACCTCGTCGGCGGTGACGATCGGGCACACCGCGTCGTAGCGCCCCTGCACGATGACGCAGGGGAGGTGGCGCACGCGGGGCAGATGGTCGAGCAGGGCGTTTTCCGGCAGGAAGATCCCGTGGCTGAAGTAGTGCGCCTCGATGCGCGCGAGCCCGAGCGAGACGACGTCGCCCGCGAAGTGCGCCACCGTTTCGGGACTCGGCAGGAGCGTGGAGCACACCCCCTCGTAGGTGCTCCAGGCACGCGCCGCGGGCACGTGCACCGCGGGATCGGTGTCGGCGAGGCGCTTGTAGTAGGCGGCGAGAAGATCGCCTCGCTCGGGCGCGGGGATGACCTCGGCGAAAGTCCGCCACGCTTCCGGATAGAGCGTGCGCAACCCGTAAAGGAACCAGTCGATCTCGCTCCTTCTGCACAGGAAGACGCCCCGCAGGATGAATCCGGCGCAGCGCTCCGGATGCGCTTCGCCGTAGGCGAGCGCGAGCGTGCTGCCCCACGAGCCGCCGAACACGAGCCAGCGCTCGATGCCGAGATGCGCGCGCAGCCGCTCGATGTCGGCCACGAGGTGCGGGGTGGTGTTCTCGCGCAACTCGCCGAGCGGCGTCGAGCGTCCCGCCCCGCGCTGGTCGAAGATGACGATCCGGTAGTGCGCAGGGTCGAAGAAGCGGCGGTGGGCGGGTGACGCGCCCGCGCCGGGGCCTCCGTGGAGAAACAGCACCGGCGCGCCGTCCGGGTTGCCGGACTGCTCCCAGTACATCGTGTGCACGCCGTCGAGGCGCAGGGCCCCCGTTGCGTAGGGCTCGATCTCGGGATAGAGCTCGGAGCGCGGCCGGTAGGCAATGTCCGCCATGGCGAGGGATTCTATAATAGCTGCGCGGGGATCCCACGGATGGACGAACAACTGCGCAAAGCCGCGCTCGATTACCACCGGCTGCCGGGCCCCGGCAAAATCTCGGTCGTTCCCACCAAGGGCCTCGTCAACCAGCGCGACCTGGCGCTTGCCTACACGCCGGGAGTCGCAATCGCCTGCCTGGAGATCGTGGCCGACCCCGCGCAGGCGCGCAATCTCACGGCGCGCGGCAATCTCGTCGCGGTAATCACCAACGGCACCGCGGTGCTGGGCCTGGGCGCGATCGGCCCGCTTGCCGCGAAGCCGGTGATGGAAGGCAAAAGCGTGCTGTTCCGGAAATTCGCCGGCATCGACGCCTTCGACATCGAGGTGAACGAGCGCGACCCGGACAAGCTTGTCGACATCATCGCGAGCCTCGAGCCCACCTTCGGCGGCATCAACCTGGAGGACATCAAGGCGCCCGAGTGCTTCATCGTCGAGCGCAAGCTCCGGGCACGCATGAAGATCCCCGTGTTTCACGACGACCAGCACGGCACCGCCATCATCGTCGGCGCCGCGATCGTCAATGGTCTCAAGGTAGTCGGCAAGGATATCGGGCGCGTGAAGCTCGTCGTCTCCGGTGCCGGCGCGGCGGCGCTTGCGTGCCTGAATCTCCTGGTGGACATGGGTCTGCCGCGCGGCAACATCGTCGTGACCGACATCAAGGGCGTCGTCTACCGGGGGCGCAAGGAGGAGATGGATCCGGAGAAGGAGCGCTTCGCGGTCGAGACGAAGGCGCGCACGCTGGCCGAGGTGATCGAAGGGGCCGATGTGTTCCTGGGGCTCTCCGCGGGGGGCGTGCTGAAGCCCGAGATGGTGAAGCGCATGGGCGCGCGCCCGTTGATTCTCGCGCTCGCGAACCCCGAGCCGGAGATCCGTCCCGAGGCCGCGAAACAGGTCAAGCCCGACGCGGTGATCGCGACCGGGCGCTCCGACTATCCCAACCAGGTCAATAACGTGCTCTGCTTCCCGTTCATCTTTCGCGGCGCGCTCGACGTCGGCGCGAGCACCATCACGCGCGAGATGGAGCTCGCGGCGGTGCACGCGATCGCGGAGCTCGCGCGGGCCGAGCAGTCGGATATCGTTGCGCGCGCCTACGGCGACCATCACGTCTCGTTCGGGCCCGAGTACCTGATCCCGCGGCCCTTCGATCCCCGCCTCATCGGAAAGATCGCGCCGGCGGTGGCGCAGGCTGCGATCGCGAGCGGAGTCGCGACGCGCCCGATCGCGGACCTCGACGCCTATCGCGAGCGCCTGAACCAGTTCGTCTACCAGTCCGGCCTCATCATGAAGCCGGTGTTCGAGGCCGCGAAAGCCTCGCCCAAGCGCGTGGTCTACACGGAGGGCGAGGACGAGCGCGTGCTGCGCGCGGCCCAGGTCGTGGTGGACGAGGGCATGGCGCGCCCGACGCTCGTCGGGCGCCGCGAGGTCGTCACCGCGCGCCTCGAGCGGCTCGGCCTGCGGCTGCGGCTCGACGGGGATGTCGATCTCGTCGATCCCAATGCCGACCCGCGTTACCGCGAGTATTCGATGGCCTACCACAAGCTCGCGGAGCGCAAGGGGGTGACGCCCCAGATCGCCCGGCTCGAGCTGCGCCGCCGCACCACCCTCATCGGCGCCATGCTCATGCACATGGGGGCGGCGGACGCGATGCTGTGCGGGGTCGTCGGCCGCTACAACAGCCATCTGCGCTTTATCGACGATGTCATCGGCCTTGCGCCCGGCGCCAGGAACTATGCGGCGATGAACATGCTGCTGCTGCCGAGCCGCACCGTGTTCATCTGCGACACCTACGTCAACTACGATCCGAGCGCCGAGCAGATCGCGGAGATGACGGTGCTCGCGGTCGAGGAGATCCGGCGCTTCGGCATCCGGCCCCGGGTGGCGCTGCTGTCGCATTCGAGCTTCGGCGCCGCCGACACGCCGACGGCGGTCAAGATGCGCCGGGCGCTCGGGTTGATCGAGAGCCTCGCGCCGGGCCTCGAGATCGAGGGCGAGATGCAGGGGGACGCCGCGCTCTCGCAGGAGATCCGCGACCGCGTGTTTCCCAACGCGCGCCTGAAGGGCGAGGCGAACCTGCTCGTGATGCCAACGCTCGATGCCGCCAATATAGCGTTCAACCTGCTGAAGACCGCGGCCGGCGACGGCATCACGGTGGGCCCCATGCTTCTCGGCGTCGCGCGCCCCGTGCACATCCTGACGCCGTCCGCCACCGTGCGCCGCATCGTCAACATGACGGCGTTGATCGTGGTGGACGCGGCGGCGCAGCGCGGCCAGCAGAAGACTTTGCTCTGATCAACCAGTCCACTGGAGGGGCGCGATGGCCCGGCAGAAATCGCGGATCGAGCACGACACGATGGGGCCGGTGGCGGTACCCGCCGACCGGCTGTGGGGCGCGCAGACCCAGAGGAGCCTCCAGCACTTCCCCTTTCCCGGGGAGACGATGCCGCTCGAGGTCGTGCACGCGCAGGTCCTGGTCAAGAAGGCGGCGGCGCTAGCCAACATCGCGCTGGGTGTTCTCGACGAGCGCAAAGGCCGGGCGATCGTGCGCGCCGCCGATGAGGCATTGAGCGGGCGACTCGACGATCACTTTCCCCTCACCACCTGGCAGACGGGCTCGGGCACCCAGACCAACATGAACGTCAACGAGGTGCTCGCGAACCGCGCCTCCGAGATCCTGGGGGGCGCCCGCGGCGGCAGGCGCCTGGTGCATCCCAACGACGATGTCAACCGGGGACAGTCCTCCAACGACACCTTTCCCACCGCGATGCACGTCGCGGCGGTGATCGCCCTCGAGCGCGACCTGAAGCCCGCGGTGAGGAAGCTGCGCGGCACCCTGGCGCGGAAAGCTGCATCGTTCGCGAAGATCGTGAAAATCGGCCGCACGCACCTGCAGGATGCGACGCCGCTCACGCTCGGGCAGGAGTTCTCGGGCTACGTCTCGCAGCTCGACCACGGGCTCGCGCACGTGGACGCGGCGGCTCCGCACCTGCGCGAGCTGGCGCTTGGTGGCACTGCGGTCGGCACGGGTCTCAACACCCATCCCGGGTTCGCGGTGAAAGTGGCGGCGGAGATCGCGCGCCTGACACGGCTTCCGTTCGTAACGGCCCCCAACAAGTTCGAGGCGCTCGCCTCCTGCGACGGGCTGGTCCACGCGCACGGCGCGCTGAAGACGCTCGCCGCCTCCCTCATGAAGATCGCGAATGACATACGGTGGCTCGCCTCCGGGCCGCGCAGCGGCATCGGCGAGCTGATCCTCCCGGAGAACGAGCCGGGCAGCTCGATCATGCCGGGCAAGGTGAACCCTACGCAGTGCGAGTCCCTGACGATGGTGTGCTGCCAGGTGTTCGGCAACGATGTCGCGATCAACTTCGGAGGCGCCTCCGGGAATTTCGAGCTGAACGTGTATCGCCCGCTCGTCATCCGCAACTTCGTGCACAGCGCGCGGCTCCTCGCCCGCGCCTGCGCGAACTTCGAGGCGCATTGCGCGTCCGGCATCCGGCCCAACCGCCGCCGCATCGAGCAGCTCACGAGCGAATCGTTGATGCTGGTGACGGCATTGAATCCCCGCATCGGCTACGACAAGGCGGCGGCGATCGCCAAGAAAGCGCACAAGGAGGGGACCACGCTGAAGGCGGCGGCGCTGAAGCTCGGTTACCTCACGGGAGAGCAGTTCGACGCGTGGGTGCGGCCGGAGGAGATGGTCGGCAGGCGCTGAGCCGCGTTTGGCTGGCGGTTAGGGCGGCCAGCCCTGGGGCCGTTGCAAAAACGCCAAATGCGGCAGTGACTAACGCATTGATTGGGCGTAAAGTTTCGAGTCCGACCGGGGTTGAGGTCGAGGATTCTTGGACAAGCAACTGATTAATATAGGTTTTTCGTATAGAGGAGCTGAATCATGAATCGCATCGTGATCGCAGCGACCATACTGATGCTCATCTCCGGTGCCGCCTACGCTCAGGCGCCGGCCGACAAGCCCGCGGCCGCCCCGGCCGGCGGAGAAACGAAGCCCGCCCCTCAGCGGGAAATCACCGTGGTGCAGGGTCCCGGGCAGTCCACCGTGAAGGAAGATGCCCGGCACTGCCTGGAGCAGTCGACGAACGCCGACATCATCAGGTGCGCGGAGCCCTATCTGCCGCTGAAGATGAAGAAGATGTAGGCAAGAAAATCCCCGCCGCGCGGGCGGGGATGGGTGGCAGCAAGAGCCCGGCTCAGATGCCGAGGATCTTCTTGGCCTTGCCCAGGGCCGCCATCGAATCGGAGTGCTTGCCGGCCTTGTGAAGCTTCTCGCCGTCGGCGCGCAGCTTCTTTACTTCCGCCATCTGCTTTTCCGACAGCTTGGCCTTCGGCAATGCCGCGTCGATCGCCTTCATCTCCCTCGGGCAGGAATTCGCCAGAGCGACGGTGCTCGCCAGTGCCAGGCACACGGCAACAAGGATGCTGCGGATCTTCATCTGATTCTCCTTACGTGGGTTGACTGCGGGGTCGTAGTGTAAGTCGCGCGGTCCCGCCTCACAACCGCGGGGACATTCCGCCACGGCGTGGTCACCATCACCGCGCGCGGGTAGAATTCCGTTCAGGCTTAACAAGTTACGGCGCCTTCGCGTGACTCCATTCACGTCAACAGAGGACACCCCCGGAGTATTCCCGCTGACGCGCGAAGCGATCGCCGCGAGGCTTGCCGGCCCCGCCCCGCAGCCCGAAGCCGAAGATCTTCACATGTTCGCCCTGCAGGAGGGCGCGCGCGTCACCGAGGCGGCGGTGCTGGTGCCGCTCATCGGCCGGTCGGGCCGGGTGCAGGTGTTGTTCACCCAGCGCACGGCGCACCTCGACGATCACGCCGGGCAGATCAGCTTCCCCGGCGGCCGCGTGGAAGCCGCCGACACGAGCCGCGAGGCGACGGCGTTGCGCGAGACCGAGGAGGAGATCGGGCTTTCGATCGGATCGGTCGCGGTGCTCGGGCGGCTGCCAGAGTACGAAATCCCCTCGGGCTTTCGCATCACGCCGGTGGTGGGCTGGATCGAGCCGCCGTTCGCGCTCACTCCGGATCCGTTCGAGGTGGCCTCGGTGTTCGAGGCGCCGCTCGAGCATTTCCTCGAGGCGGCGCGCTACCAGCGCCGCCAGTTTCGATTCCGCGGCCGCCACCGCCACTATCTCGCGATCCCGTTCGAGGGACGCTACATCTGGGGCGCGACCGCGGGCATGCTCTACAACCTTTGCCGCCTGCTGCGGCGCTGAGACCCGGCGACCGTGAAAGCCGAAGGGCCGAAAGTCGGGCTGATCATGACCGGGGGCGGCGCGCGCGCGGCCTACCAGGTCGGAGTGCTGCGCGCGCTGACGGAGCTGCTGCCGCCCGAGGTGCGCACGCCGTTCCCGATCATCTGCGGCACGTCCGCGGGCGCGATCAACGCGGCGGTGCTGGCGATGGACGCGGGGGATTTCCGCCGCGGCGTGCGGCGGCTGATGATGGTGTGGAAGAATTTCCGGGTCCACCACGTCTACCGCGCGGATCCGTGGGGCGCGATCGCGAACAGCACGCGCTGGATTTACGCGGCGCTGACGGGCGGCGCGTTCAGCCGCCGGCCGGTATCGCTGCTCGACAACGCGCCGCTGGTGGCGCTCCTCGGGCGCTACCTCGACTTCACGGCGATCCAGCGCGCGATCGACGCCGGCCACTTGACCGCCTTCAGCGTCACCTGCTCGGGCTACACCTCGGGCCAGTCGGTGACGTTCTTCCAGGGCGCTTCCGGCCTGCAGCCGTGGCAGCGCGCGCGCCGCATCGGCGTGCCGATGCCGATCACGCTCGATCACCTGATTGCCTCGAGCGCGCTGCCGTTCATCTTCCCGCCGGTGCACATCAACCGCGAGTATTTCGGCGACGGCTCGATGCGCCAGATCGCGCCCGTCAGCCCCGCGCTGCACCTCGGGGCCGACCGCCTGTTCGTGATCGGCGTGGGGCGCCCGCAGCAGCAGAACGCGGAGCGCGTCCACATCGAGACCCATCCCTCCCTCGCGCAGATCGCGGGGCACGCCCTGAACAGCATCTTCCTCGACAGCCTGGAGGTGGACCTCGAGCGGCTGCAGCGGATCAACCGCACGATCGAGTTGATTCCTCCGGAGGCGCGCGGGCGGGCCCAGAATCCGCTGCACCACGTGGATTTCCGCGTCATCGCCCCGAGCGAGGAGCCGGAGCGCATCGCGATGGCGCACGCCGACGAGCTGCCGCTCACTATCCGCGCGCTGCTCTACACGGTGGGCGCGCTGCGGCGCAGCGGCGCGAACCTGCTGTCCTATCTCCTGTTCGAGCGCTCGTACTGCCGGGCGCTGATCCGGCTGGGCTACCAGGACACGATCGCGCGCAAGGACGAGCTGACGGCGTTCCTCGCCGGCTGAGCGTTGCCTGTTGCTTCGGGACGGGTCTGCCGGTATAACTACCGTTAATCGGGACGCTCCGCGCCCGATTAACCCGCCGACTTGCACCGGGCATCAGCAATCACGATGCCGGTGAACTCGGCGCATTTCCCTTCAATCTCGGGTGGGCCATGAGTCGAGCCTTTACCAAGGAAAGCGTCGACGATCTCGCGGCGGGCGAGCTGCCCGAGCGCCCGCTGCCCGCGCACCCCAATTACGTCACGCCCCACGGACTCGAGCAACTGCAGGCGCGGGCGCGGGAGCTGCAGTCAATGCATGAGACGCTCGGCGCGCAGTCGGCCGACGACTCGGGCGCCAAGCAGAAGCTGCGCGAGGTCGAGCGCGACCAGCGCTACGTCAACGCCCAGCTCGAGCGCGCCGAGGTCGTGGATCCCCTCGGACAGCCGCGCGACGCGGTGCATTTCGGCGCCACGGTGAAGATCCTCGATGAGGACGGCAAGACCCACCGCTTCACGCTGGTCGGTGATGACGAGGCCGACGTCGCGGCCGGCCGGATCAGCTGGGCATCTCCCCTGGCGAAGGCGATGATCGGCGCCCGGGTCGGCGACACCGTGAAGTGGCACCGTCCGGCCGGAGACGCCGAGGTCGAGATCGCGGAAATCGCCTATCCCGGCAAATAGGGTGGTCCGTCCCCTATCGGGTCTTCCATGACGTTTTTATCGTTGGTGGCGGCGCTGCTGGCGGATCAGGCGTGGCCGCTGCGCGAGGGCAACCGGCTGCTGCTGGGGTTCAATCGCTACGCGGCTGCCCTGGAGGGCGCCGTGAACGGCGGGCAGTACCGGCATGGCGTGCTGGCCTGGGCGCTGGTGGTTGCACCGGTGATTGCAGTGACCGTGGCGGTCCAGCAGCTCGCCGACGGTTTCGGGTGGCCGGCCGCCATGGCATGGAACGTGGCGGTGCTCTACTTCACGATGGGTTTCCGCCCGTCCCGCCGCGCCTTCGGCGACGTGGAGCGCGCGCTGCGGGCGGGCGATCTCGCAGCCGCGCGCGATTGCCTGGGAAAGTGGCGCCGGGGGGGCGCCGCCGCGCTCACGGGGGAAGAAGTCGCGCGGGTGGCGATCGAGCAAGTCCTGCTCACTTCGCACCGCCTCGTGTTCGGCACCGTCGCCTGGTTCATCGTGCTCGGGCCGGCGGGAGCGGTGCTCTATCGCGCTTGTGCGCGGCTTGCCGAGCTCTGGGGCACGCGCAGCGAGCCCGATCTCGGCGCATTCGGGAGCTTCGCCGCGCGCGCCTATGTCTGGGTCGACTGGATCCCCGCGCGGCTCACCGCGGCGAGCTTCGCGGCCGCCGGCGATTTTGCGGACGCAATCTACTGCTGGCGCGCGCAGGCGGGCACCTGGACGCCGCGTGCGGACGGCATCATCCTCGCAAGCGGTGCCGGTGCGCTGGGCGTGCGCCTCGGGAACACGCTGCACCAGGACGGCAACGCGCAGTACCGTCCCGAGCTCGGCACGGGAGACGCGGTCGAAGTGGACCACCTGCCGCAGGCCATCGGTCTCGTCTGGCGCGCACTGGTGCTTTGGGTGTTCGTAGTCCTCATCGTCAGCATCGCCCACGCCCTCGGCTAGCGGTCCGCCCGCTACCCGTGACGCTCGCGAAGGAGCGCGCGGTAGCTCGCCAGGCGCCGCCCGTCGATCGTCCCGTCCTTGCAGGCCGCGGCGACGGCGCAGCCGGGCTCGGATAGGTGGCGGCAGTCGCGGAAGCGGCACCCGCCGAGCCACGGCCGGAACTCGACGAAGGCCTGCGGGAGCGCTTGCTCGTCCAGGTGATGCAGCCCGAACAGCTGCATGCCGGGCGAATCGATGACGTGGCTCGTCGCGTTCAGGTGATAGAGACGCGTGTGGGTCGTGGTGTGGCGCCCCGAATCAAGCGCGGCCGAGATCTCGGCGACGCGCACCGCGGCCGCGGGCAGCAGCCCGTTGATGATCGTCGATTTGCCCACCCCGGACTGGCCCACGAGCACGCTCGTTTCGCCCGTGAGGCAGGGCACCAGCGGACCAAGGTCGCTGCGGGCCGTCAGCGCGATCAGGCGATAGCCGAGCCCGCGGTAACGCTCGAGGGCGCGGAGCGCCTCCGCCGCCTGCGGCAGGTCCGACTTGTTGAGCACGATGAGCGCGGCCATGCCGCCGTGCTCGGCCGCCGCCAGGCAGCGGTCCACGAGGTCGTCGCTGATCGCAGGCACGGGCGCCACCACGATCACGATCTGCGTCACGTTGGCGGCGACGAGCTTCTGCCGTGCGCGGTCGGAGCGGTAGAGGAGCGTCGCACGCACGCCCACTGCCTCGATGACGCCCTTGCCCGCCGCGCTGCGCGCGACCGTGACGCGGTCGCCGCACGCCAGCGCGCCGCGCCTGCCCCGCGTCACGCAGTCGAGGGTGGCGCCGCCGGCAAGCTCGACCAGGTAGCGCCGCCCGAAGCTCGCGACGATTTGTCCGTTCGACGACGCAGCGTGGGTCGTGGGCCGTGACGCGCGACCCCTCACGGCGTGCTTCAAAGCCCGAACAGCCTGTCGAGCTTTGCCGCGCAGATGAAATCGTTCTCAGACAGGCCGCTGATGGCGTGGGTCACGTACTCGACGCGGCACTGGTTGTAGCCGACGGTCATGTCGGGATGATGGTCCTCGCGATGCGAGATCCAGGCGGCTGCATTCACGAAGGCCATCGTCTGGAAGTAGTTCTTGAACGCGTAGGTCTTGACGATGCGCCCGCCCGCGTACTCCCAGCCGTCGAGTTGCTTCAGCAGGTTGCGGATCTCGGGCTCCTGCAGCGGCGCGACGCCGCCCTCGCACGGCTTGCACTTTCCGGAGGCGAGTTCGGCAACAGTCTTGGCCATGGCGGGCTCCTCGGTCAGGCGCTCTTGAGACGGGCGATGCGCGCGATCGCAGGCGGGTGGGAATCGTAGAACACGGAGTGCAGCGGATCGGGCGTCAACGTCGCGGCATTGTCGCGGTAGAGCTTGATCAACGCGGAGACGAGGTTCTGCGCCGAGGCGTGCTCCGCCGCGAAGCGGTCTGCCTCGAACTCGTGCCGGCGCGACAGGGCCGCGCCGAGCGGCTGCAGCCCGATCGTGAACTGGGGCAGGACGATCGAGAAGAGAATCAGCGCCATCGCGGTGGACGGAGCTTGCACGCCGAGCCCGTGGTAGAACCACGGCTGCTGCATGATCCACCCGAGAGCCCACAGCAGGGCGAGGCTCGCCAGAGCGAGCCAGGCCATCCGCTTCACCACGTGCCGCAGCTTGAAGTGCCCCAGCTCGTGGGCGAGCACCGCCTCGACTTCCCCGGGGTCGAGAGTCGCAAGCAGCGTGTCGAAGAACACGATGCGCTTCGAGGTCCCGAACCCCGTGAAGTAGGCGTTGCCGTGGGTGCTGCGGCGCGAGCCGTCCATCACCATCAGCCCCTTCACCTTGAAGCCGCAGCGGGCCATCAGGCGCTCGACGCGCTCCTTCAGCTCCGGATCCTGCATCGGCGAGAACCGGTTGAAGAGCGGCGCGATCCAGGTCGGGTAGATGGCCACCATGAAGGCGTTGAACGCGATCCAGGTGAGCCAGGCATAGAACCACCAGTACTCGCCCGCGCTTGCCATCAGCCACAGCACGATCGCTCCGAGCGGCAGGCCGAACGCCAGCGCGAGCGCGATGCTCCTGGCGAAATCAAGGCAGTAGAGCGCCGGGGTCATCTTGTTGAAGCCGAAGCGAGTCTCGATGGCGAAGGTGCGGTAGGCGCCGAACGGAGTCTCGAGCACCGTCATCAGCGCCCCGACCATGACCAGCAGCGTGAGCCCGCGACCGATGCCTTCCGGCAGCCACGCCGCGGACGCCTCGTGCAGCCACTGAAGCACCCCGCCGAAGGTGAGCACGAGCAGGACAGCTGCGTCGAACGCGATCTCCGTCATCGCGAAGCGCGTCTTGGCACAGGTGTAATCGGCGGCTTTCTGGTGCGCGTCGAGGCCGATCTCGGATGCGAACGATTCGGGCACGCGGGCGCGATGCGCGCGGACGTGGCTCACGTGACGCGACGCGAGCCACAGGCGCGTCGCAGTAGCGGCTGCGAGCGCCGCGAAAAAGACGGCGCCGAATAGGGAGGATGCGGACATGCGGCTCTGACAGGCCTGCGCGATCTATGACACAATTATCGCCGAATTACGCAGCAGTCCAAACAACAATCATGCCTCAGGACGCCAACCACCTCATCTGGATCGACATGGAAATGAGCGGGCTCGATCCCGACTCGGACCGGATCCTGGAGGTGGCGCTGGTCGTGACCGATAGCGCGCTCAACACTGTCGCGGAGGGGCCGGTCCTCGTCGTGCACCAGCCGGATACGGTGCTCGCGGCGATGGACGACTGGAACCGCGCGACGCACGCGAAGAGCGGGCTCACCGAGAAGGTGAAGGCCGCCACGATGTCCGAAGCGCAGGTGGAGGCCCGCCTGCTCGCGTTTCTCCTCGAGCATGTGCCCCCGAAGGCCTCCCCGATGTGCGGCAATTCCGTGCACCAGGACCGCCGCTTCCTCGCGCGCTACATGCCGGCGCTGGAGGCGCACTTCCTTTACCGCAACCTCGACGTGAGCACGCTCAAGGAGCTGGCGAAACGCTGGAAGCCGGAGGTCATGGCGGGGCTCGTCAAGCACGGCAAGCACGAGGCGCTGGCCGACATCTACGAGTCGATCGCGGAGCTCAGGTACTACCGCGAGCACCTCTTCAAGCTGTGATCATTCGAGCCGGATCTCGCCGTCGAACTTCACCTCGAGGTTGAGCTTCCCGATCGAGAGCGTCATCGCGGCCGGGAACGCCTCCTTGCCCTTCAGCCGGCCGTCGGCGACCGCCTTCTGCACCGCTTTCTCGATGGCGAGCTGGGAATTGACGCCCACTGTCTTCAGGAACTTGCGGATGCTCATGTTCAGCGCTTCGTCGTTCACGTTTTCCTCCGTCGGTAATGGGACTGCAACCGCAGATAGTACTGGATGAGGCCGCTGGTCGAGCTGTCGTGACCGGAGGCGGGAGTGCCCGCCTCCAGTTCCGGCAGGATGCGGCCGGCAAGCGTCTTGCCCAGCTCGACGCCCCACTGGTCGAAGGCGTTCACGTTCCAGATCACCGATTGCACGAACACCTTGTGCTCGTAGAGCGCGATCAGCGCGCCGAGCGTGCGCGGGGTCAGCGCGTCGATCAGGATAGAGGTTGTCGGGCGGTTGCCATCGAAGACACGCTGCGGCAGCAATCCCCGGACGGCGTCCTCCGGCACACGCTGTGCACGCAGCTCCGCTGCGGCCTCGCGCTCGTCCATCCCGCGGGCGAGCGCTTCGGTCTGCGCGAAGAAGTTGGCGAGAAGCTGCTGATGGTGGCCGCGCAGGCCGTGGTGTGGACGGCAGCAGGCGATGAAGTCCGCCGGGACGACGGGGGTACCCTGGTGGAGCAGCTGGAAATAGGCATGCTGGCCATCGGTTCCGGCACTGCCCCAGGTGATGGGCGCCGTCGCGTGGTCCGCGCGGGAGCCGTCGCGCGTCACCGATTTGCCGCAGGATTCCATCTCCAGCTGCTGCAGGTAGGCGGGCCGGAGCCGCAGCCGCTCGTCGTAGGGCAGCACTGCGCGCGCCCCGCAGCCGAGGAAGTTGACGTTCCAGGCCTCGAGCAGCCCCAGCATCACCGGCATGTTCCGCTCGAGCGGTGCGCGGGCGAAATGCTCGTCCATTGCGCGCGCGCCCGCGCGCAGCGCGTCGAAAGGGTCCGGCCCGATCGCGAGCGCGACGGGAAGCCCGACCGCCGAGCACAGCGAATAGCGCCCGCCCACCCAGTCCCAGGTGCGGAAGATGCGCTCCGCGGGCACGCCGAATGCGCGCGCGCGTTCGGCGTTTGCGGTGACGGCGCACAGGTGGCGCGCCGCCCGGCCCTTCAGTTTCCGCTCGAGCCACGCGCGGGCGGTGGCCGCATTGGTGAGCGTCTCCTGCGTGCCGAAGGTCTTGGAGGAAATCACAACGAGCGTCGTCGCGGGCGCGAGGCGCGCAAGGACATCCGCGATCGCCGCCCCGTCGACGTTGGAGACGAAATGCGCGCGCGGCCCCGACCGGGAGCAGTGCCGGAGCGCCTCGCACGCGAGCCGCGGCCCCAGGTCCGAGCCGCCGATGCCCAGGTGCAGCACATCAGTGAACGCGCGGCCGCCGGCGCCGCGGATGCGGCCGGCGCGCACCCCGCGCGCGAAGCGCCGCATGTCCGCGAGCACCGCCGCCACCTCCCGCGTGACCTCCTGCCCGTCGACCCGCAGCGGGGCCGCGGCGCGCAGCGCGACGTGCAGTGCGGCGCGATCCTCGCTGGCGTTGACGTGATCGCCCGCCAGCATGCGCGCGCGCCAGTCCTCGAGCTCGCATTCGCGCGCGAGTGCCGCGAGCAGCCGCATCGTCTCCTCCGTCACGCGCTGCTTAGAGTAGTCGAGCAGCATCCCTTCGAGCGAGAGGCTGAATCTTGCGAAGCGACCGGGATCCCGGGCGAAGAGCTCGCGCAGGTGCACGCCGGACTGGGCGCGCTGGTGCTCGACGAGTTTCTGCCAGGCGGGAAGGGCGGTGCGGGCGGAGGGCATTCCGATCGGTTCGCGGCGCGGCTCGTCGTGGGCGCATTGTAACCGCTTTGCATCGCCGCGCTTAGAATAGCCGCCCATGCATCCGGTAATCACCGCCTTGCTCGCGGCAATTCGCGACTTGCGCGAGCCGCGCGTGATGGTGCTCGCACTGGTGCCACCGCTCGTCGCCCTCGCGGTCTGGATCGCGCTCGCGTGGGCGTTTGCCGACGACTGGGCGCGCTGGGTGGCGGAGGGTATCGCCACCACGCCCTGGCTCACCTGGTTGAGAGACTGGGGCCTGTCGTCGATCCTTATATGGGGGAGCGGCATTGCTGCATTCGCGCTCCTCGCCCCCGTCATGTTGATTGCCGCGGTGCTCGCGACCGATATCCTCGCGATGCCGGTGATCGTGCCTCTGGTCGGTGGGCGCCACTTTCCGCGGCTCGAGCGGCGCCGGGGCGGGACCGTGGCGGGCAGCGCCTGGAATTCGGCGACCTCGATCGCACTATTTGCCGCGCTGTGGCTGCTCTCCCTGCCGCTGTGGCTGACGGGCATCGGGGCGCTTGTGCTGCCGGCGCTGATCTCCGCGTTCTTCAATCAACGCGCATTGCGATACGACGCGCTCGCCGAGCACGCCAGCGCGGAGGAATATCGCGCGGTCCTGGGCTCGGCGGGCGGCAGGCTCTACGCACTGGGGCTCGCGCTCGCGGTGCTGTACTACGTCCCGTTCGTGAACCTGCTGGCGCCGATCCTTTCGGCGCTCGCGTTCACGCACCTCTGCCTCGCGGAGCTCGACCGCCTGCGCCAGTCGAGCGCAGCGCCCCGCGGCTGATCCCGCCGTACTGGACAGGGCTCGCGCCCCGGTACATCATGGCCGCGGATACAAGATCAACAGGAGGAGGCAGCATGAACAAGCGGTTACCGGCGGCACTGGCGACCCTCATCGCCCTTGCCGCGTTTTCTCACGGCGCGCAATCCCAGTCCTACTACGAGGGCAAGACGCTGCGCATCCTCGTGGGGCTATCGGCAGGCGGCGGCTTCGATACCTATGCCCGCACCATCGGGCGGCACCTCGGCAAGCACATCCCCGGCAACCCGACCGTAATCGTCGACAACATGACCGGCGCGGGCGGCATCGTCATGATGAACTACCTGTACAAGGCGGCGAAGCCCGACGGCCTGACGCTCGGGCATTTCAACGGCGCGGTGATGCTCGGCCAGCTCCTCGGGCAGAAGGGCATCGAGTTTGACGCCAACAAGTACGTGTTCGTCGGCGCCGCGGTGAAGGAAGATGTGGTCTGCGGGCTGACCAAGGCGAGCGGGATCACCAGTGTCGAGAAGTGGCAGGCCGCCAAGGCGCCGGTAAAGCTGGGCGGCGTCGCGCCGGGCCAGACGCCTGACAACTCCGCGCGAATCCTCAAGGCGGCGCTCGGATTCCCGGTGCAGGTCGTCAGCGGCTACAAGGGAACCTCGCCGATGCGACTTGCGGCCGAACAAGGCGAGATCGCGGGCGGCTGCTGGTCCTGGGAATCCATGCGAACGACGTGGCGCAAGGGCCTCGACTCGGGAGAAGTCGTCCCCGTGATCCAGATCGTCGCGAAACCGCTGGCGGACATTCCCAATGTCCCGGTCGCGATCAACCTTGCCAAGAGCGAGGACGCCCGCAAGCTGATCCGGGTCGGCGTGCAGGGCGCCAGCGCATATGCGCGGCCGTTCGCGTTGCCGCCGGGCACGCCCGCGGACCGGGTGGAGATCCTGCGCAAGGCATTCCAGGCCACGCTTAACGATCCCGCGTTCCTCGAGGAAGCCAAGAAGGCAAAGCTCGCCATCGATCCCGTCTCCGGTCCGGAGTTGAGCCAGCTCGTTGCCGACATGTTCACGCTCGACGCCGAAATGATCGCCAAGTTGAAGGCGGCCCTCTACTGATACCCGGGCATCGCGTTTTTTCGTAGTTCCCCGGAATCCCGCGAGGCAAGATGCTCGCCGAGATGGCCGGGGCGTTCGCCGCGGGCCTGTTCCAGGTTCTCACGCCGACCACGCTGGGCCTGATGCTGGTGGGCATCGCGCTCGGCTTTGTGGTCGGCATCCTGCCGGGGCTGGGCGGGCCCACCACGCTCGCCCTCATGCTCCCGTTCATCTTCACCATGGAGCCGGTGGAGGCGTTCGCGTTTCTCCTCGGCATGGCGGCGGTCACCGCCACGACCGGCGATATCACCTCGATCCTCTTCGGCGTGCCCGGCGAGCCGACGACGGCGTCCACCATCATGGACGGCCATCCGATGGCCAAGAACGGCGAGGCGGGACGGGCGCTCGGCGCCGCGCTCATGAGCTCGCTCGTGGGCGCGCTCTTCGGCGCGGTCGCGCTTGCGCTTGCCGTTCCCATCGTGCGCCCATTGGTGCTCGCCTTCGGCTCGCCCGAGTACTTCATGCTCGCCGTGCTGGGGCTCACCTTTGTCGCCGCGCTCGCCGGCGACAGCCTCCTGAGGGGGCTCATCGCCGCGGGGCTCGGCCTCATGCTCGCCACCATCGGGCTCGATCCCATTTCAGGCACGCAGCGCTATACCTTCGACCATCTCTTCCTGTGGGACGGCATCGGTCTGGTGCCGATCACCATTGGCTTCTTCGCGATACCGGAGATCATCGATCTCGCGGTGAGGCGTACCGCGATCGCACGCGAGAGCCTCGGGAAGCTGGGCGGCGTGATGGAAGGCGTCAAGGATACCTTCCGGCACGGGTGGCTCGTGATTCGCTGCAGCGCGATCGGCGCCTACGTCGGGATCATTCCCGGCATGGGCGGCAGCGTCACCCAGTGGCTTGCGTACGCCCACGCCGTGCAAAGCTCACCGGGGAGGGAGCGATTCGGCAAGGGCGCCGTGGAAGGCGTGCTCGGACCCGGCGCGGCCAACAATTCGACGCTGGGCGGACATCTCATCCCGACGATCGCGTTCGGCGTCCCGAGCGGGGTCACCATGGCAATCCTGCTCGGCGCCTTCATCATCCAGGGGCTCGTCCCCGGGCCCAGCATGCTCACGCCGGAATCCCGGGGCGGCCACCTCGGCCTGACGTTCTCGTTCGTCTGGACCATCGTCATCGCCAACATCGTCACCGTGGCGGTGTGCTTCCTCTTTCTGAACCAGCTCGCGAAGGTGACGCAGGTGCGCGGGAGCCTCCTCATCCCGCCGGTGCTGCTCCTCATCTACCTCGGCGCGTTCGCGGAGAAGAACGCCTTTCAGGATCTTTACCTGGTGCTCTTCTTCGGCATCCTTGGCTGGGTGATGGAGAAGCTCCACTGGCCGCGCCCGGCGCTGATCCTGGGGCTCGTGCTCGGGCCGCTCGCGGAGAACCGGCTCTTCCTCTCGACTGACAATTACGGCGCGGAGTGGCTCATGCGGCCTTGGGTCCTGGCATTGATCGCGCTGACGGTCGCCGGCGCGCTTTACCCGTGGTGGAAGGCGCGCTCGGCGCGCAGGCGCGAGGGTGCCGGCGCCGCCGCGGAGCCGGCAGCAGTGAGGAGCCCCGGCGGCATTCTCTTCACGCTCACGATCGTCGTGGTGCTCGGCGCCGCCCTGTGGCAGAGCCTGGACTTCGGCTTCCGGGCGGGACTTTTTCCGTGGGCGATCGGTTTCCCGGTGCTCGCCCTGGCCTTGCTCCTGCTCGTGATCCAGGCCCTGGGAAAGGAGAAGCTTCCCGCGGGCGGCCTCGCGGCTCCGGAGCCGGGAATTCCGGCCGGCGTCGCCGCCCGCCGCACCGTCGGGATCATGGGCTGGATCGCGGGCTTGCTTGCGGCGATCTGGCTGCTCGGGTTCGCGATCGGCGGGACGCTCGTCACGTTCCTGTCGCTCAAGTTCGGAAGCCGCGAGCGCTGGCCGGTCACGCTCGCGCTCACCGCAGGCGCGGCGGCCTTCGTCTACTTCGTGTTCGAGCGCGCGCTCAACGTGCCGTTCCCGCCGGGCCAGCTCTTCCTCTGGCTCGGGCTGGCGTAGTTACCCGCGCATGCAGAGCCACGCCTTGTGCGGCGCGTACCACTGCGCCGGGAGCCAGGTGTCGCGGTAGGGCAGCTCGACGATATTGCCGAATCCCATCAGCTCGACGGACTTGCGGAAGAGCCCGCGCGAGAGCCGCGTGTTGTCGTCGAAGCCGTAGGGAAACTGCTTGTTGCTGAACGTGAAGCGGTTGGGCTCGTTGTAGGCGACGAGATAGTCATCGGTATCCACCATCTGCCCCCAGAAGAACACCGCCTCTTTCGCGACCGAGCCGAGGAAGGCGAGGAAGTGCAGGGGGTCGGGAAGGTGGCACATGATCGCGCTCGCAACCACCACGTCGTAGCGCTTTCCGACCTTCGCGGTGTGCGTGACCGGGGAATATCCCTGGTTCACGAACCGGACCGAGGTACCGGTGATGTTGTTCAGGACCTTGATCGAGGCCCAGTGCTGGGGCCGGCGATCCATGCCCGCGCAACCGCGCAGGCCGAGCTGCTCGGCGCGCACCGGGAAGTAGCCGTTGTTACAGGCGACGTCGAGGAGCGAGCCGCCCGGAAAGCGCCGCGCGATCTCCGCGACGAAGTCGTCGTACATGGCGCGCAGCCGCGCGTTGGCATCCGCGGCCTTCTCCCAGACGTCTGCCGGGAGCCGGTCGCGGCGGAAGGTGAATTTCCAGAACCGGTCGTCGCGGGGGTCGTCGCTGTGGAGCCAGCTGTAGGCGACGCCCGTCTGCACGTCGTCGGTGATGATGAAGGGCTGGTAATTGAGCGTGCCCATCGCGGCGAGAACCTGCGTGCGCGAGGGCGAGTACTGGCGAAGGTCCAATGTCGAATCTTTCCGGGGGCGGTGGCTCACCGCCTATTCTAGACAAAGCCGTGCATCGTGGGTCGGCGACAGTGGATGATTATCCGTGGACGGTGACCATTGCTGGAAACGAAAACGCCGCGCGGTTCTCGCGCGGCGTTCCACAGTTTCGATGCTCTCGGCGGCTTGGCGGTTAGTGCAGCCTTTCGAACACGGCGGCGATGCCCTGGCCGCCGCCGATGCACATCGTCACGAGCGCGTACTTGCCGCCCGTGCGCTGCAGCTCGTAGAGCGCCTTGACCGTGAGAATCGCCCCGGTCGCGCCGATCGGGTGGCCGAGCTCGACACTTCGCCGTGGATGGGACAATGATCGGGTCGTGGGCCGCGTTCGAGAGCCTGAAGCGCAAGGACGG
>DATBMB010000043.1:0-4601 GCA_036555035.1 Burkholderiales bacterium | reverse complement strand
CAAGACCGTGCTCATGCAGCATATCGCGCACGCGGTCACCGCCAACCATCCCGCCGTGGTGCTGATCGTGCTGCTGATCGACGAGCGGCCCGAGGAAGTGACCGAGATGATCCGCTCGGTCAAGGGCGAGGTGGTGTCCTCGACCTTCGACGAGCCGGCCTCGCGCCACGTGCAGGTCGCCGAGATGGTGATCGAGAAGGCGAAGCGGCTGGTCGAGCACAAGAAGGACGTGGTGATCCTGCTCGACTCGATCACGCGGCTCGCGCGCGCCTACAACACCGTGGTGCCGGCATCCGGCAAGGTGCTGACGGGCGGCGTGGACGCGAACGCGCTGCAGCGCCCGAAGCGCTTCTTCGGCGCCGCGCGCAACATGGAGGAAGGCGGCTCCCTCACCATCCTTGCCACCGCGCTGATCGACACCGGCAGCCGGATGGACGACGTGATCTACGAGGAGTTCAAAGGCACCGGCAACATGGAAATCCACCTCGACCGGCGCATGTACGAGAAGCGCATCTTCCCGGCGATCAACGTCAACCGCTCGGGCACGCGCCGCGAGGAGCTGCTGATCAAGCAGGACGTGCTGCAGAAGATCTGGGTGCTGCGCAAGCTCCTCTACCCGATGGACGAGCTGGAGGCCACCGAATTCCTGCTCGACAAGATCCGGGCGACGAAGAACAACGCGGACTTTTTTGACTCGATGAGGCGAGGGTAAGCGCGCCAGCTACCCTCATCGGTATGGCCGACCCGTCGTTCCCGGCCCAAAGTCCCTGGCCATCGACGGGGTCGCATCCCCGGAAACCGGGGCCCCTGCTCCGCCCGCCGATGTCGCGGCCTCCGATAGGCCATATGCAAGTTTCGATTGATATCGCATCGGCCGCCTGGCCATCGCCGGGGTCGCATCCCCGGAAACCGGGGCCCCTGCTCCGCCCGCCGATGTCCTTCTTCTTCGACTCGATGCGCCTCTTCCTGCTTTCCCTGTTTGCCGTCGTCCTGCTGGCGGGGTGCCAGTTGCCGCTGACGCCGGAGGACCTCGAGGCGAGGGAATTCAAGCCGGTTCCCGGCAAGGCGGTGATCTACCTGGTGCGGATCAACCCGGATTTCAACGACCGCCAGGCGCAGGTCCGCATCGGCGACAAGATTCTGCTGAAGGTCTATCCGGGCACCTACTACCGCTGGGTCGTCGACCCCGGAAAGCACACGATCACCGGTTACGCGGGGGACATCGGCACCATCACCGTGCAGGCGGAGGCGGGACGGATCTATTACGTCAGGCAGCAGATGACGCCGCTCTCGCGGATGCCGAACTCGCAGTTCTTCCTCGTCAACGAGAAGGAGGGGCGCGCCGAGGTGCTGCGCGCGGTGCTGCTGGTTCCGGACCCCTGATGCGCGCGCGGCTGGCACTGGCGATTGCGATCGTTGCCCTGGCGGGCTGCACCTCTACGCCGCAGGCCACAAATGAGCGCGATGCCGAGGCGAAGCGCTTCATCGCCCGCCCCGACACCGCCGTGATCTACGTCTACCGCTTCGATATCGGGAGCACGGAAATGGCCTCCGACGATACCGTGCTCTACGTCGACGACCGCCTGATCGGCTCCACCCTGCCGCTGACCTACTTCCGGTTCGAGGTGCGGGAGGGCGTGCGCCTGCTGCACGGCACCGGTCACGACCCGGGAACGCTGAAGCTCGAAACCCGCGCCGGCGAGATCTACTTCGTGATGCTTCTGGCGGCAAACGGCATTTCGGATTTCAGGAAGGTCGACGCGGCAACCGGCAAGCGGGACATCCAGCGCTGCTGCGCGCTGCTGGAGAACTGGGCGCCGGGGCAGCGCCCGTTGCTGAATTAGCACGCGGATCTTGCCGGGCGCCCGCGCTGGACAGGCGCAGCCAAAATGCGGATAATGCGCCCCCTTATGAAGCAAAAGATCCATCCCGAATACCGCACGATCACTGTCACCTGCAGCTGCGGCCATACGTGGGACACGCGCTCGACCATGGGCCGTGACCTGCACGTCGAGGTGTGCTCGCAGTGCCATCCCTTCTACACCGGGAAGCAGAAGATCGTGGACACCGCGGGTCGCGTCGAGAAGTTCCGCCAGAAGTACGCGCGCGGCAAGACCCCCGCCAAGTCCGCGAGCGCATAATCTCAAAAGGCGGCAACGCAGCCGTCCGAGCGCGGATCCGCGCCGCCCTCCAGCACGCCGTTCGCGTGCCGCACGATGGCGCCGGCGTGGCCCATCGTCTCGTCGTACTCCCCGAGCACTTCCATGACGTGGCCGCGCCGCGCGAGGTCGGACACCACCCCGGTGGCAAAGCGCGACTCGAGCTTGAGCGAGTCGCTCGCCTGGCCCCAGGTGCGCCCGAGCAGCCAGCGCGGAGCGGCGACCGCCTGCTGCGGGTCCATGCCGAAAACGGCGATGCGCGTGAAGAGCGCCGCCTGCGTCTGCGGCTGGCCATCGCCGCCCATCGTGCCGTAGACGAGGACGCGGCCGTCGCGCAGGACCGCCAGCGCGGGATTGAGCGTGTGGAACGGCTTGCGCAGGGGCTTCAGGCTGTTCAGCGCGGCGGGGTCGAGCGCGAAGCTGCAGCCGCGGTTCTGCCAGGTGATGCCGGTCTCCTCCAGCACTACCCCGGAGCCGAACTCGTGGTAGAGGCTCTGGATCGTGCTCACCATGCGGCCCGCGGCATCCGCGACGCCCATCCACACGGTGTCGGCCGGTCCCGTTCCCCCGCCCCAGCGCGCCGCGCGGCCGCGGTCGATATCCGCCGCCAGCACGCGGATCTTTCCCGGCGCGAGCAACGACTGCGCGTCGATCGTCATGTAGGCGGGATCGGTGACGCAATGGTCGCGCACCGCAAACGCGCGCTTGGTCGCTTCCACGACGAGGTGCACGTAATCGGCGCTCATCGGTCCGGCACCCGCCATCTCGAGGGCGTCGAGCATACCGAGGATGAGGAGCGAAGCGACGCCCTGCGTCGGCGGCGGCAGGTTATGGACCGTGCCGAGCGAGTGCGCGAGCGCGAGCGGGCTCACGAGCTTCGCGCGGTGTCGCGCAAGATCGCCCGCGGCGAGCGGGCTTCCGACGGCGGCAAGGTCTCTTGATATCGCCTGCGCCAGGCGCCCGCAATAGAAGTCATCAAGCCCCGCGCGGGCGAGGCGCTCGAGCGTCTGCGCAAGCCGCGGCTGCCGGAAGAAGCTGCCCGTGGCGGGCGCCGCGCCCCGGTCGAGATAGGTCTCGCGGAAGCCGGCCTGCGGCTCGAGCTCGGCGCGCCGGGCGGCGGTCTGGGAGGACTGGCTCGCCGTGACGGCAATTCCGTTCCGCGCGTAGTGGATCGCGTCGGCAAGCAGGCGCTTCAGCGGCAGCCGCCCGCCCCACCGGCGCGAGAGCCGGAATGCAAGCGCCCAGCCGGAGACCGCCCCCGCGACGGTGTTCGCGGCGACGCCCCCGCGATAGGGAATGGCGCGCGTGATGCCGCGCGCGGCGTACCACTCGATGGAAGCCGCGCGCGCGGCCGCGCCGCAGGCATCGATGCCCTTCGGCGCGCGGCGCGGCACGTGGACGAGCCAGAACGCGTCGCCCCCGATCGAGTTCATGTGGGGGTAGGCAACCGCGATCGTGGCCGCGCCCGCGATCATCGCCTCGAGCGCGTTGCCTCCCTCGCGCAGCACGTCGAGCGCCGACTGCGCGGCAAGCGCGTGCGGCGCGACCGCCATGCCGCGGCTGCCGCGGACCGGCTGGCTCATGGCGGGATTCTACGCGAACGGGTACTACCAGCCGATGGCCTTGGGCAGCCAGAGGGCGATCTGCGGATAAAAGAACACCAGCATCACGCCCACGATCTGCAGTCCGATGAACGGGATCACGCCGAGGTAGATGTGGCGCGTGTCGACCGAGGTCGGCGCGACCCCGCGCAGGAAGAACAGCGCCCAGCCGAAGGGGGGCGTCAGGAAGGAAGTCTGGAGATTCACGCAGATCAGCATCGCAAGCCACACGATGTCGACGCCCTGCTCCACGAAAACCGGCAGGAACAGCGGCACCGCGATGTAGCTGATCTCGATCCACTCGATGAAGAATCCGAGCACGAAGATGAGCAGCATCAGGACCCAGATGTCCGCGTTGACGCCGCCCGGCAGGAACTTGAACATGTCGTGTATCAGGTCCTCCCCATGCAAGCCCCGGAACGCGAGCGCGAACACCTGGGCGCAGATCAGGATGAACATCACCATCGCGGTGATCTTGGTCGTGGCCTGCATCGTTTCCCGCAGCACCTTCAGCGACATGCGCCGGGCAACCGCGGTGACGAGGATGGAGCCCAACGCGCCCATCGAGGCCGCCTCGGTCGGGGCGGCGAGGCCCGCGATGATCGAGCCGAGCACCGAGAGCACGAGCGCGACCGGGGGCAGCACCACCACGAAGAATGTCGTCCACAGCTCGCGCCGCGGCATCGCGTCGCGCTCCGCCTGCGGCACCACCGGCATCCATTCGGGGCGGACCATGCCCAGCACGACGATGTACGCGCAGTAGAGCCCGGCGAGCATCAGCCCCGGCATCAGCGCCGCGGCGAACAGCGTCCCGACCGAGAGCTGCAGGATGTCGGAGAGA
>DATBMB010000033.1:0-32072 GCA_036555035.1 Burkholderiales bacterium | reverse complement strand
CAATCCTGATTTGGGATCACGGATCACGAATTTCGGGGTCCTGAGCATGCAAGACGTGCGCGAGCACAAGCTGTTCATCAAGTCACGCTTCGCCCGGCGCGGCATCTACTGGCTGCCCAATCTGTTCACGACCATCGCGCTCTTCGCCGGCTTCTATGCGATCGTGCAGGCGATGAGCGGGCGCTTCGAGCAGGCCGCGATGGCGATCTTCATCGCCATGGTGTTCGACGGGCTCGACGGCCGCGTGGCGCGCCTGACGCGGACCCAGAGCGCGTTCGGCGCGGAGTACGACAGCCTCGCGGACATGGTGTCGTTTGGCGTTGCGCCGGCGCTGGTCGTGTACGTGTGGGCGCTCAAGGACTTTGCCGGCATGCAGTCCGTGGCCTGGCTCGGGCCGTGGTTGACGACCAAGCTCGGCTGGATCGCCGCCTTCATTTACTGCGCGTGCGCCGCGCTGCGCCTGGCGCGCTTCAACACCACGCTCGACATCGCGGACAAGCGCTTCTTCCAGGGCCTGCCGAGCCCTTCCGCCGCGTGCGTCGTCGCGGGGCTGGTCTGGGCGCTGAACGAATACCAGATCCAGGGCCGGGATGTGAAGTGGCTCGCCTGGGCGCTTACCGCCTTCGCCGGCCTCACCATGGTGAGCAACCTCAAGTTCTACAGCGGCAAGGACATCAACCTGAGGAAGAGCGTGTCCTTCTCGGTGGTGGTCGGCATCACGTTCGGGCTGGTGGCGCTTTTCATGGTGTCGAGCACGCTGCCGGAAATGCTGTTCCTGCTCTTCCTGGGCTATGGCGTCTCGGGCTACGTCATCTGGGGCTACGAGATGGTGAAGGGCAGGGGACCCGGCCGGGCGCCGCCCGCGCAGCCGCCCTCGATGGGCGCATGAGTTGCATCGCGCGCCCAAAGCCGCTATATTTCCGCGCGATGAATCACCCGCAGGCCATCGAGCTTTCCCTCCGCGCCCGCCTCGCGCTGGCCGGCCTGCTGCTGCGCCCCTAAGGCGCATACTTCCCATTCCCACAATCTGATGTTGGTCCGGCGCGGTGAAAACCGCGGCGGGAAGTCCATTAACCCGCGCTCCCGGCGCCCCCAGCGCGCCGGCAGCGGCAGCAGGCACTGGAGACAGGCATGGCCAAGGAAAAGCTCATCATTTTCGACACGACGATGCGCGACGGCGAGCAGAGCCCGGGCGCCTCGATGACCAAGGAAGAGAAGCTGCGCATCGCGCGCCAGCTCGAGCGCATGCGCGTGGATGTCATCGAGGCGGGGTTCCCCGCCGCGAGCGAGGGCGATTTCGACGCCGTGCGCGCGGTCGCCTCCATCATCAAGGGCAGCACGGGGTGCGGGCTCGCCCGCGCCAACGAGGCCGATATCCGGCGCTGCGGGGAAGCGGTGCAAGGCGCGAATAGCCCGCGCGTGCACACCTTCATCGCGACCTCTCCCATCCACATGGAGAAGAAGCTGCGCATGGAGCCCTCGCAGGTGATCGAGCAGGCGGTGCGGGCAGTCAAATGGGCGCGCGAGTACACCGACAACGTGGAGTTCTCGCCGGAGGATGCCGGCCGCTCCGACACCGACTTTCTCTGCCGGATTCTTGAGCGGGTGATCAAGGCCGGCGCCACCACCATCAACATTCCGGACACGGTGGGCTACACGCTGCCGGAGCATTTCGGAGGATTGATCCGGACGCTACGCGAGCGCGTTCCCAACTCGGACAAGGTGGTGTGGTCGGTGCACTGCCACAACGACCTGGGGCTGGCGGTCGCCAACTCGCTCGCGGCGGTGCTGAACGGCGCGCGCCAGGTCGAATGCACGATCAACGGCCTGGGCGAGCGCGCCGGCAATGCGGCGCTGGAGGAGATCGTGATGGCGGTGCGCACGCGGCAGGACATGTTCCCGTGCGAGACCGGCATCGACACGACGCAGATCGTCCCGGCGAGCCGGCTCGTCGCCGGCATCACCGGCTTCCCGGTGCAGCCCAACAAGGCGATCGTGGGGGCGAACGCGTTTGCGCACGAGGCCGGCATCCACCAGGACGGCGTGCTGAAGAGCCGCGACACCTACGAGATCATGCGCGCGCAGGACGTCGGCTGGCATGCCAACAAGCTGGTGCTTGGCAAGCACAGCGGGCGCAACGCCTTCAAGGCGCGGCTGACCGAGCTCGGCATCGTGGTCGAGTCGGAAGAGGCGATGAACGCCGCGTTCAAGCGCTTCAAGGATCTCGCCGACAAGAAGCACGAGATCTTCGACGAGGACCTGCAGGCGCTCATCAGCGAGGAGGCGAGCGACCAGCTTGAGAGCGAGCACTTCCACCTGGTGGCGCTGACCGCCCACTCCGAGACCGGCGAGCCGCCCTACGCGAGGATCGTCATGACCGAGAACGGCCGCGAGCGCCGGGCGGAAGCCCGGGGCAGCGGCCCGGTGGACGCCTCGTTCAAGGCAATCGAGTCAATCGTCGGAAGCCAGGCGGAGCTCCTGCTCTACTCGGTCAACAACATCACGACCGGCACCGACGCGCAGGGCGAGGTGACGGTGCGGCTCACGAAAGGCGGGCGCATCGTCAACGGCCAGGGGGCGGACACCGACATCGTGGTCGCCTCGGCCAAGGCCTACATCAACGCGTTGAACAAGCTGCACTCGAAGCTCGAGCGGCTCAATCCGCAGCTCTAGCCAGGATTTCCTCTCCCCCTGTTCAGGGGGAGAGGGAAGGGCGACGGGGTGCGCTAGCGGGCGAGCTTCACCGCGATGCCGGCAAGCCGGCGGCCGAGGGCGATGCAGAGCTTCCGTTCGTGCTCGGTGACGGCGAGCTCGCCCGCGGCGCCCGCGTGGTGGCTTGCCCCGTAGGGTCCGCCGCCGGAGCGGGTGTTCATCAGCTCCGGCTCCGTGTAGGGAAGTCCCACGATCAGCATGCCGTGGTGCAGCAGCGGCAGCATCATCGAGATGAGCGTCGATTCCTGGCCGCCGTGCAGGCTGGCGGTGGAGGTGAAGAGCGCCGCGGGCTTGCCGGCGAGCGTGCCTTTGAGCCACAGCTCGCCCGTGGAATCCCAGAAGTGCTTCATTGATGCCGCCATGTTCCCGAAGCGCGTCGGCGAGCCCACCGCAATCCCGATGCATTCCTCGAGGTCCTTCAGCTCTGCGTAGGGCGCGCCGGACTCTGGCACCGTGGGCGCCGCGCCCGCCGTGGCGGAGACGCGCGGCACGGTGCGCACGCGCGCCGCGCACCCGGTGACGCTCTCGATGCCGCGCGCGACGAGCTGCGCCATGTCCCGCACCGCGCCCGTGTGGCTGTAATAGAGGACGAGAATCTCTTGCATGGCGTGAGCGTATCATGAGCCTGTTTTTGAGCTAGGCTCACGTCAATCCCGTCTCGTGTCGAGGCAGCGCGGTGCCGAAAGCCCGCAGGATCTTGTCGCTCATCGTGCTCGTTCGCCTCGCGTGGCGGCGCTTCCAGGAGGAGCGCTGCCCGCAGATCGCGGCGAGCCTCGCCTTCACCACGATGCTTGCCATCGTGCCGGTCATCACCGTGGCGCTCACGGCCATCTCGGCATTCCCGGTGTTCCGGGAGCTGCTGCAGTACGTCGAGCGGTTCCTGGTGCGCATCATGCTCCCGGAATCGGCCGCAGTGGTCGCAGGATACGCCGCGCAGTTCGCGGAGAACGCGGCACGCCTGACCACCCTCGGCATCGCGCTCATCTTCGTCACGGCAGTCCTCGTGCTGCTCACCATCGACCGCGCGTTCAACCAGATCTGGCGCGTGCCGCGTCCGCGCGGGCTGGTGCCGCGCCTCGTCGTCTACTGGGCGCTGCTCACCGTCGGCCCGCCGCTGATCGGCGCGAGCCTGGCGCTCACGTCATGGCTGGTGAGCCAGTCGCTGGGGATGGTGAAGGGCATGCCGCGCGCCGCGGAGATGATGCTGGACGTCGTTCCGGTGCTGCTCACCGCCTTCGCGTTCACGCTGGCCTATATCGCCATTCCGAACCGGCGCGTGCGGGTGCGCGACGCGCTGACCGGCGGCGTGGGTGCAGCGGTGGCGTTCGAGGCCACGAAGCACGGCTTCGCGTTCTTCATCGCGCAGGTCCCGACCTACAAGCTCGTCTACGGGGCGTTCGCGAGCGTCCCCATCTTCCTGCTGTGGATCTATCTCTCGTGGGTCGTCGTCCTGCTCGGGGCGGTGACGGCGGCGGTGATGCCCGAATGGCGCGAGCGGCGCGCCGCGAACGTCCTGCGATCGGGCTGATCGCGGGGCTCTGGCTGCTCAGCCGCGGGCGTCGGCGGGCGCGGAGACCGTGGTGTGCGGTGTGTAGTGCCAGTCGCGCTGCCAGGCGCGGATCACAAGGGAGGGGTAGCCCGGCTGGCCAAGGCTGCCGTTGTAGCGGCCGAGAGCGCGGAAGAGGTCCCCCTTCTCCTGGTCGAGATAGTGGCGCAGGATCACGCAGCCGAACCGGAGATTGGTGCGCAGGTGGAAGAGATTGTCATCGCTGCGGCCGATGAGATCGACCCAGAACGGCATCACCTGCATGTAGCCCCGCGCCCCGGCGCGCGAGACCGCGTACTTGCGGAAGTTGCTCTCGATCTGGATCACGCCCAGCACGAGCTGCGGATCGAGGCCGGCGCGCTTCGCCTCGTAGTGCACCGAGACCAGGAAGTCCTCGCGCTGCAGGCGGTCCGCGATGCGCGGAGCGAGCCGCTTCGACATCGTCGCCAGCCAGCGCCGCGCCTCGACCTCGGTCTCGAACGCGAGCACCGGCGTCGCGTGGTCGGAAAGGGATCGATTGAGCGCGGCCCGCACGCTGGCCGAGAGCGGCTCGTAGAACTGATTGCCGGCGCACGCGAGCCCCGGCAGCGCCAGCGCGAGCGCCCACCCGAGCTGATAGCAAGCGCGAACTAGTTTTCGCACACCATTGATTTTACGTATTTTACGGCGTCAGGCAAGGGCAGATTCCGCGCCCGGGCATCGCGCCGCCCCTGGTACTCCACCTCGCCGGCTTTCAATCCGCGCTCGCCGACGACGAGGCGGTGCGGGATGCCGATCAGCTCCATGTCCGCGAACGCAACCCCCGGACGCTCGTCGCGGTCATCGAACAGCACGTCGATGCCGGCCGCGCTGAGATCGCGGTGGAGGGTTTCGGCCGCCGTGCGCACCGCGGCGTTCTTGCCCGCGCCGATCGGCACCAGCGCGAGCTCGAAGGGCGCCATCGCGCGCGGAAAGATGATGCCGCGCGCATCGTGGTTCTGCTCGATGGCGGCGGCGACGATGCGCGTGACGCCGATGCCGTAGCAGCCCATCTCCATCACCCGGGACTTGCCCGCCTCGTCGAGGAAGGAGAGGTCGAGCGCCCTGGAATACTTGGTTCGCAGCTGGAAGACGTGCCCGACCTCGATGCCGCGCAGGATCTCGAGCCGCCCTTTGCCGTCGGGGCTCGCGTCCCCTGCCACGACGTTGCGCACGTCGGCCACGACCGGCTCCGGGAAATCGCGCCCGATGTTGACGCCCGTGTAATGGTGGTCGTCCTGGTTCGCGCCGGCGACGAAATCGGACATCACGGCGACGGCGCGGTCGGCGATGACGACGCCCTTGAAGCCGACCGGTCCGAGCGAGCCGGGCCCCGCCCCGAAAAGGGACCGGAGGGTATCGACCGCCGCGAAGGCTACGGGCTTCTTCACCTGCTCGAGCTTGGCGGCCTTGGTGAGGTTCGCCTCGTGGTCGCCGCGCACCATCAGCAGCACCGGGCGCCCGTCGGCGCCGTCGAGAACCACCGCCTTCACGGTGCGCTCGGGGGCAATCTTGAGGAAAGCGCTCAGCTCGGCGATGGTCCGCACGCCCGGCGTATGCACCCGGGCAAGCGCCGCGCCGGCCTTCCCGCGCGGGCCCGCGGGGGCGAGCGCCTCCGCGAGCTCCACGTTGGCGGCGTAATCGGAGTCCGGGCAGAACGCGATCGCGTCCTCGCCCGAGTCGGCGAGCACGTGGAACTCGTGCGAGCCGGTGCCGCCGATCGCTCCGGTGTCAGCCGCCACCGCGCGGAACTTCAGGCCCAGCCGCGTGAAGATGCGCGAATAGCACTGGATCATCGCCCGGTAGGTCTCATCGAGGCTCGCCGGGTCCGCGTGGAAGGAATAGGCATCCTTCATCACGAACTCGCGGGCGCGCATGACGCCGAACCGGGGCCGGATCTCGTCGCGGAACTTGGTCTGGATCTGGTAGAGATTCAAGGGGAGCTGGCGGTAGCTCTTCACCTCCTGGCGCACGATGTCGCTCACCACCTCCTCGTGAGTGGGGCCGAAGCAGAAATCGCGCTGGTGCCGGTCCTTGAAGCGCAGCAGCTCCGGGCCGTACTCCTCCCATCGTCCCGATTCCTGCCAGAGCTCCGCGGGCTGCACCGCGGGCATCACGAGCTCGATCGCGCCGGCCGCGTTCATCTCCTCGCGCACGACGGCCTCCACCTTGCGCAGCACGCGCAGGCCGAGCGGCATCCAGGTGTAGATCCCGCGCGCGAGGCTCCGGATGAGACCCGCGCGCAGCATCAGCCGGTGGCTCACCACCTCGGCCTCGGCCGGCGTTTCCCGGTGCGTCGAGAGGAAGAACTGCGAGACGCGCATGAGTGTCGCGTGACCGCGAAAGCCGCTATTCTACCGAACGCGGCCCGCTCGATTACATCGGCATGAACTTCTTCGCGCGCTGGCGCCTGGGCAAGACTCGCCACGGCGCGGACTCGGTGTACGTGACCGAGCGCTTCGGGGTGCGGTCGCTCCACATCGGCAGCGACACCATCCAGAGCTCGATGCGCCTTGCGCGCCCGAACGATCTCGAGCTCGCCTACACCCGCAGCATGATGGCCTTCCTGCTGTTCGTCGCGCCGCCGCGCCGGGTGCTGATGGTGGGCCTGGGCGGCGGCTCGCTCGCCAAGTTCGTCTATCACCGGCTGCCGGAGTCGGTGACCGAGGTGCTGGAGGTGAACCCGCAGGTGGTGGCGATCGCGCGGCGACTCTTCGAGCTGCCGGCCGCCGATGCGCGGCTCATCGTGCGGGTGTGCGATGCGGCGCCGTTCATCGCGGGCGAGGGCGGCGCGTTCGACGTCATCCTGGTCGACGGCTACGACGGCACCTCGCACGTCGCGGACCTCGCGACCGTCGAGTTCTACGGCAGCTGCCGCCGGCGGCTCGCGAGCGGCGGGGTGCTGGTCGTCAACCTGTGGGGATCGGACCACCGCTTCGACGACACCCTCGGGCGCATCGAAGGCGCCTTCCCGTCGGGCACGTTGTGCCTGCCGGCGGAGAAGCCCGGCAATATCATCGTGTTCGCCTTCCGAGATCCGCCCGCCTCCCTGCGGTGGGACGAACTGGAGGGGAAGACCCGGGACCTCGAAGCGCGCTATGGGCTCGAATTCGGCCGCTTCGTGCGCGGCCTGCGCAAGATGAACCGCGCCGATGCCGAGCGACTTTATGTTTCCGGGAAAGCGTGAGGCGCCGCCCGCAATGCCTCGTCCGCAACCTCCGCACAGGGTATCGCCGGTATCCAAATTGTGAAAAAATCGTGCTGAGCATCGGCTGCAGGGGATCTACATGATCGACCGCGACGGCTATCGTCCGAACGTCGGCATCGTCCTATGTAACTGGAAGAACGAGGTTTTCTGGGGCAAGCGGGTCCGGGAGCACGCCTGGCAGTTCCCGCAGGGCGGCATCAAGCCGGGAGAGTCGCCGGAAGCGGCGATGTATCGCGAGCTCAAGGAAGAGGTCGGGCTCTTGCGGCAGCACGTGTGGGTCCTCGGGCGCACGCGCGACTGGCTGCGCTACGAGGTGCCGGAGCGCTGGCTGCGGCGCGAGTGGCGCGGCAACTACCGCGGCCAGAAGCAGATCTGGTATCTGCTGCGGTTGATCGGCCGTGACTGCGATGTGCGCCTGCGCGCCTCCACCAAGCCCGAGTTCGACGCGTGGCGCTGGAGCGATTACTGGATGCCGATGGAGGCCGTGATCGAATTCAAGCGCGAGGTCTATCACAGAGCGCTCGAGGAACTGGCGCCGTATCTCAATCGCCGCCCGCGGGGCGGTGCGCGCGGCAAGCGTTCCGAGACCGCCGGCGCGCGGGAATCGGGATAGGCACAGGGTCGCCCTGATCCTCCCCGGGGTTCGAGGCTCTGCTTGCTTACGCGGCGAGCCATCTGCGTAGAGCCGTGGCGGTTGACAACAGGCGGAGTCAGCTTCTATACTGAGTTCACCGATTAGAATCGTTCTAATCACAATCCTTACCGTCGAAGTGAGTCAGCACTCCGGAACGAAGGGCGTGTATATAAGCTACTGTTATCAAGGAGATAATTATGCAGCTCAAAGGATCGAAGACCCATCAGAACCTGAAGGACGCTTTCGCAGGCGAATCGCAAGCCAACCGGCGTTACCTGTACTTCGCAGCGAAAGCGGACGTCGAGGGCCAGAACGATGTCTCGGCCGTTTTCCGCTCCACGGCAGAGGGCGAGACCGGGCACGCACACGGGCATCTGGAATACCTGGAAGCCTGCGGCGATCCGGCGACCAATCTGCCGATCGGCAAGACCCGCGAGAACCTGAAGGCCGCGATTGCGGGCGAGACCCACGAGTACACCGACATGTACCCGGGCATGGCCAAGGCCGCGCGTTCCGAGGGCTTCGGCGAGATCGCGGACTGGTTTGAAACGCTGGCCAAGGCCGAGCGTTCACACGCCAACCGCTTCCAGAAGGCGCTCGACGGCGTGGCGGACTGATCCCGCAATGGGCAACGGGCAATGATTAACCCTAATGCCCCATGACGGTACGTGAAGGGAGCCTCGAGGCTCCCACTCGGCATCCGCTCGCGTGGAAATCCGCGGATTTTTACGACGGGGGAAAGCTCGAGAAGGAGCTCGAGCGCGTCTTCGAGATCTGCCACGGCTGCCGCCGTTGCGTGAATCTCTGCACCGCATTCCCGACCCTGTTCGACCTGGTGGACGCGAGCCCGACCCTGGAGGTCGATGGCGTCGCCAAGGGGGACTACGGCAAGGTCGTCGACCAGTGCTACCTGTGCGACATGTGCTACATGACCAAGTGCCCGTACGTGCCGCCGCATCCGTGGAATGTCGATTTTCCGCATCTCATGCTGCGCGCCAAGGCGGTCAGGTTCCGGAAGCGTGGCGCGACGCTCCGGGACCGGCTGCTCTCCAGCACCGACGCCGTGGGCCGGCTCGCCACCATCCCGGTCGTGGTGCAATTCGTGAACGCGGCCAACAAGACTGGTGTCGTTCGCGGGCTCGTGGAGAAGACGCTTGGCGTGCACCGGCAGCGCCAGTTACCCGAGTATTCGAGCGCAAAGTTCCGCGGGAGCGCCCGGCCCAATGCGTCGTTAATGGTGCGCGAAGGAAAGAACACGCCGGGCAAGGTCGCGGTGTTCTCGACGTGCTACGTGAACTACAACGAACCCGGCATCGGGCACGACCTGCTCGAAGTGCTTGCGCACAACGAGGTGCCGGCGGTGCTGGTCGAGAAGGAAGCCTGCTGTGGCATGCCCAAGCTGGAGCTGGGCGATCTCGAGGCCGTGGCGCGCAACAAGGAAGCCAACATCCCCGTGCTTGCGCGCCTCGCCCGCGCGGGCCACGCGATCCTCACGCCGGTCCCGTCGTGCACCCTGATGTTCAAGCAGGAGCTGCCGCTGATGTTTCCGGACGATGCCGACGTGAAAGCGGTGGCGGAAGCGATGTTCGATCCCTTCGAGTACTTGGTGCTGCGCCACAAGGACGGGTTGTTGAAGACCGACTTCAAGCGGCCGCTCGGGCGGGTGTCCTATCACGTGCCGTGCCACCTGCGCGTGCAGAACATGGGGCAGAAGACGCGCGAGCTGCTCGAGATGATCCCCGACACCCGCGTCACGACCGTGGAGCGCTGCGCCGGCCACGACGGCACCTGGGGCGTCAAGGCGGAGTATTTCGAGAACTCGATGAAGATCGGCCGCCCGGTGTTCCGCCAGATGGCGGAAGCGGCGCCCGATTACGTGAGCTCCGATTGCGCGATCGCCGGCCGCCACATCCTGCAGGGGATGGGCGAGACGAAGGCGCAGAAGCAGCATCCACTCACACTGATCCGGATGGCCTACGGGCTGTAGACACAGGGGACGAATCCGTGCCGCAGATCACCCGCGACAGCCTGATGTCGCTCGAGGCCTACGCCAGGGCCCGACCGCAATTCCGCGCCCGGGTGATGGCGCACAAGAAGAACCGCATGCTGCAGCTGGGCGGGCACCTGACGCTCCTCTTCGAGGACGAGCTGACGATCCGCTACCAGGTCCAGGAGATGCTGCGCGCCGAGCGCACGTTCGAGGAAGCGGGCATCCAGGGCGAGCTCGACGCCTACAACCCGCTCATACCCGACGGCGCCAACTGGAAGGCGACGCTGATGATCGAATACCCGGACGTGGAGGAGCGCCGGCGCATGCTCGGCCGCCTGATCGGCATCGAGGACCGGGTCTGGGTCGAGGTCGCAGGCCACGCCCGCGTCCATGCCATTGCCGATGAGGACCTCGAGCGCGACACCGCGGAAAAGACCTCGGCGGTGCATTTTCTGCGCTTCGAGCTCGAGCCCGCCATGGTCGCGGCCCTGAAGCAGGGCGCGCCGCTCGGCCTCGGCGTCGATCATCCCGAATACAGCCACACGATCGGGGCGGTGGATCCCGCGGTCCGCGCCTCGCTCGTCAACGATCTCGCGGGCTAGCCCGCCACCGCCGGCAGGCCTTGCGCCGCGGGCGTTCCGGTCCGCCGGGCTTGTGCTATTCTCGTCAGGCGTATGCAGGATTCCCGGATACTCGCCAGCATCGGGCGCCGCATCGAGGAAAGCGGGCTTCCGCTCGCCGTGCGACTGTGGAACGGCGCGAGCGCCGGCGCCCCGCAGCCTCAGGTGACGATAACCGTGCGGCATCCGCTGGCGCTGGTGGGGCTCGGGCATCCAACCGCCGGGGGACTCGCGAAACGCTACGTCGAGGAGCAGATCGATGTCGACGGGCCGATCCGGGACGTGGTGCGCCTGGGCACGGCGCTCGCGGGAGCGGCGGATGCGGCGAGCCTGGAGCCCGGCCGGCAGCTCGCGCGCTGGGTGCAGCATACCCGGCTCTACGACAGCAAGGCGGTCCGCAGCCACTACGACGTCGGCGACGATTTCTTCGGGCTGTTCCTCGACCGGCGGCGCGTCTACTCCTGCGCGTACTACCGCCGGGCCGACGATACGCTGGAGATCGCGCAGGAGCAGAAGCTCGACCACATCTGCCGCAAGCTGCGGCTCGCCGCGGGCGAGCGCTTCCTCGACATCGGCTGCGGCTGGGGCGCGCTCGCGATGTGGGCGGCCGAACACTACGGCGTGCAGGCGCTCGGCGTGACGCTGAGCCGCAATCAGCACGACTACGCGCGCGCCCGGATCCGCGAGCGGGGGCTCGAGAAATTTTGCGAGGTGCGCCTGCTCGACTACCGCGACGTGCCGGAGGAGCGGCCGTTCGACAAGATCGCGAGCGTGGGCATGTTCGAGCACGTCGGGCGCGACAACCTGGCGGCATATTTCGGCAAGATCGCCCACCTGCTGCGGCCGGGCGGGCTAGTGCTGAACCACGGCATCACCCACACCGTCCCCGGGCAGCGCGAGCTCGGCAGCGACATCGGAGAATTCATTGACCGCTACGTGTTTCCGGGCGGCGAGCTGACCCATATCTCGGCCGTGCTCGAGGCGCTGTCGGCGCAGGGCCTGGAGAGCTGGGACATCGAGAGCCTGCGGCCGCATTACGCGAAAACGCTGTGGCACTGGGTCGAGCGGCTGGAAGCGAACCGCGCCGCCGCGGTCGCGGCGGTGGGCGAGAAGCTCTACCGCATCTGGCGCATCTACATGGCGGGCTCGGCGCTCGGCTTCGAGCGCGGCTGGATGTCGATCTATCAGGTGCTCGCGGGCAAGCCCCTTTCCGGCGGCGCGCTCGAGCTGCCGGAGACGCGCGACTACATCTACGCCCGATAGGGGCTCGCGGGTTGCGCTCCGGGTTCACGCTGATCCTCGCCGCCGCGCTCTCGGCCGGTCTCGGTACGGCGCTCGCCCAGTGGAGCCAGTGGGACTCGGATTTCGACGAGGAGCGCAAGCCGTGGAAGGAGATCGAGAGTCGGATTCCCGCCAATCCCCGGGCGAGCGATTTGATTCCCTTCGACGTCGGCAACGCCAGCCCTCACCGCTTCCACATCGACGCCCGCTCGCTCTCGGTCGGCGAGGACGGCGTCGTGCGCTACACGCTGGTGGTGGTGACCGCCGGGGGGGCGCGGAACGTGACCTACGAGGGCATCCATTGCAAGGAGCGTGCGCAGAAATACTACGCGGTGGGACAGCCGGACGGCAGGTGGGGGCGGGCGCGCAATCCCCAGTGGCGCCGCATCGAGTCGGTGGACATCAACGCCCACCACTACGTGCTCTACAATTTCTACGTCTGCTCGAGCTGGGCGCCGGTTGCCAGCGTGCGGGAGATCGTGGAGCGGCTCAAGTCCGGCCCCCCCTTCAACCCCGCCGGCGGATGACGCGCCGCGGCCTTCCTACAGCAACACCAGATTGTCGCGGTGGATCAACTCGGGCTCGTCCACGTAGCCGAGCCTCGCCTCGATCTCGCTCGAGGGCGCGCGCAGGATGCGGCGCGTTTCCGCCGAGTTGTAGTTGACGAGCCCGCGCGCAACCTCGCGCCGTGCGGGATCGAGGCAGCTCACCGCCTCGCCGCGCTCGAAATCTCCGGTGACCTCCAGCACCCCGATCGGTAGCAGGCTCTTGCCCTGGACGGTGAGCGCCTTCACCGCGCCCGCGTCGAGCGTGAGGCTCCCCCGCACCTGCAGCTGGTCGGCGAGCCACTGCTTGCGTGCCGCGAGCGTCGCGCGCTCCGCCACGAGCCGCGTGCCGATCGGCTCCCCGCGCGCGAGGCGCGGCAGGACATCGTCCTCGCGCCCGGAGGCGATCACGGTGTGCGCGCCACTGCGCGCGGCGCGCTTGGCGGCGAGCACCTTGGTCAGCATGCCGCCGAGCGCGATCGCGCTGCCGGTGCCTCCGGCCATCGCTTCGAGGGCGGGATCGCCCGCGCGCGCCTCCGCGATCAGCTTCGCCGCGCCGGCCCGGCGCGGATCCCGGTCGTAGAGGCCGTCCTGGTCGGTCAGGATGATGAGCGCGTCGGCCTCGATCAGGTTGGTGACGAGCGCCGCCAGCGTGTCGTTGTCCCCGACGCGGATCTCGTCGCTCGCGACCGTGTCGTTCTCGTTGATGATGGGGATGACGCCCAGCCCGAGGAGCGTGCGCAGGGTGGAGCGCGCATTGAGATAGCGCTTGCGGTCGGCGAGGTCCTCGTGCGTGAGCAGGACCTGCGAAGTGGTGAGATCGTGCTGGCGGAAGCACGACTCGTAGACCTGGATCAGTCCCATCTGGCCGACGGCGGCGGCCGCCTGCAGCTCGTGCAGGGCGTGCGGGCGCCGCTTCCAGCCGAGACGCTGCATGCCCGCCGCCACCGCGCCGCTCGAGACCAGCACGACCTCGCGCCCCATGCGCTTCAGCTCCGCGATCTGCGCCGCCCAGCGCGTCAACGCCTCGAGATCGAGCCCGCGGCCCTCGTTGGTGACGAGGCTCGAGCCGACCTTGACGACGATGCGTTTCGCTTTTTCGAGGACGGAGGACATGGGATCCGGGATTCAGGATTCGAGACTCGGCATTCTTGTCCGCCGTCGCGTTGTCGCCGGTTTCCGGCTCCGGGGCGTCGCTTCCTGCTCCAGATGCCTCATCGCCGCGAAGACGAGCTCGCGGCAGCCCTCCCCGGTGAGCGCGGAAATGATAAAGCTTTTGCCGCGCCAGCGAAAATCCCGGAGAAAGCGCTTGACCGCGCGGTCCCGCTCCCCGGCGGGAATCCGGTCGATCTTGTTCAGCACCAGCCAGCGCGGCTTGCGGTAGAGCGCTTCGTCGTACTTCCTCAATTCCTGCGTGATCGCCCGGGCATCGCGCGCGGGATCGGCGTCCGCGTCGAGCGGCGCGATGTCCACGAGGTGCAGCAGGAGCCGCGTGCGCGCGAGGTGGCGCAGGAACTGGTGGCCGAGGCCCGCACCCTCGGCCGCGCCTTCGATCAGGCCGGGGATATCGGCCAGCACGAAGCTGCGGTTGACGTCCGCCCGCACGACGCCGAGAGACGGCGCGAGCGTGGTGAACGGGTAGTCCGCGACCTTGGGGCGCGCGGCGGAGACCGCGCGGATGAGGGTGGACTTCCCGGCGTTGGGCATGCCGAGCAGCCCCACGTCGGCGAGGAGCTTCAACTCCAGCTTCAGGCGCCGCCGCTCGCCATCGGCGCCGCGCGTGAACTGGCGCGGCGCGCGGTTGACGCTCGACTTGAAATGCAGGTTGCCGAGCCCGCCCGCCCCGCCCCGGGCAAGGAGCGCGCGCGCGCCGTCGCGGTCGAGATCCGCGAGGCGCTCTCCGGACTCGAGGTCGTTGACGACGGTGCCCACCGGCACGCGCAGTTCGATATCGGGCGCCGATTTTCCGTACTGGTCGGCGCCGCGGCCGTTCTCACCGTCCTTCGCGCGATGGATGCGCGCGTAGCGGTAGTCGATCAGCGTGTTGAGATTGCGGTCGGCCGCCGCGTAGAGGCTTCCGCCTCGCCCGCCGTCGCCGCCGTCAGGGCCGCCGCGCGGGACGTACTTCTCACGCCGGAAGCTCGCCACGCCGTCGCCGCCCTTGCCGGCACGGACCTCGATGATGGCTTCGTCGACGAACTTCATAAACAAAAATGCCCTGTCGCGCGACAGGGCTTGCGGTGGGCGTCGGCCGGGCTTACGCGGGAACGATGCTCACCGTCGTGCGGCTGTCCGGGCCCTTCTGGGCGAACGCGACGCGCCCCGTCACCTTGGCGAACAGCGTGTGGTCGCGCCCGATGCCGACGTTCGGTCCGGGGTGCACCTGCGTGCCGCGCTGGCGCACGATGATCGCACCCGCGCCCACGAGCTCGCCGCCGTAGCGCTTGACACCCAGCCGCTTCGATTGCGAATCGCGGCCGTTGCGCGAGCTGCCGCCTGCTTTCTTGTGTGCCATAGCCGCTTCCTGATTCCTGAGGTCGAACTGGAGTAGGGGTGCACGAGGGGAGTATCCCCTCGTTCCTATGAATCGATGCCGAGGATCTCGATCTCGGTGTAGTTCTGGCGGTGGCCCTGGGTCCTGCGGTAATGCTTGCGGCGGTTCAACTTGAAGATCCGCACCTTCTCGCCGCGGCCGTGCGTCAGCACCTTGGCCTTGACGCGAGCCCCGGCCAGTAGCGGCGCGCCCATCTTGAGCGCATCACCGTCGGCCACCAGCAGCACCCGGTCGAGCACGATCTCCTGCCCGACATCCCCGGCGATGCGCTCGATCTTCAGCTTCTCGCCGGCGCTGACCCGGTACTGCTTGCCACCGGTCTGGATGACCGCGTACATGGAGACCACCCGCACGAACTTGGAAAGGCGCGCATTCTACAAAAAGCGCGCCGCTAAGTCAAAGAGAATCCGATACTTTGCTGGTATCATCCCGGCTCCTTGCGAAGGCCCCAAGACGGTGACACTGGACGCGATACGCGGCTTCGTGGAGTCGGACCTCAACGCCGTGGACGACGTGATCCGCGCGCGCCTCAACTCGGAGGTGGCGCTGATCCGCCAGGTCGCCGAATACATCGTGGGCGGGGGCGGCAAGCGGCTGCGCCCGCTGCTGCTGCTGCTCTCGGCCGGCGCGTTCGGCGCCCGGGGGCGCCACTGCCACGAGCTCGCCGCGGTGGTCGAGTTCATCCACACCGCGACGCTGCTGCACGACGACGTCGTGGACGAGTCCGACCTGCGGCGCGGGCGGTCCACCGCCAATGCTCTCTTCGGCAACTCCGCGGCGGTGCTGGTCGGCGATTTCGTTTATTCGCGCGCGTTCCAGATGATGGTGGGCGTGGACAACATGCGCGTGCTCCAAGTGCTGGCGGACGCGACCAACGTGATCGCGGAGGGCGAGGTGATGCAGCTCATGAACTGCCACAATCCCGACATCCGCGAGGAAGAGTACCTCGGCGTAATCCGCTGCAAGACCGCGAAGCTGTTCGAGGCCGCCACGCGGCTGGGCGCGATCCTGGGCGGGGCGCCGCGCGAGCAGGAGGAGTCGGTCGCCGACTACGGCATGCGCCTCGGCACGGCGTTCCAGCTGATCGACGACGTGCTCGACTATTCCGGCGAGCAGGCCGTGATCGGCAAGAACCTGGGCGACGATCTCGCCGAGGGCAAGCCCACGCTGCCGCTGATCTACGCCATCCAGCACGGGACCGACGAGCAGGCGCGGCTCGTGCGGCACGCGATCGAGCACGGCGGGCGCGGTGAGCTCGCCGCCGTGATCGAGGCGATCCGCGCGACCGGCGCGCTCGACTACGCCCGCGCGCAGGCGAGCCGCGAGACGCGCGCCGCCGGCGCGGCGCTCGCGCAGCTGCCGCATTCAAGGAGCCGCGATTATTTGTTACAATTGGCGGACTTCGCGGTGACGCGGAGTTTCTAGCTGGCAGCCTTCAGCGGTCAGCTTTCAGCAACAGCCCGTGCGCGGCCGATCCGCGCGTTTTTCTCCAGGCTGGCGGCTGATGGCTGACCGCTGATCGCTTTTCGTCGGGGTGTAGCGCAGCCTGGTAGCGCACTGCGTTCGGGACGCAGGTGTCGGAGGTTCAAATCCTCTCACCCCGACCATTCCTTTCCGCCCCGGGGCGCGGGAACGCAGCCGTGACTTCGTGGCTCGACGCTCGTCCGGGGTTAGGGCACACTCTCCCTGTTCGTGAACGGTGTATCTTGGCCGGTGACCCGGGTTCTCCCGCGCAAGCCTCACGCGGCGGGCCGACGTGCGCCGGCCGCCGGCGGAGCGTGAATTGGCGAAGATCATCCTGCTCGTCCTCGGCCTGCTCGCCGCCTACTGGATCCTGAAGAGCTACCGCCGCCGCGTCGACCGCGACGCCCACCCGGCACCCCCCGCGACCGGGGAGAACATGGTGCAATGCGCGCGCTGCGGCGTGCACCTGCCGCGGAGCGAAGCCGCCACCACACAGGGCCGCACCTACTGCTCGCCGGAGCACCAGCGGGCGGGTGAGGCGGAGCACCGCGCGGGATGAGCGAGGCCGGCGGCCGTCAGGCGTTTATGTGGGAGGCAGCGGGCACGCCCTACCCCGGGGTGCATTCCGAGCAGTTCTGGCGGTCGCTCTTCTATTTCAACGTCTACCGGCTGCTGGTCGCGCTGCTGCTGCTGCTCTCCGTCGCGATCTGGGGCTCCAACCTCTGGTTCGGCTCGCGCAACCTGACCCTCTTCGTTGCCACCGATATCGCCTACGTCATCTTCAGCATCGCGTGCTTCGTCACGATCAGCGCGCGCCGGCATTTCGACCTGCAGCTGACGCTGCAGGTGGCCGCCGACGTCGTGTTCATCGTGCTGCTCATCTACGCGAGCAGCGGCATCTCCAGCGGCCTGGGGCTGCTGCTGTTGACGACACTCGCCGGCGCGGGCCTGATCAGCCGCGGGCGATTGACGCTCTTTTTCGCCGCGCTCGCGGCGATCGGCGTGCTGCTCGAGCAGACCTATTCGGCGCTCAGGCTCGATGCCCCCGACTCGCAGTTCCTGCAGGCGGGGCTGCTCTCCGGCGCTTTCTTCGCGATCGCGTGGCTCGCGCACACGCTTGCCCAGTACACCGTGGCGAGCGAGCGGCTCGCCGCCAAGCGCGAGATCGACCTCGCCAACATGGAGCAGGTCAACCAGCTGGTGATCCGCGACATGCCGGATGGCGTGCTGGTGGTGGACGGGCAGGGCGCGATCCGCCAGTTCAACGCGCAGGCCGAGCGCCTCCTCGGGCCGCTGCCGGCCGGGGGCGAGGCGCATCTTTCCGAGTACGCGCCGTCGCTCGCCGCCCAGTACGAGCAATGGCGCGCGCGCGCGGGCGTGGACAGCGGCGCCGTCATGCCCTACAGCCGGAGCGAGAACGCGCGCTTCGTGCCGATCGGGGGGGCCCGCGAGCTCGGCGCCGTGATCTTCATCGAGGACCAGACGCGCGTGCAGGCGCAGGCGCGCCAGTTGAAGCTCGCCGCGCTGGGGCGGTTGACGGCGAACATCGCGCACGAGATCCGCAATCCGCTGGGCGCGATCAGCCACGCCGCGCAGCTCCTGCGGGAGGAGCCCGGGATGGGCGACACCGCGGCGCGGCTGATCGCTATCATCAACGAGAACAGCGGGCGCCTCGACCGCGTGGTGAACGACGTCCTGCGCCTGAACCGGGGCGAGCGCGCCCATCGCGAGCGCTTTCGCCTCGCCGATTTCCTCTCCGGATTCGTCGAGCAGTTCTCGCAGATCGAGAAGATCGAGCGCAGCGTATTCCGCGTCGAGCAGGCCGTGGACCCGGTCGTGCTCTTCGACCGCAGCCATCTGAACCAGGTGATGTGGAACCTGTGCCGCAACGCGCTGCGCCACAGCCGGCGCGGCCCGGCGAGCATCGCGATCCGCACCTCGCTGGAGCGCTCGGGCACTGTTGTAAAATTGGACGTGGTGGACGACGGCCCGGGTGTCAGCGCCGAGGCGCGCGCGCAGCTGTTCGAGCCGTTCTTCACCACCGCGGCGGGCGGCACCGGGCTCGGCCTCTACATCGCGCGCGAGGTGTGCGAGGCAAATGGCGCGACGCTCGATTACGTCGAGACCCCGCAGGGCGCGCAGTTCACCGTGCTGTGTTGGGCTGGCTAAATGAGCGCGAAATCACAGGTCCTGGTGGTCGACGACGAAGCGGACATCCGCGAGCTGCTCGGCATGACGCTCGCGCGCATGGGGCTGGACGCGCATTGCGCCGCCACCACGTCCGAGGCCTACAAGCTGCTCGCCCAGAACAGCTACGACCTGTGCTTGACCGACATGCGGCTGCCCGACGGCGACGGGCTGACCGTCGTCGATTACGTCGCCAAGCACCACCCCAGTCTGCCGGTCGCGGTGATCACCGCGCACGGGAGCACCGAGAACGCGGTGGCGGCGTTGAAGGCCGGCGCCTTCGATTATCTCGCCAAGCCGGTCTCGCTCGATCAATTGCGCACGCTGGTGCGTTCGGCGCTGAAGCTCCCGCGCCCGGTCCAGCGGCGCGCGCAGGAGGAGGACGCGGCGCCGGCCGCGCCGGGCGTGCCGCAGCTGATCGGACGTTCGGAGCCGATGCGGGCCGTGCGCTCGATGATCGAGCGCCTCGCCCGCACGCAGGCGCCGATCCATATCAGCGGGGAATCCGGCAGTGGCAAGGAGCTCGCCGCGCGCCTGGTGCACCTGCAGGGCCCGCGCAGCGACGGCCCGTTCGTCCCGGTCAACTGCGGGGCGATACCGGAGAACCTGATGGAAAGCGAGTTCTTCGGCTACAAAAAGGGCGCGTTCACCGGCGCCGCGGGGGACCGCGAGGGCTTCTTCCAGGCGGCGGACGGCGGGACGCTCTTCCTCGACGAGGTCGCCGAGCTGCCGGTGCCGATGCAGGTGAAGTTGCTGCGCGCCATCCAGGAGAAGAAGGTGCGCAAGGTGGGCTCCACCGGCGAGGAGTCGGCGGATGTCCGCATCATCAGCGCCACGCACCGCAATCTCGCGGACGAGGTCCAGGCGGGCAAGTTCCGGCAGGATCTCTTCTACCGCCTGAACGTGATCGAGCTGAAGATGCCGGCGTTGCGCGAGATGCGCGAGGACATTCCGCTGCTCGCGGAGACCATGCTCGCGCGGCATGCCAGCGCGGCCGACGGCAGGATTTCCCGGCTGTCGTCCGAGGCGCTCGGGCAGCTGCGCGAGTACGACTTCCCGGGCAACGTGCGCGAGCTCGAGAACGTCCTGGAGCGCGCGCTCGCGCTGACGGCCGGAGGCGAGATTGAGGCCAAGGACCTGCAGCTCGCGCCGACGCGCATCGCGCCGGCCGAGGCGCCCGCCGAGCGCTCCGGCCTGCCGCTGCAGGAACGGCTCGACACGGTCGAGCGCAAGGCGATCCTCAATGCGCTCGAGCAGACGCACTACAACCGCACGGCCGCGGCGAAGCTCCTCGGAATCACGTTCCGGGCGCTGCGCTACCGGATGGAGCGCCTCGGTATCAAGGACGAGCTCGACTCCAAGGGCTGATTCCGGTGAACCGGGCAGGTAGTGGGAGGCGGGCGAGGAGAGGATCGAAACCAACCCCCGTCATCGATGCTCGAGGACGGGCGGCCGGCGTTCCGTTCGTATCTTCTCCCAACTGCGACGCGCGGCCGGCCGGCTGCGCGATCGATCTTCTCGTCATCCACCACATCAGCCTGCCGCCGGGCGACTTCGGGGGGCCGGGCATCGTGGAGCTCTTCACCAACCGGCTGGATCCCGCCGCGCACCCGTACTATGCGACGGTCGCGGGCATGAAGGTTTCGGCCCACTTCCTGATCCGGCGCAACGGCGCGCTGCTCCAGTTCGTGCCGTGCGGCGCGCGCGCGTGGCACGCGGGCGAATCGAGCTGGAAGGGCCGCGCGCAGTGCAATGACTATTCCATCGGCGTCGAGCTCGAGGGTACGGGCGAGGCGCCGTTCACCGCCGCGCAGTACCGGCAGCTCGCTCGCCTGACGCACGCACTGAAGGCGCGCTACCCGATCCGCGACATCGTCGGCCACGGCGACATCGCCCCGGGCCGCAAGACCGATCCCGGGCCGTATTTCGACTGGGCACGCTTCCGGGCGGTGCTGAATTCCCGTCGGAAGCGCGTAAAGTAGTGATTCCCCCTGCGCGTTGAGCGGCTCGTCCTGGGTCCGCTCCAATGCGCAGAGCCAAACCGGCCCGCAGGCGTCCGGATTTGGCGCCAGTTATCCACAATTCGGCAGATTGCCGAAGCCCGTATTTCCTGCCCGAGCGGGCCGCTGCTCAATTTCTGAGCAGATTTGCCCGCTTTTTCATCACCTTGGCGTACATTTTTCCAGTAAAAACGAGCATTTAACAGAAAAGTCATGAAGTCTATTGCTTTCGCTAAATCAGGCTACTAGAATTTGTTCAAAACTAGGCCTCGACCACAATATATTGTGGTCGAGGCCTAGTTAAAGGCTTGGGAGCGGGGGAGGTGCCCACCTCTTGGGTCAAAAAACCTAATACTCAAGGAGTTACGGCATGCAGCTCGTCACTGAAAGAGCCCTCGCCACCCCTGTTGCCAATCCCGAACTTGCCGATAGCCAAGCTGCAGAAGACGCACGCTACGCCCAGTACAAGGTGATCCGGCGCAACGGCTCGGTGGTGGGTTTCGAGCCCGCGAAGATCTCGATCGCGATGACGAAGGCGTTCATCGCCGTCAACGGGGGCACCGGCGCGGCCTCCGCCCGGGTGCGCGACCAGGTCGCGATCCTCACCCAGAACGCCGTTGCGGCGTTGATGCGCCGCCAGCCTTCCGGCGGCACGTTCCACATCGAGGACATCCAGGACCAGGTCGAGCTCGCGTTGATGCGCGCGGGCGAGCACAACGTCGCACGCGCCTACGTGCTCTATCGCGAGGAACGGGCGAAGGAGCGCGTGCGCGAGCAGCGGACACAGGACACCGCGAAGCGCGCGCAGCAGGCGATCAACGTGAAGGACGGCGGGCGCGTGGAGCCGCTCGACTTCGAGCGCATCACCGCGCTCGCGCGCGAGGCGTGCGAGGGGCTCGGGCGCGAGGTCACCGCGGAGCCCGTGCTCGCCGCGATGCGGCGCGACCTCTACGACGGAGTGCCGATGGAGGAGGTGCGCAAGTCGCTGATTCTTGCCGCGCGCGCGCTGATCGAGCAGGACCCGGGCTACAGCTACGTCACGGCGCGCCTGCTGCTGCACTCGCTGCGGCTGGAGACGCTCGGGGCAGAGGTGACGCAGGCGGAGATGCCCGCGCGCTACGCCGCCTACCTGCCGGAGTTCGTGCGGCGGGGCATCGACGCAGAGCTGCTCGATGAGCGGCTCGCCCGCTTCGACTTGAAGTGCCTCGGCGCGGCGCTCGACGCGAGCCGCGATCTCAAGTTCACCTACCTGGGGCTGCAGATCCTCTACGACCGGTATTTCCTGCACGTGCAGGGGCGCCGCATCGAGCTGCCGCAGGTCTTCTACATGCGCGTCGCCATGGGCCTCGCCCTGAACGAGCCGGAGGACCAGCGCGAGGCGCGCGCGATCGAGTTCTACAACGTGCTGTCCTCGTTCGACTTCATGAGCTCGACGCCGACGCTCTTCAATTCCGGCACGCGCCGCTCCCAGCTCGCGAGCTGCTACCTCACCACGGTCTCCGACGACCTCGACGGCATCTACGAGGCGATCAAGGAGAACGCGCTGCTGCAGAAGTTCGCCGGGGGCCTCGGCAACGACTGGACGCCGGTGCGGGCGCTCGGCTCCCACATCAAGGGCACGAACGGCAAGAGCCAGGGCGTGGTGCCCTTCCTCAAGGTCGTGAACGACACCGCGGTTGCCGTCAACCAGGGCGGCAAGCGCAAAGGGGCGGTGTGCTCCTACCTCGAGACGTGGCACCTCGACATCGAGGAATTCCTGGAGCTGCGCAAGAACACGGGCGATGACCGCCGCCGCACCCATGACATGAATACCGCCAACTGGGTGCCGGACCTCTTCATGAAGCGCGTGATGGAAGGCGGTGACTGGACGCTGTTCTCGCCGTCCGAGGTGCCGGATCTGCACGACCGGTACGGCCGCGCGTTCGAGAAGGCCTACCTCGAGTACGAGGCGCGCGCCGCGCGCGGCGAGATCAAGCCCTACAAGCGGGTCCAGGCCGTGCACCTGTGGCGCAAGATGCTCAGCATGCTGTTCGAGACCGGGCATCCCTGGCTGACGTTCAAGGATCCGTGCAACCTGCGCTCCCCGCAGCAGCACGTGGGCGTGGTGCACAGCTCCAATCTCTGCACCGAGATCACGCTCAACACCGGCCCGGACGAAATCGCGGTGTGCAACCTGGGCTCGGTCAACATGCCGGCGCACCTCGATCTCTCCACGGGGCGCATGGACATGGAGAAGCTCGGCCGCACGGTCGGCACGGCGATGCGCATGCTCGACAACGTGATCGATCTCAATTTCTACTCGGTTGGCAAGGCGCGCAACTCCAACTTCAAGCACCGGCCGGTGGGCATCGGCATCATGGGCTTCCAGGACTGCCTGCACCTGCTGCGCATCCCCTACGGCTCGCAGGCGGCGGTGGAATTCGCCGACCGCTCGATGGAGGCGATTGCCTGGAGCGCCTACCGCGCCTCGACCGATCTCGCCGAGGAGCGCGGGCCGTACTCGACCTTCAAGGGCTCGCTGTGGGACCGCGGCATCCTGCCGCCCGATACGCTGAAGCTCCTCGCGGAGGAGCGCGGCGGCTACGTCGAGTGCGATCTCTCGACCACGCTCGACTGGGTGGGGCTGAGGAAGCGCATCCAGCAGGTGGGCATGCGCAACTCCAACTGCATCGCGATCGCGCCCACCGCGACGATCGCGAACATCACGGGGCTCTCGCAGTGCATCGAGCCGACCTTCCAGAACCTCTATGTCAAGTCGAATCTCTCGGGCGAATTCACGGTGGTGAACGAGTTCCTGGTGCGGGATCTGAAGCAGCTGAACCTGTGGGACGAGGTGATGATCGCCGATCTCAAGTACTTCGACGGCTCGCTCGCCCGGATCGACCGCATCCCGCCGGAAATCCGCACGCTCTACGCCACCGCGTTCGAGATCGATCCCAAGTGGCTGGTCGAGTGCGCGGCGCGCCGCCAGAAATGGATCGACCAGTCGCAGTCGCTCAATATCTACATGGCGGGCGCCTCCGGCAAGCGGCTCGACGACACCTACAAGCTGGCGTGGATCCGGGGGCTGAAGACCACCTATTACCTGCGCACGCTGGGCGCGAGCTCGGCGGAGAAATCCACGGTCGCGACCGGGCAGTTGAACGCCGTGAACTCCGACGGCGGGCTCGCGGCTGCGGAGCCCCAGTTCTGCAAGGTCGACGATCCCGACTGCGAATCCTGCCAATAAGAGGAACGATCAGATGCTGACATTCGGAGAGCAGCAGGCCGCCGCCGGGCTCGAGTCGCAGGCGCGGGCGCCCGGGCCGCAGCCGGCGCCGGGCGGGGCCGAGCTTCGGCGGATCAACGTCGCCGACAAGCGTGTGATCAACGGCCAGACCGACGTGAACCAGCTGGTGCCGTTCAAGTACAAGTGGGCGTGGGAGAAGTACCTTTCCGCGTGCGCCAACCACTGGATGCCGCAGGAAATCCAGATGAGCCGCGACATTGCCCTGTGGAAGGACCCGAACGGGCTCACGGAGGACGAGCGGCGCATCGTCAAGCGCAATCTCGGCTTCTTCGTCACTGCCGACTCTCTGGCGGCGAACAACATCGTGCTCGGGACCTATCGGCACATTACCGCCCCCGAGTGCCGGCAGTACCTGCTGCGGCAGGCGTTCGAGGAGGCGATCCACACCCACGCCTATCAGTACATCGTGGAGAGCCTGCAGCTCGACGACGGCGAGATCTTCAACGCCTACCGCGAGATCCCCTCGATCCGCGACAAGGACGAGTTCCTGATCCCGTTCATCGACACGCTGACCGATCCGTCGTTTCGCACCGGCACGCCGGAAGCCGACCAGAAGCTCCTGAAGAGCCTCATCGTGTTCGCGTGCCTGATGGAGGGACTGTTCTTCTACGTGGGCTTCACGCAGATCCTCTCGCTCGGGCGCCAGAACAAGATGACGGGCTCGGCCGAGCAGTACCAGTACATCCTGCGCGACGAGTCCATGCACTGCAATTTCGGAATCGATCTGATCAACACGATCAAGATGGAGAACCCGCACCTGTGGACGCAGGAGTTCCGCGAAGAGCTGCGCGAGATCTTCATGAAGGGCGTCGAGCTCGAATTTCGCTATGCCGAGGACACCATGCCGCGCGGCGTGCTGGGGCTGAATTCGGCGATGTTCAAGGAATACCTGCGCTACATCGCCAACCGGCGCTGCCAGCAGATCGGCATCGATCCCCTCTATGAAGGCGCCGGCAATCCGTTCCCGTGGATGGCGGAGATGATCGATCTCAAGAAGGAGCGCAATTTCTTCGAGACCCGCGTCATCGAGTACCAGACGGGCGGGGCGCTCAACTGGGACTGACGCGGCGAAGGAGGTCACTGCAGGAAGGACGTTTGCTCATCATCAACCAACAGGGAGGCGCGATCTCTTGGGTTCCAGCCTGCTGAACCGGCGTTACCGCAGACGTAGACAGAGCATGATGCACACCATTACCGAGTGCCGCGCCGAGGGCAACTACACGCTGTGGCTCCGTTTCGACGACGGGCTGGAGGGCAGCGTGGACCTGGGCGCGCTGGTGCTGACCGATTCGTATCTGGCGATTTCCGACGCGGAGACCTTTGCGCGCGTCGCAATCGACCCGGTGTCGAACGCGGTGACCTGGGCCGGGGGTATCAAGCTCGACCCGGAGATGCTCTACCGGGACCTCGCAACCAAGACCCACGCGGCCCGCCACTGAGGAACCGGCGCCGGCGCGCGGGGCGCAACCGACTGGAGGTGCGTATGGCGAGAGCGAAGAGGCGAGCCGGAAGGAAGGCGGCGGCGAAGAAGAAACCCGCGCGGCGCGGCGCGAAGCGGGCCGCGGCAAAGCGCAAGGGGGCGGCCGCTCCGGCGGCCCCGCGCCCGGTCGTGATACCCGGCGCCTGGCCGTTCCCCATGGGCGGCAAGTCCCAGTAAAGCCGGACGCTGCGCGCCGGTTGACTTCTGCGCGTTCAAACGGACACAACCGGCCGTCGCGCGCGGTTGATCTAGCGCAATAACCCCTCTAACCTTCCTCCGCCATACTGAGTGCCGGACCGGGCATTCGCCCCGGGACCCCGATCCGGAGGAACACATGAAAACGCATTGGATCTTCTTCGCGCTGGCCGTCGCGACCGGCCTCGCCCTGCACGGTCAGGCACAGGCCGCGTCCGCTGACGTCGTCGTCCGCTCCGCGAAGGGCGAGTTCAAGGAAGTCAAGGAACGCGTGCTGCATGCGATCGAGAACCGCGGCCTCGTGCTCAATTACACCGCGCGTATCGGCGCCATGCTCGAGCGCACCGGCAAGGACATCGGCGCCGCGCGGACGATCTACGGCGACGCGGAGATGCTGGAATTCTGCAGCGCGAAGATCTCGCGCGACACCATGGAAGCCGATCCACGCAATATCGCCTTCTGCCCGTACTCGATCGCGATCTATACGCTTCCCAAGGAAAAGAACCGGGTCTACGTTGCCTTCCGCCGGATCGAGGCGTCGGGCGCCGGGAAGTCCGCCAATTCCCTGGGCGCGGTGAACAAACTCCTCGCCGATATCGTGGCCGAAGCCCTCAAGTAGCACCAGATCGACGAGCATTTTTCCGCGCGGAGAATCCGCTAGGAGGACCGCACCATGGGCGAGCCGGCGTCCGCCGACGCCGTCACCGTGATCGAGGTGGTGAAGAATGGCCCCTACCGGGTGAGCGGGCCGTGCCGCGTGGTGAACGCGCGCGGCGAGGACGTGGCGGCGCGCGGGCGCTTCGTGCTGTGCCGGTGCGGGAGCTCCTCGACGAAGCCCTTCTGCGACGGCACGCACCGGAGAATCGGCTTCGACGGGACGCGCTTCACCGAGGCGGCCCTGGAGGCCGCCGAGACCTACCGCGGCCGGCGCATCACGATCCACGACAATCGCGCGCTGTGCGCGCACTCGGGCGTGTGCACCGACGGCCTGCCCGGGGTCTTTCGCCTCGGCGGGGAGCCGTGGATCGACGCCGACGGGGCGGAGGCCGCGGCAGTCATCGACATCGTCCGGCGCTGCCCGTCGGGAGCTCTCAGCGTTGCGCCCGAGGGCGGGCCTCCCGCCTCCGCCTCCGGGCCTTTGATCACCGCGTCGGCGAACGGACCGTATTACGTCCGCGGCCGCGTGGATCTCAAGGCCGGGTCGGCGCGGCCGCGCGACCCCGCGCGCTACGCCCTGTGCCGCTGCGGGGCATCCAAGAACAAGCCGTTTTGCGACGGCACGCACTGGGCGATCGGCTTCGACGAGGGCCGCGGCCGGCAGGCGGGCATGTTTGCCTTTCCGTTCCGCCTCAAGTGGCTGGGACTCGGCCTCGGGGCGTTGCTGGTCGGGGCCACGGCGGCCGCGTTCCTCGCCATCGAGGCCACGGGCCGGTCGACCGCGAAGGGATTCATCGGCCCGGCGACCCTCGTCTCCGATCTCAATCTCGTCCTCGAAGCCCTCCTCGTGGCCGGTCTTACCTTCGGCTGGTGGCTCGCGAAGCGCGGCAACATCGCGGCGCACCGCGCCAACCAGACCATCTGGGTGCTCGTGAACGCGGTGCTGGTCGCGCTCATCATGGCGCGCGGCATGGACAATGCGGCGCTCGAGTCGGCGTCCGATCTTGCGCTGCCGCACCTGCTGGTGCCGTGGCTTCACGCGCTGCTGGGGGCCGCGACCGTGGCCGCCGGGCTGTGGCTCGTGCTGCAGATGAACGGGTGGCTCCCGCGCCGGCTCCACGTGCACCGCTGGAAAGCCCTGATGCGCGCAACGCTTGCGGGCTACTGGGCGGTGGCCGTGCTGGGGGTCGTGATCTACTACCTGTGGTTCCTGAGCTGAGCCGCTCGATCAGGGCGGCTTACCCCGGGGCGAGGCGGCCGCCCTCAGCGCCGGCTCCACAGGCTCGCGAAGGCGCCGACCGCGGCATCGACATCCGGCGCGGAGATGTGGCGGTGGGTGACGAAGCGCAGCACGTGGACGTCCGCCGGAGCGACGAGCACACCCTTCGCCTTCAGGTCCGCCGACCACTGCTCGGCGCGGCGGCCGCTCCTCCGTACGTCCACGCGCACGAGATTCGTCTCCACGTCTTTCGGGTCGCACAGGCTCGCATCGATGCGGTGAAAGCCTTCGGCGAGGCGCTTCGCCGTCTGGTGGTCCTCTGCCAGCCGGTTGACCATGGTTTCGATCGCGACGATGCCGGCGGCGGCGAGCGGGCCGGCCTGGCGCATGTTTCCGCCCACCATCCGGCGCATGCCCCGGGCGCGCTCGATGAACTCGCGGCTTCCGCAGAGTATCGAGCCGACCGGCGCCGAGAGCCCCTTTGACACGCAGAAGCAGACCGAATCGGAATAGCGGGCGATCTCATCGGCGGCGCAGCCCAGGGCAATCGCCGCGTTGAAGATGCGCGCGCCGTCGAGATGGAGCGGGACGCCGCTGTCGCGCGCGAGACCATGGACGGCCTGCATGTGCGCGAGCGGCAGCACCGCGCCGCCGGAGCGGTTATGGCTGCTTTCCATCCAGAGCAGGGCGGTTCCCATGTGGTGCCGGGTGGCGGGCCGAATCGCCTCGCGGAGAGCATCCACGTCCATCGCGCCGCGCCGGCCCGGGACGCCGCGATAGAAGAGGCCGGCAACGCCGGCGATGCCGCCGAGCTCGGCGTTCAGGGTATGCGATCCCTCTTCCAGCAGCACCTCGCCCCCACGCTGCGCATGGGCGAGCATCGCGACGAGGTTTGCCATGGTGCCGCTCGGCATGAAGGCGCCGGCCTCCTTGCCGGTGCGCTCCGCGGCGAGCGCTTCGAGCCTGCCCACCGTCTCGTCGCCGTCCCGCGAGTCGTCGCCGAAGCTCGCCTCGCGCATGGACTCCAGCATCGCCTCGGTCGGGCGGGTGACGGTGTCACTGCGCAGGTCGACCATACGAACAGTTTATCGCACGGCGAGGATTAAGTCGGCCGCTTCGCGGAATCCGGCGCCGGCCGCTGCCGCCGTGACGTACTTCGGCTCGTGCGCGAGCCGGCCCGCAAAGTCGCGGACGTTGGCGACCCCCACGGCGTGCGGGAAGAACGCGAACATCGGCGCGTCGTTGGGCGAGTCACCCACGAACGCATAGGACTCGCGCTCGGCATCGAGGTCGACCCGGAACGCCTCGCGCATCAGCCGGCGCGTCGCGGCGAGCTTGTCGTAGGTGCCGAACCAGCCGTTCACGTGGATGGAGCTCACCTTGGCGGTCAACCCGCGCGCCTGCATCAGCGCGACGATCCGCTCCACCGCTTCCTGCGGCAGGCGCGCCACGTCCTCGCAGTAGTCGATTGCGAGGTCGGTTTCGCGATAGTGCTGGTCGGCGGCGATGGCGCAGCCCGGGACCGCCCGCACGATATCCTCGCCGATTGCCCGCAGCCGCTCGCGGTTCGCCGCGCGCGCCGCGGGGTCGTCGGCGAACGCCCGCTGCATCGCGCGCGCAGCGCGGTCGTAGCGGAAGTAGAACGCCCCGTTCTCGCCGACCACCGCGGCGACCGGCCACATGCGGGCGATGTGGTCGCACCATCCGGCGGGCCGCCCGGTGATGGGCACGACCAGGAGCCCCGCCCGCTCCAGGCGCTCCAGCGCGCGGTAGGCATCCGCAGTGAGCCTGCCGCCGGTGGTGAGCGTGTCGTCGATGTCGCAGAAGACGCCGTGCAAGGCCCGGCGCGCCGCAACCGGAAAATCGGCGAGCGGCAGCATGCCGGGCCCTAGCGGCACACCTCTTCGCCCGCGGGCGGCTCGGGCCGGGGCCGAAAGCCGAAGCGCCGCGCGACGGTTTCCGACCGGATCGGCAGGACCCGCACCCCGGCCCCGCGGAAGCTCAACCACAGCGGTGCCTCGAGACCCTCCTGCAGCCGGCTCATCCGCGCCTCGAGGGCGTCCTCGGGGAGGGCCGCGCCGGCGCCGTCGGTCAGATGCGGCAGCAGCCGCTCGAGGTCCTGGTCGTGAACCACGCCGATGCCGTGCTCGGTTTCGAGCAGCGCGGCGCCGCGCTCGTCGAGCCACGCGCCGTGCAGGGCGGATACCGGGGCGCCGGCGCCCGCCTCGAGCCCGAGGGGGGCCCGGTCGGGACTCACGATGCGATAGACAAGCGGTGTGTAGTCGAGGTCGACGAACACGCGCTGCGGGCCGTTCTGGAAGAACCAGCAGCCGCGCTCATCGCGCGCGTAGTTGCGCCCGATGAACTCCGTGACGAGCGGATTGGTGATCCGCTCGCCCTTCAACAGCCACTGGCCCCTGCGGTCGAGGGCGAGCCAGCCGTAGACCGCAGGCACGTTCGGCCATTTGGCCATCCCGCGGAGAACGATGTCATCCATGCGCGAGGGGAATTCACTGCTCCTCAGCGTGCGCAGTCTTGGCGTGCTGCTCGGCGAGCGTCTTCTGAACGCTGGGCGGCACCGGCTCGTAGCGGGAAAACTCGATTGTGTAGGAGCCCTGGCCCGCGGTGACCGACTTCAGGCGGGCCTGGTAGTTGTTCAACTCCGACAGCGGCACCTGGCCCTTGATCACGAGTGTGCCGGGCGCGAGCGAATCGGTGCCGGAGAGCTGGCCGCGCTTGGACGAGAGGTCGCCGGCGATGTCGCCCATGGAGGCATCGGGCGCCGTGATCTCGATGTTGACGATGGGCTCGAGCACGATCGCCCGGGCCTTGCTGATCGCGTCCATGAAGGCGCGCTTGCCCGCGGAGATGAACGCGACCTCCTTGGAGTCGACGTCGTGGTACTTGCCGTCGTAGACGATGACGCGCACGTCGTGCACCGGATAGCCCGCCACCGGCCCCGAGTCCAGCACCTGGCGCACACCCTTTTCCACCGCGGGTATGAACTGGTTGGGGATGGCGCCGCCCTTGACCTGGTCCACGAACTCGAAGCCCGAGCCGCGCTTCAGGGGCTCGACCTTGAGGAACACCTCGCCGAACTGGCCGGCGCCGCCGGTCTGCTTCTTGTGTCGGTGATGGCCTTCCGCCCGGGCGGTGATCGTCTCGCGGTAGGGAATGCGGGGCGGCTTGGTCGAGACCTCGACGTTGTACTGCTTGGTCATGCGCTCGAGGATATAGCGCATGTGCAAGTCGCCGAGCCCGCTGATGACGGTCTGGTTGATCGTCGCGTTGTGCTCGACCTTGAAAGTGGGGTCCTCGGCGGAGAGCTTGTGCAGCGCGTCGGAGATCTTCTGCTCGTCTCCCCGCCGCTTGGGCTCGATGGCGAGCGAGTGCATAGGCGTCGGGAATTCGAGCGGCACGAGGTGGATCTGGTCCTCGTCATGCGAGTCGTGCAGCACTGCGTCAAAGTGGATGTCGTCCACCTTGGCGACCGCGCCGATGTCGCCCGGCACGAGCGCGTCGGTCTCGACGAAATCCTTGCCCTGCAGGAGATAGGCGTGGCCGACCTTGAAGCTCTTTCGGCCCTCGCCGATGAAGAGCTGGGAGTCCTTGGTGATCGTTCCCTGGTGCACGCGAAAGACCCCCACTTTGCCCACGTAGGGATCGATCATCACCTTGAATACATGAGCGATCACGTGCTTCTTCGGGTCGGGTTCGGCGCGCACCGGCTGGGCCTTCTCGCCCGCGCCCTTCACGAGCTGCGGCGGATTGCCCTCCGTGGGATTGGGCATGAGCTTCACGATGATATCGAGCAGCTCCGCGACGCCGGCGCCGTTGCGCGCAGAGACGAAGCACACCGGGATCAAGTGGCCTTCGCGCAGGGCCTTCTCGAAGGGCGCGTGCAGTTCCTCCGGTGCCACCTCTCCCTTTTCGAGATATTTCGCCATCAGCTCCTCGTCGACCTCGACGACCTGGTCCACCAGCGCGCTGTGCGCAGCCTCCACGGACGAAAAGTCCGCCGTGCCGGAAGGGCTGAAAAAGCAGTCCACCACGCGCTTGCCGCCGTCGGCCGGCAGGTTGATCGGCAGGCATTCCCTTCCGAAGGCCGCCTGGATCTTCGCGAGCACCCCTGGCAGATCCACGTTCTCGGCGTCGATCTTGGTGACGATGATCATGCGGCAGAGATCGCGCCGCCGTGCCCAATGCATCATGCGGCCCGTGATCATCTCGACGCCGTTCTGGGCGTTTACGACGATGGCGGCGGTGTCCACCGCGGGCAGCGCCCCGATCGCGCGCCCGATGAAGTCCGGCAGGCCCGGGGTGTCGATCAGGTGGATGCGCGTGTCGCGGTGCTGCATGTGCACCGCCGACGCGTTGAGCGAGTGCTGGAACTGCTTCTCGAGCGGATCGAAATCGCAGACCGTGGTGCCCTTTTCCACGGCCCCCACACTGGTGATGGCGCCGGCCCTGGCA